>NZ_AOIG01000014.1:0-117647 GCF_000346635.1 Paenibacillus shenyangensis
CGTTAATGCAGCAAAGCTGCTATATATGAAATGGCTCTGGCAGGAGCGTATTTTCATTTTGCGGAACAGGACAGGAGCATGTTCTTATTTTTGTGGAACAGTCAGCTGGTAGCCGGCAGGCAGCAGGTTGTTGGCAGCAACCAGTTCGTCTACAGTTACGCCGTATTGAGCAGCGATTTTAGTCAGGCTGGCACCTTGTGGAACGACTACGAGAATATCCTGTTTGGTAGCATCTGTAGACGGTGCAGCGTTATTTTCCGGTTGAGTTGTAGTAACTTCTTCCGGAGTACCGAACAGTGCGTTAAATTGTTCTGCCTGAGCAGCGAGGAAAGCAGCATTATTAGCGCGATCTTCTGCGCGGTCTTTATTTTTTTCGTGAGCGGATTGAGTATTGGATGCAGCAAATGCATGGCTGCCTCCGACTGGTGCGACAACAGCCACAGCTCCCAGGCTGGCGGCTAAAGCAGTGGACAACATTACTTTTTGAATAGTGGTTTTCATGATAACAATCTCCTCTTATTTAAATTATTTTTTTGTAGTTAGTTACGTTTAATAATCTTATATACTTATAATATTACTAAATTAAGATAATTACAAGTCTATTTAAAAACTTTTTTTGATTTATTTCAGAATATTTTCAAAAATAACCTTGTATAGCAGAAATAGCCCTTATCGAAGACAAGGGCATGTATTTCATGCTTGGATCGTCTATTCACATAAAATCGTATACATAACGGATCACATGAAAGAATACGGGAGCCGTATAAGTCAGACTATCGACCCGGCTGAGGTAGCTTTCTTTGAGCGCTTCGGCACGGTCACTGTCGCCAATCAACAAATCACGCTTCAATACGGAGATGGTCAGACTACCAAAGAACCCTGCCAGACTAACCATCATACCGATGATCAGAGCAAATTGTGAACCAAATGGTGTCAGATACGGATGGGCCAGATAAGAGACAGCTGTCGTTACTACAAAGGCACAGATGAATCCTTCCCATGTAATATGCGGATTGGCTGTCGGCACGATTTTCCTTTTCCCTATGTACATGGAGGCCAGGTAGTGAATCACGTCGTTCAGCTGGGTGAGCAGCACGAGGAACAGTACCAGCCCTCCGCCATACGCCGGCGTCGCGAATGGAAAGTAGGCCAGATGGCTAAGTCCGAACACCATCAGCATGAGTCCCCACTGGGTCGAGCTAACACTGCGCAGGAACCCACCGGTCCCTTTGTTAATCAGCCTTGGCAGCGGCAGCAGCAGGAATACATAGATGGGGATAAAGACGATAAACATCCCGTACCAGCCAATGTAGATCCAGTAAAATTGCAGTGGGATCGCCAGGTAGGCCCATAGAAACAGCCGCCGATCAGCCTTGCGCGTGCGAATCATGGAAAAGTATTCCTTGAGTGCAAAAAAGGTCAGTGCCATCAGCGACAGCAGCGAGACGATCGGATTGAACAGCGTTGCGAGACAAAAGATAAAGAACATGCCCCACCAGGTTTTGATCCGGGTGCCGATCACTTTGTAATCCCGGTCCGGCTGAAGCTTGATCACGATCAGATAGACGATTTGCAAAATAAATAAAGCCGCGAAAACCAGAATTAACGTAAATAACGAACCGCTCACAACCGATCACCAACCTGTCTTGAATTCGACTCCCAACACAGGAATCATATGTTATTATGAAGGAATAATTCCAACTTGATAAGGGGACATTTTGACCATGACCGACGAGCAGTCTGTCTTTATCCTGCTGACCAATACCGGGACGCTATTTACCCGTGTCATTCAGACCTATACTAAGGCACCCTATAATCACGCTTCAATCTCGTTTGATCGTGGACTGTCCGAGCTGTACAGCTTTGGCCGCAAGCAGCCCAATAATCCACTGAATGGCGGATTTGTGAGAGAAGATATTCAGACCGGCACCTACAGCAAATATCCGAATACTACCTGTGTAATCTATGAGCTGCGGGTCTCCAGCCGGGAAGTGGAGAAAATGAAGCGGGTACTGCAGATTTTTGTCCGCAGTCAGCAGAAATTTCTATATAATCTGCTCGGTGTAATCGGCGTCGCGATCAAGGAACCAGTTGAATTCAGCAACTCCTATTTCTGTTCCCAATTTGTTGCAGAGATTCTGCAGCGGTCCGGCATTCGGTTGTGGAACAAACTGCCGGCACTCGTCACACCGGATGATATGCGGCAGAGTGAACGGCTGCAGCTGGTATATGAAGGCAAATTGAGTGAGTACCGTCCGGAAGTAGAGAGCAGGTAAGCTGCATTGTTAGTGGAAATCAAAGAATAAAATATGCCTACAATGAGTAAAGGCTGGCTCCTTGAGATAGAGAGTCAGCCTTTTTATGCTGTCTTTTTAAATATCCAATAATTTCAAAATAATAAGTATGAAATCGTTTGAACATGCTGTCAAAGGTTAATACTAGCCTAGCAGGAACATTACACCATTAAAGAGGAGAGACAACAACATGTACAAAAAACTTCAACTGGTATTTCTCGCTTCACTGGTAATATCTGCGACAGCAGTAACCCCTACCTTTGCTACCACAGGTGGAACGACAGGGACGACCGGAGCTGCTGGAACAACCGGAACTACAGGAACCAGTACAGATGCTGGCGGAACAACGGGTACGACTGGAACAACAGGAACAGACAGCACCGGAACCATGGGTACGGATACAGGAACAACAGGTGGAACGACAGATACATCCGGAACCACGGGAACTGGAACAACGGATGCCACCGGAACGACCGGTACAGGAACGACTGATCCTGCAGGTACAACCGGAGGTACTACCGACACTACAGGTACGATGGGTACAACCGATACGACGGGAACAACAGGCACGACCGGAACAGGTACTACGGATATGAACGGTACTACCGGAACCACGGGAACCGGAACAACAGATACTACTACAGGTACGACTACCATGGATATGGAAGATGACGATGACAATGATTGGGGCTGGATCGGATTATTCGGACTGCTGGGTCTGCTCGGACTATTGCGCCGCAGAGACCGTCGTGACGTCAATGGACGGCGTTAATCGTTAATTGAATATACTGTATTGAATCGAACATATAATAATGGCATCCATCCCCCTCTCACCTGCTGTGAGCAGAATGGAGCGCTATTCTCAAAATGCCAACCGCTGATCTTATGCGGTTGGCATTTTTGGTTCTGACAACGATGGTGCCAATTTGAAGATGGATTGTCATTAAAATTGGAATAAAGGTGAATTTGGAATAAGCTGCCAATGAGGGTATACTGGAATTAATTCTCAGTATAATGGGGTGAACAGGTGCTAATCCGTATGATTCGAAGTAAGTAGACGCCGGGCTGGATCAAAACGCGTACCAGCTATACAGGGAGCAGTCTGTCTTCAGGCAACCCACCGGCATCCACGAATCGGATACACACCGTAGGTCCATTATAATAGAGAAGGAATGAGATCAGATGATGAATGAATTTGAATATAGAGCATTTTATGACCGGGTAGGACCGGATAATGGTTGGGATTTCAGCCGGATGAAGTATGAGTCAGAAGGGATCGCCTGGGATTTGTACCAAGAGGTTACCGAGCAATGTACGCCTCATGCCTTGCTGCTGGATATCGGAACGGGCGGTGGAGAGGCGCTGCTGGAGCTTGCTGATGAAGCTCTGCTGCTGGTCGGCATTGAGCAGTCTGCCGGAATGATGCAGCGAGCGGCTGCCAATCTGGCTGCATCGGACAAACGTAATGTACGAATCTTGCAGATGGATGCCAGAGAGATGCAATTTCCGGATGGGTTTTTCAATATCATATCCTGCCGTCATGCTCCATTCTCTACCAGCGAGACGGCGCGGGTACTGGCACCGGGTGGAATCTTTCTTACCCAGCAGGTCAGTGAAGGGGACAAATGGAATCTGGTAGAAGCTTTTGGCAGAGAACAGGAGCGGCAACCGGATGGTACACTGTTAAATCGGTATCAAGAAGAGCTTCATGCCAAGGGTTTTCAGCATATTCACTGTGAAGAATACGATGCTGTAGAATATTATAGAACGGTAGAAGATCTGATTTTCTTGCTCAAACATGCACCGATTATTCGTGATTTTGGCGAACAGGCGAAGGATTTCGCGATTCTGGAGCGATTTGTACAGGAACATCAGACCGAGCGGGGGATTAGAACCAATTCCAAACGATTTAAAATCGTCGCACATCGATAAACATAGCAAAAAGGATACCGGCATAGCGTCGGTATCCTTTTTTGATATGACTTTACGCATCCGCCGAAGCATCTGGTATGTTGGACAGGCCCGTCAGACGTGAATTAGACAACCTGCGCTTCCGGTACGACGACCTTGATATGACCGGGCAGAATATGCATATCGATAGGCAGCGCCGGACCTTCCTCGCCGTCCACATTGGTACGAACCGGCTGGTTAGAGGTAACTTTGATATGATGCGCTGTAAAATAAATAACATCCTGGTGATCTTTGAGATGACCGAACAGCAGAGAAGCACCGACAGCCAGCGTATTGAACAGGTTCAGATCTTTGAAAATGAATCCGTGCAGCAGACCGTCATCGACTGTCGCTTCCGGAGCAATCTTCTCAAATCCACCGACCGAGTTGGTCAGTGTAGCGATGAAAAGTGGAGATTCACCTTCCCAGACTTCGCCGTCGTATTCAATACGCAGCGGTGCTGCCGAATTATTCACCAGCTCACGCAGTCCCTCGCGGAAGTAGGCAAATGCGCCAAGCTTGGATTTGTCCTCGGAAGAGACCGAGGAGAGGGATTCGGCCAGGGAGCCTGCAGCGACTACATTCGCAAATAACTGCTCGTTGAGTCGTCCCATATCAACATCTTTGACCTGCGAAGAGGTCAGTGTGCGAATCGCCTCATCCGGATCAAGCGGAATCTGCAGTGCGCGGGCAAAGTCATTGACTGTTCCCAGCGGTACAATACCGAGCAGTGGACGGTGCTTCTGATCGAGCAGTCCATTGATCGTCTCATGCAGAGTACCGTCGCCTCCGATCGATACGACTAGGTCGAAGCAGTCTTCACAGGCGGAAATGCAAAAATTGGTCGCGTCCAGTTCCTTGGCAGTTTCGTTAATTACAACGTCATATCCGGCTTCATTGCGCAGCAGCTGTTCGACTTTTTGCAAGTATTCCAGCGCCAGCTCTTTGCCGGAGGAAGGGTTGATAATGATCATGGCTCGCTTCACGGACATGTTCCTTTCTCATCAATCAGTAGTATGGTTACGCTGCATGGCAGCGGAGTACATGGAGCAGAAGGGTGAATCATCTACTATTTACCCCAAATAACCGGGATTGCTGTAATTTTCCATGCAGGAAGTGGAAGAATATTCCCTGAGTATCGTCAAAATTCAGATAACAAACAATTAGAAAGCGAAAAACCAGGTGAGAATCAGTAGTTCATCCAGAGGATGATTCTGTCAGATGCCATGGATAACCGTCTTGCCGATTAAAAGCAGCAAGTATGCAAAAAAAGAGCCTCTTTGTAAAAGAGGCTCCTAACCGTTCACGCATTTTATCTATTTGGAGATTTATATTTATTTATGCGCTGTATGGGCTGAGGGTAGAGCATTTTCTGTCTCTGTCTGTGGCTGCTTCATTTGGAGCGTCAGAACACAGCAGAACAGAGTAAGCAGAGCAGACAGTCCAAATACAACGAACAGTGAAGAATGATTTACAATAAAGCCCGATGTGGTTGTACCCAGCAGCATGCCTGCCATCAGGATCGGCATAATGACTCCGCTGGTTCGGCCAATATATTCTTTACGTACTTCTTTGATCATGATTGCACTGAAAATAACTTCAAAGAAAGCAGCAGACAATCCGGATAAAACACGCGCTCCAGCTGTCAGCAGAGGCCAGAACGACCATACTTCAACAACGGTCAGAACAGACCATATCAGCATCAGAATCGTCATGACATTACGTCGATTGCGTCCTACCCATACCGTAATGGATGCAGCGAGCAGTCCGCCTATCAGCATACCTACTCCTTCGGAAGCAGCAAACCACTGTATACTTTCTTTGGGCAGACCCAGCCGGTTCATGGCTACAAAAGCATCCAGTGGCTGGGTCAAACCCATAGAGATGCCGCTAATTAGAAATAGCGAAGCGATCACACGCAGATTGGGGCGTCTCCATACATAATGTAGTCCGTCTTTCAGGTCCGCCCAGGCTGAAGTTTTCTCTAGACGTGCTTCCCTTATTTTCTTTGGCAAAAACACCTGAATGACTGCAGCAGTTATAAAAATGATCATTAGGATTATAAGCGATGAATACAGACCAAACTGGGAATACACAAAAGTCCCCAGAATCGGACCGAAAATTGTAAATACAGCCATCATACTCTGTGTAATACCTATCGCTGTGCCTATTTGCTCTTCAGGAACATGCTGCCGGAACAGTACAGAAGAGGAAGGCTGGGAGAATTGGCTGACGATGGCGGAAATGACAGTGGCGACAAATACAGCCTGCCAGATACCGGCGTGAACCAGTATAATCACGAGCAGGATGGAAAGGGCGCTCAATGTATCCCCTATAATAACCGTCTTGCGTGGTTCCCAGCGATCAGCAAACGTACCGCCAATCAGCGAGAAGATAAAAATAGGCAGATATTCGAACATGGTGAGCAAGGAAACGGCAACAGGGCTATTGCCGCTCTGCTCCATGATATAGAATAATAACGCCATGTTACGGATCCAGATCCCCATTTGCTGAAGTAAATCTGCCCCCGCTACAATAACAAATACTTTGTTTTTTAATAAAGAAGTCATAGTGTCCCCTTGGATTCCGAGAATGAATGTAGTCGATTCTCCTTGATAGTATGTTTCTCTATTTTAAAATAAGGTATACCGTAACCGGATAGTCAAGTGGAGAAAATAGACAATAACCTAAAAGAAATGCGAAAACCCATCATGGAGTTGGCTGAGGCATACAACAAAGAAGCCTCTTGTTAAGCAAGAGACTTCTTGTATGTTCAATAGATTCATACAGGCAGACCGTCATACGGCGATTCGTAGCGGTTACAAATATATCGAAAAGGTTGTGGATTCGCCTACTATACTCTTCGCCTCGATCCGTCCGCCATGCTGCTCTACAATCGACTTGGCAATCGCCAGACCCAGTCCGTGTCCGCCCTGAGAGCGTGCGCGCGAAGCATCCGTCCGGTAAAAGCGGTCGAAAATCCGGTCCAGATGCTGGGGAGCGATGCCTTCGCCGGTATTGCTGACCGAGAGTACAGTCTGTTGATTATGCCGATGCAGAGTCAGGGTAATGCTGCCGCGGGGATTGCAATACTTGATCGCATTATCCAGCAGAATCATAATGACCTGCTGCATCTGCTGGCTGCTGCCCTCGATCGTCAGTCCGGGTGTAATATCATACTCCAGCGATAATTCCTTTTCGAAAATGACAGCCTCCATCGTCAGGATCAGGTTCTCCGCCGTCTCGCTCAGATCAAACGTACTGTGCATCATCGTGGGACGTGCATCCTCCATTTCGGTCAGGTAGAGCAGATCGCCGGTCAGACGGGACATACGCTCGGTCTCGCCTTTGATATAATGCAGCCACTTGGACTGGCTGCGAATCGTGTCGTCGGGATTCGCGAGCAGTACATCGGCATTGGTGTTAATCACGGCGAGCGGTGTCTTCAGCTCATGGGAAGCATCGGCGATAAACTGCTTTTGCTTGTCAAAAGCGTCCTGTACCGGTCGGATCGAGCGGTTGGCAAAGTATCGACTGGTGAAAAAGAGCAAGATCAGCATTACTACGCCAACTGCGGTAAACGTATAGATCAGATTGGTCAGAATACCCTGCTGTGCCGTTACATCCATAAACGTATACAGATGCCCGCTGTTCAGCGGCTGCCGGACAAATGCCCAGTCGCTTCCATCCAGCGAAAACTGACCTTGATCGGTATTTATGGCGATAGCTTCCTGCAAGGCACTGGAAGAGACACTGCCGTCAATCTCGACCTGTGATTTGCTGTTTACCTGCTTGCCGCTGCTGTCCGTCTCGATCATAAAGGCAACCGCCCGTTCCGGCGGTGTATTCTGATTCGGACTACCAGCCAGGCTGCCACTGCTGCCTGTCGTCGCTTGTCCACTACGCGGGGGCTGCTGACCGCCAGCATCAAAAGGTCTTAAATACGAGTCCGAGATTCGCATGAGATCCATGCGGACATCATTTTGGACATCCCGGTAGGTAATAATATAAATAGAGGCAAAAGCGACCAGCATCAGAATCGAGATCGTCGCCAGATTCAGAATCAAAAAGCGATTGCGCAGCTGCTTGAACATCAGATGGTTCCCTCCAGCACATAGCCTACATTGCGAATCGTAGTAATGCGTACCGCAGCGTTCAGGAAGTTCAGCTTTTTCCGCAGAAAGGAAATGTAGACTTCTACATTATTATGCTCCACATCCGAATCGAACCCCCACAGTTTCTCGATAATCTGCTCTTTGGACGTAACGCCCTGCTTGCGGATCATGAGCAGCTCCAGAAGCTCGCTTTCCTTGAGATTGAGCTTCATTTCCTTGCCACCGACGGTCAGCTTGAGCGTGGAGGTGTTCAGTTCCAGATCGCCGTATTTGAGTCCGTCTTCCGGTACCACTTCCCCTTTACGCCGTAGAGCTGCCCGGATGCGCGCCATCAGTTCCTCGGACGAAAAAGGTTTGGCGATATAATCGTCTGCGCCATAGTCGAGCCCGGTTACTTTGTCCGAGATCTCTCCCTTTGCGGTGAGTAGAATAACCGGCGTCGCATCCCCCTGGCTGCGCAGTGTCTTCAATACCGTTATGCCATCCATCTCCGGCATCATAATATCCAGCAGCAGCAGATCGTAGATCCCGCTTTGCGCATAGTCAAGCCCGGTGCGCCCGTCATGCACCGCATCTACGGAGTAGTTGTGTTTTTTGAGAATCTGCGACAGCGCTTCGGCCAGATGAAGTTCGTCCTCTACAATTAGTATTCGCATGATTGTTGCCACCTCTTGGAATAATTTGAATGGATCTGTGATTCTATAAGTAAAAAAGCAGCTATTGTTCTAGGGTGTTTATACAGTGTTCATATTTTTATTGTAAAAGGTATACCTTTAACTAACCTTAACTATCTACGAAACCAACCTGCTGCATAGATGCCAGTTGAATCTGGCGAAGTGGTATATTATATTTACATTCGGTCAAAAAGTAATAAAACATAATTGTCCCCAAGAAAGGGTAACCGCCATGAAGCTTTCCTACATAACCATTCCTGATGAATATGAAGTTATGCAAATGCAGTTTTTGTACCATGATACCCGATTGTTCTCGCTGAAAACTAAAGTAGACATGTCGGATGATGATTTTGATTACGATGCACATATTGATGATTTATGGTTTTACAAAGGTATTCTTTCCTATCATGCAGATACAGAGACAACTGTAGCTTATTGCTTTGAACAAAAGAAAGTATTCGAGCTGGGTACAAACTGTGGAAGTGCTCCCGTGTTATTCTACGCAGCATGCAGTGAAGATTATAGTAAGGTCTTTTTCTATAAAAGGGATCTGGTCAAAGGAAGCAGCACTCTTGTACACACACTGGATACCTGTTTGCTGGATATCGAGCCGCTGACTGCTCCTTTACATTTAAGTCATATGTATACATTGAATGAACGATATGCCCTGATATCCTATATGGTAACTGGCAGGAAGGTCAGATACGAACGATACGATGCACTGCTCGACTCCCTGACTGGAGAATGTATTTATTTTACTGCCGATAAGATATGGAGCTATATGGAGTGTATGCTGCCTTATCATTATTCCGGAAAAGATTATGTATGGACCAAAACTGGAGAGCATATGATACATGAGAGAAGAATGGATTGGCTCAAAAACGAACGGGAGCCTGAAGATATTATACTCATTGAAGTAGAGAAGTTGATCACCATGGCACTCCAGGATCAGTTGGATTTCGCGCCATTCATACTGCATTCCTCTCAACCTAATGAGGCCTTTACAGATTATATTACTGTAGACGGGCAAATCATTTTGTTAATAGAACAGTTTGATACTGAATATTCGGTTCTAATCACTTATGATATCGACCAGCAGGCAATAGACCGAATTGCCCAGCATCGTGTTTACGATAGAATCTATCCTAAGCAGGGGAAACTATACGCCAGAGAACAAACCGATCATTCCAGCATTCTCTATGATCTGCAGACGGGCAATCCAATCTGCGAAGTTCCCGATCCCAAGCAGATTATTGCTCTATGCGAGCAAGGAGTTCTCACTACTAATACGCGATTGGGCAATGAAGACAATACAGTGTATCTTCACACCGATCAGGAGATGACTATATTTGCCGAAGGTCATTATTTTATGGATTATGAACAAGAATTGATGCTGCGCATTCAAGACGAACTACAGTAATCTTTCTATAATCTCGTTTGTCCTGCATACCAATGACAGACTGTTACATATCCAAATAGAAGAAAAGCAAAAAGCCCTTTTGTTATGCCACGAGCCGTGCCATGCAAAGGGCTTTTTGCTTTTCTCAATATAGGTATACCCTCTCCCAGCGGATGCCTATCCCCGTTACATCAGACAAACAATCAGCAAACCAACCTACCTGAGCAGGTGATCAACATGAAGTACAAGCCCAATTCGAGAAAAATGTAAAAATGTTAACGCCATGTAAAACATTTAAGATTCACTAAAGGTTGACCTTCTAATATACAAATATAAGCAAGAGACGTCACACCAACCAACGACAAAACGTCCCACACCATACAGCTTACCCGCATGGCAGCACACGCCATACGTACCTTAAGAAAAAGGAATGATCCCCATGGCTATTGAGGTTTTTAACCGCTACGAGAGCAAGTATCTGATGAACACTGCCAAGTTCAATGCATTCTACAGTGATCTACTGGAATACATGGAGCTGGATGCCTACAACAAGCAGCATGACTTTTACTCGATCAGCAATATTTACTATGACACGCCGCATGATTCGCTGATCCGGGCGAGCCTGGCGAAGCCCAAATACAAAGAAAAGCTGCGCCTTCGGGCATATGGCGTACCAGAGGCCAATGCCAAAGTCTACATGGAGATCAAGAAGAAATTTACCGGTCTCGTCAACAAACGCCGAACTGCCCTCAAGCTGGATGAAGCCTACGAATTCGTACGCACCGGTCAGGCGCCGGAATATCAGGAGTACATGAACAAGCAGGTACTGAATGAAATCACCTACTTTCTCCGCCTGTATGATCTTGCTCCAAAGCTGTATCTGTCCTACGACCGTAAAGCATTATTCAGCAAGGAGAGCCGCGATCTGCGAATCACCTTTGATACCAATATCCGCTGCCGCCGCTACGATCTGAAGCTGGAGCAAGGCGATTACGGCGAACAGCTGCTAGAGCCGGATCAGTGGCTGATGGAGGTCAAGGCGGAGAACACTGTACCGCTATGGCTGTCCAGGCTGCTGTCCAAGCATGGACTGTATCGGACGAGCTTTTCCAAATACGGCAATGAGTACAAGAAAATGTTGAAAAATCAGGCTGTTCCTACGATTCAGCCGCAGTTGCCGGCGATTGAGATTCCTGCTGCAGCCATTATCCAGATTCCGAACGAGAAGGAGACTATCCGCTATGCTTGAGACGTTATTTAACAGTACAGTAAGCGCGAGTACAACCGAACTTACCCTGAGCGGCGCGCTGTTGACCATACTGGTATCCATTATTCTGGGTGGTATTATCAGCCTGACTTATATGAAAACGAACCAGAACGGCTTTTCCCAGAGTTTCACCCTGACGATGGTACTGCTGCCAGTGATTGTGTCTATCATTATTCTGCTGATCGGCAGCAATATCGCCCGCGCATTCAGTCTTGCCGGCGCGTTCTCGATTATTCGATTCCGCAGTGCACCCGGCGATCCGAAAGACATCGCCTACGTTCTGTTCACCATGGCAGCCGGTCTGGCTGTCGGTACCGGATACTTTGGTTATGCCGTCCTGTTCACCCTGATTCTCTGTCTGCTGATGTTCCTGCTGAACCGCTTTAACTTTGGTACACGCAAAACGATGCAGCGCACCCTGAAAGTCACCATCCCCGAAAATCTGGGCTACGAAGAAGCCTTTAACGAAGTATTCCACAAGTTCAACGTACAGCATGAACTGAAAAAAATCAGAACAACCGAGCTGGGCAGCCTGTATGAATTAATCTACCTCGTCACCATGAAGCAGGAAACCAACCAAAAAGAATTTTTGGACGAAATCCGATGCCGAAACGGCAATCTGGATCTGTCATTGACGATGAGTCCAACCCCAGCTAACGAGTATTAAGTATGCGAGAAAGAAGATGTAAGACTGAATGCCGAAACGGCAATCTGGATCTGTCACTGACGATGAGCCCCACTCCAGCTAACGAGTATTAATTCACCAATACAGTCAATTATGGAAGGGAAATATCCATTATGAGAAAAGTAAACCAAAAACAAACCCACCCCACGTCCAGTCTATTTAGCAAACCAGCCTCCAAAAACCTTGTTAAAAAAGCAACAACGACTCTAAGCGCGCTGCTGCTGTCGGCTTCCCTGCTGGCAGCATGCAGTACATCTGCCAGCACGGCGGCGACCAATACCTCTGCAGCAGCTACTACAACGATCTCGACGTCGGCCGTGACGACACCGGTCAAATTGACCAGCGCCGATCTGGTGACGTACAAAGATGCTGACCGCAGCGTGGATTGGAGCACAGATAGCTCGACCCAGATCAAGCTGAGCGGCAGCAGTGCATCCATTACCGGTTCGGGAGCCAAAGCTTCCGGCAGTACGGTAACGATCTCGGCAGCAGGCACATACGTCATCAGCGGCAAGCTGACTGATGGACAGATCGTAGTGAATAGCACGGGGGATGGCGACGTCCATATTGTCCTGAACGGTGTAAATATTACGAACAACGATAGCGCGCCGATCGATATCCAGGAAGCGGATAACGTGATCATGACCCTGCAGAAAGGTACGGAGAATACGATCACCGATGGAGCCAATTATGTATTCGCGGATAGCACGACCGATGAACCGAGCGCTGCCCTGTTCAGCAAAGCAGACCTGACGATCAACGGTACCGGCACACTGAATGTGAACGCCAACTACAAGGATGGCATTACCAGCAAGGACGATCTGAAGATTGTCTCCGGTACATTTAATATACAAGCCAAGGATGATGGAATTGTCGGCAAGGATATGGTTGCGATCGAACAGGGTTCCTTTACAGTAATTGCGGGTGGAGATGGTATCAAAGCTACCAATGATGAAGATACTGAAAAAGGATTCGTGGCGATTACCGAGGGTACCTTTACGATCAAGGCTGAAAATGATGGGATTCAGGCAGAGACCAAGCTAGTCACCGACGGCGGAAGCTACAATATTACGACCGGTGGCGGCAGTGCCAATGCAGAAGCACATACCGAGTCCATGCCTCCAGGCGGTTTTGGTGGCGGTGGCGGTACGCCTCCACAGATGAATGGTCAGCAGGGAAATGCTCCAACCAGTACTAACAGCACAACGTCCGCTGTATCTACCAGCAAAACATCTGCATCTACAGTAGCTACATCCTCCAGCACAACAGGTAATGCGACTGCAGCGACACCTGTAAAAGCAGCAACTGCTGCTTCAACTACAGCAGCGAAGGCAACAGATACGACTACAGAAGCAACATCCGAGAGTGCCAAAGCATTAAAATCCGGCGGAGATCTTGTAATCAATGGGGGTACATTTAATATCAATGCCAAAGACGACAGTGTACACAGTGGTGCCAGTGTAACCATTACCGGCGGTACACTGAATCTGGCGACCGGCGACGATGGCATTCACGGCGAGACCCATCTGAATATCACTGGCGGCAAAATTAATATTACCCAGAGCTACGAGGGGCTGGAAGCTGCTGTAATCAACGTAGCGGGCGGCGATACCCATGTGATAGCCAGCGATGATGGTGTCAATGCTTCCGAAGGCGAGACGACAACTACAGCAGCAGCCCAAGCAGCAGATACTACGACCACTACAGAGACAGCACCGCCAGCGGATAAACCAACTGGCTTTGGTGGTGGCGGTCCGGAGTCCGCAGGCAATGCACTGCTGAATATTAGCGGCGGTACATTGTATGTCGAAGCAGGCGGTGATGGTCTGGATGCCAATGGTTCGATCACCATGTCCGGCGGTACCGTGATTGTGAACGGTCCGACCGATAATGGTAATGGTACACTCGATTACGATGGTACTTTTGAAATGACAGGCGGTTATCTGGTTGCATCTGGCAGCTCCGGTATGGCGCAGGCTCCATCGGATGCATCCACCCAGTATTCGGTAGCCATGAGCTATTCGGCAGTTCAAAAAGCCGGTACACTGGTGCATCTACAGGACAGCGATGGCAGTAACATTCTGACCTTCACACCTGACAAAGATTATCAGTACGTTGTTGTCAGCTCTCCGGATCTGGCTAAAGGCAGCAGCTATACCCTGTACACTGGCGGTACATCTACCGGTACAGCAGCTGACGGATTATACAGTGACGGTACGTACAGCGGAGGCACCAAAGTCGTAGACTTTGATATCTCCAGCAGTGTCACCTGGCTGTCCGAATCCGGCGTATCCACCAGTAACCCGAACGGTGGCGGTTTTGGCGGAGGAGGCGACAGACCACAGCGCGATGCTGCTCAGGATACAACAACTACAACAACCAATTAAGCAAAAAAAGCACGGATGGGGTACGACAAACCCTCCGTGCTTTTATTCGGATATTTATCTGTTCGACAGATCATTGCACCTTTGCCAGTTCTTTTTGATCTACAGGAAATCGTTCTTTGGTCTGTGCAGGGTCGGTATGGCTTAGTTCGGTGTTATTACCTTCGGTATCGATCAAGCCATAACGTAGATCGGATACGGATGCGCTATATTGATAGTAGGCGACAGTAGTAGTAATGGATGGTCTTTTGCCTATTTCTTTCGTGATTTGCGATGGAACAAATGGTAATCCTTTGCTGCCAGCAGATGATTCGCCGCTATAGTTGGCTGACCATATTTCTTTGGCTTTATTATTTTTCACTTCATAATAGCTGATGCGATCAGGCATAGCTTCGAAAAATACATTGGCTTGTCCTACCGGGAAATAGTGGGTTACCGTCTGCATCCCTACTGTAGGCAGTTCTGTTGGCAATTCGGTTCTGGGTAAATCATATATCACTTTCGCTCTTTGTTTGGACAGGATCTGAAGGGTCGAATCAGCAGAAGTCTCCGCAGGATCAACCGGTGACGAGCTGGCTTCACTAATATATACAATTCGGTTCACTGCATCCCAGGTTACTTTCACACCAATAGACTCGCCAATAAAGCGGAGCGGAACCATAACGATACCGTCTTTTAAAGTGACAGGCTGTGCCAACTCGATTCGGGTTCCATTTTGCATAGCATAATTCTGATGAAGTTGAAGTGTGATCTTTTGACCTGGAGCCGTGATGCTTACTGTTTTACTGGTATTATTCCACGATACATACGTATGGTTGCTTCCCAGTTTGCTTACAACATTGATCGGCACCATCGTAACGCCATTCAGAATATATGGAGCTACGTCCGATGGAATCGTGCCGTGTTCTCCCTGGATCTGGATAGGTGTCTCGGCGGCGTAGGTTGGATGATCCCATGGAGATGTTATCAGGGTGCCAGCTATGAGGGCTCCCAGAACTACGGTCGAAATATATTTGTTCTGCATGATTTGGATGCTCCTTGGTCTGGATTAGTTATTTCAAAAGATAAGTATTTTTCAAAGGGTATCGTTGGGAATGCTTCTGGTTGTTGCGACAGTAGTGCTACATTGTTTCTCATAAGACTTTTCCAGCTTGCTGTTGGGATGAGCCGGCTTAATCAATCGATACAATTTGCCAATCGCCTTGTTGATCTTTTTCAAAATAAAACGTATAACTTGACTCATTCACTTCTTGATCTCCGGGAAGCTGCATCTCACCGGCAGCAGGGACGAGAATACGTCCTCCTTCTTCATGTGCAGTATCAAGATGGGTAAACTTCATAGTGTTATTCAGCAAATAATCATGTGCGGTTCCCAAGTCCTGCCCGATCGCCTCATGAAATTGGTCAACATCTTTGGCTACGATCGCATCAATTACTGCTTTCAACTTGGCCTTCATGGCCTTGTCGATCAGAGGATCTTTAATTTGACTCCAATCCATCTCATCTGTACTTGGGGCTGTTACTGTCGTTTGTTCTGCTGCAGCACCATCTTGTTCAGAAGAGGCTGGAGTATTAGCAGGAGCAGGTGGAGGCGTAGCTGGTACTGCGGTTTCTTGATTACAAGCAGATAATAAGCCGGCAGTCAGTGTGAAAGCCGCAAGGGTAAGTGTTATTTTGTGTATGATGTACACATCCTTTCTAAGCATATTGACGTATATTCTAGTAAAAAGTGTGCATTTTATCTAATTATTAACATCATATATCTGCTGCTCCCCAAAAAAAGCGAAGTCATCCATGATACAGATGACTTCGCTTTTAAGATTTCTGGTGGATAGAACAATACGATACATAGAAAGCGCATCGTTGTTATATCGCTCGGTTTTGATGGTGTAGTCAACCATTTGGGATGGGGGTTATCCGGTGTTTAGTTTTTCCCTACCAGGGTCATCAGGGAACGTGCCGGAATGGTAATGTCTTTTTTCACCGAGACAGTGGACTGCTTTTTCAGATCGGCATGGTCGGAGGTGAGATACGGCTTGAACTGCTTCACGTCCTTGCCGCCTGGCAGGTTGGTGACGTCCAGATGGATCGTTTTGGCTTCGTTGCTGCTGTTAACGAAGACGACGGACAGCTGCTTGTCTCCGTCATGATAATAGGCCGATCCCATCAGGCCGTTCGGATCATTAGCACCCTGCAGGTCGATTCGCTGTGCACCCGGGCGGACAAACTTGCTGTAGTTGCCGAGTGCCCACAGCGTTTTGGATTCGATAATGGACTGGGTATCACCCGGATTTTTGTAATCGGTATAGACGAGGCCGTCCTTGTAATCTTCCTTGGATACGGCAAGCCACCACTGCCATGCAGAAGCCTGGGTTGTTACCATATCGTAGTGAATGACTTTGGCTACATCTAGCGCAGTATCCATTGTCAGATCGCGTCCTGGGCCACGGTCGCCAAGGATGCAATATTCGGACATCCAGAATTTGGCGTCCTGCACATACCGGTTGAGGTTTTCCCGTACCAGCTCGCGCAGGCGAACTAGGCGGTCGTCTCCCGGCTTGGCTTCGTCAGACCAGTAGGAGTGGGCACTCATCTTGTTGCCGATGATGCCGGCAATTTGCGGATCGCCGAGCATCTCCTTGATATATTCACTGTATTTGCCTTCAAAGGCACCGCCGGCGTTGCCGCTCGTATACGTACTGCCTGCTTTGCCGGTATATGTAGCGTACATGTCGTTATCCAGCAGAGACAGGTATTCAACCGCTTCGATTGCATCCACTTCAGTATCGATACCGCGCTTGTGCAGTTCTTTGTCGAGAGCAATCAGTACTTTTTTGATATCTTCGATATTGTAGCGGTTACCTTCCTGTCCGGCACGGTTCCAGTCCCAGGTTGGTTCGTTAATCGGACTGATATAGTCAAAGCCCAGCTTTTGCTTGTGGAAATGTTCCATTACATCCGCGAGGAAGACGGCATAATCATCAATATAGTCTTCTTTGAGGTTGGTGCTGCCTACCGATGGGTCCGGCTGGCCGTGTCCATTTTTGGTCATCCATACGGGCGGGCTATTGACAAAAGCGACGGTTTCTTCCACGCCGCGTTTTTGGGCTGCTTGGAGGAACCACTGCTGCCCGGCTTGTTTGGACCAGTCATAGGGCTTGTCTTCGCCGGACTTGAAGCTCTCCGCCCGGCGCCATGGATCGCTGATCATATCCTGATCGGTGTCTACGCTGCCTGCACCAATATTAAAGCGCCAGATCGACAGGCCGATCCCCTTATCTTGGGAGAAGAGCAGGTCAGCAACTTTGTTTTTGTTCTTTTCCGACCATTCGGAGCCGATATGATCAATACTCCACGCACCGGATGCACCGAATCCATCGATTTCCTGATACCGCTGCTGCCCATTGATAGTAATCTGCTGTATGCCGGTCTGCGGGTTCCCTTTGGCGGCAGCCGTGTCGCTGCTGTCCTCTGTGGCAGCTCCTGCGCCGGATGCCATGCCGGAGAACAGCATTACCGACAATGATAACGCCCCCAGCCTGGGTAAAAAGCGTGTTTTGTTACCGTGCACATTTCTCATCATTATTCCTCCTCTGAATTGGTGAATAGAGATACAGTTGTGGTGTCGGTGAGAGTAGAGAGTGAATGTCACACATTTATTGTATACGCTTACAATATGTTAAGTATAGCTAATTATAGCTTTTTCAGGAATGCAGATTATAAATAAAGATCAGTAATGATCTGATAAGCGCTCTTATAAGCCCTCGTTAGAAGTATCTATGGAAGCGACAGTTATAGAACTCGGCTGCATAATCCGTATACCAACACCTAACAACAGACCGATGCAACGGAATCCCAAACCGTCGCATCGGCTTTTTATTATTTTATCCTTTTAAAGCATTAATTCGGTTGACTGATCCAGTGAACTGTACTATATTCAACAATTAATATTGCCCAAAACACAGCAGGGGAGGCAGCGAAGCTTAGCCGTACATCAAAGAAACGGGCGGGATACATATTAGTTCCATACAACAGCACAACAGGGAGGGAATGGAATGTCACAGTTATTGGCTCTGGTACTGGTGGTTTTCATTTTGTTTGTAGGTGACGCAGTGTCGGTGCGTACGAAGGCATGGATTCCTTCGGTCTTTATTAGCGCCATTCTGTTCCTGATCGGATATTGGACGTTTTTCCCAAAAGAAATTGTAGCGATTGCGGGCATCCCGTCTACCGTGGCGACGATGCTGATGTATCTGCTGATCACCAATATGGGTACGCTGTTATCGATTCGTGAGCTCAAGCAGCAGTGGAAAACAATTATTATCGCGCTGTCGGGTGTGCTTGGTATTGTCATTTTCCTGTTCGCGATCGGTACGTTTATTTTCGATTACCAGACGATGCTGGTAGCGATTCCGCCGCTCGTGGGTGGCGTGGTATCGGCTGTTATTATGTCCGATGGTGCCAAAGCAGCTGGACTGGCTTCGCTGTCGGTATTTGCTATCGTTATTTACGTAATGCAGGGTTTTGCCGGATATCCGCTCACTTCTGTGATGCTGAAAAAAGAAGGAAGACGATTATTGCAGCAGTATCGCAGTGGTCAGCTTCCCGAAAAAAATACAACAAGCCACGCAGCAAATGCACAAGCCAAAGGAGAGTCTGCTGCGACTGCCACTAGTGGACAATCAGCATCTTCGTCCAAAGCGCAATCCGAATTGCGGATGTTCCGCTGGCTGCCTGTGCAGTACAATACAGAGTTTTTCAAATTCTTCCGTCTGGCACTGGTAGCTTATCTGGCCTATCTGGTCTCTACACTGTTCAGTCCATGGGTGAGCATCAGCCCGTTTGTGCTTTGTCTGCTGTTCGGTATCATCGGTGCGAGTACAGGATTCCTGGAGAAACAGGCACTGCAAAAGGCGAATGGATTCGGCTTCGCCATCCTTGGTCTGATGCTGTTTATCTTCGACGGACTCAAGCAGGCGACTCCGCAGATGATGGTGCAGATTCTGCCGCAGCTGATCGGAACTATTGTGATCGGAGTCATTGGTATGTATGTGTTCTCCATGTTGATCGGAAGACTGCTCAAAGTAAGCAAGGAAATGGCCTTTTCCGTCTCGCTCACGGCGTTATACGGATTCCCGGCGGATTACATCATTACGTCGGAAGTGATAAAATCACTGACAGAAGACGAGCAGGAACGCGAAATGCTGACCAGCCGGATGCTACCACCGATGCTGGTAGGCGGATTTATCACCGTCACGATTGTGTCGGTAGTCCTGGCAGGGATTTTCGTAGAACTTTTGTAAAACAGATCAATCCGGGATAAAGCAGATCAATTCAAGGAGGGAATCACCATGAAGCAGCTTCAGCAGCGGATCGAGGAACATATTGAAGCCATCAGTGCCTTTACGGCTACACCGGGACAGGGAACGACGAGGCTTACGTACAGTCCGCAGGATATGCAGGCCCGAGAGTATATCAAGGCGCAGATGACCCGTTATGGACTGACAGTAAGAGAAGATGGAGTCGGCAATATTTTTGGCAGGCTGGAAGGTACACAGACAGATGCTCCGGCTGTAATGGTCGGATCGCATTTTGATTCGGTGCCTCATGGTGGCAGTTACGATGGTCCGGCTGGCGTGGTAGCAGGTCTGGAAGTGGCCGCCCTGTTTCAGGCAAATGGTGTGCAGCCAGTCTATCCGCTCGAAGTCATCGCCATGGTCGAAGAGGAGGGTGCCCGGTTCGCCGGTGGTCTTATGGGCTCACGCGCCATGCTGGGTATTCTGAGTGAACAAGCATTCAGCGAGCTGCAGGACAAGGATGGAATCACCACGATTCAGGCGATGGAGCAGGCCGGACTGGATACTTTGCTCCCGAGAATCCGTGATCCGCGTACGATTCGTGCCTTTCTTGAACTGCATATTGAGCAGGGACCGATTCTGGAGGAGAAAGATATCCCTATCGGTATCGTCGAAGCGATTGTCGGACTGGCCCAGCTGGAGATTACCGTGCAGGGTCAGGCAGGACATGCCGGTACGACGCCTATGGATCGGCGTGCAGATGCACTGGTCGCCGCAGCTGGTATAATCGCCGCACTGCCGGGTATTGCCGTAGAAACCGGGGATGGATCGGTTATTACAACAGGCAAGCTGAATGTGTGGCCGGGCGGCGCCAATGTGATCCCGGACAAAGTAGTATTTACCGTGGATCTGCGCTCCGGACGTGAAGAAAATGTACAGACTCTGATCCGCCGGACAGAAGAACTGGCTGCTTCCTATATAAGAGAAGGAATCACCGTATCGGTGCAGCAGCAGCTATATATGAAACCCAAAGCGATGAATGAACATATCCGCTCCCTGCTCCGGGAAAAAAGCGAACAGCTTGGCATTATTCACTGCCCGATCAACAGCGGTGCCGGTCATGACGCGATGGTGTTCGCGGATGTGACCGACGTAGGGATGCTGTTCATCCCGAGCCGTAACGGTCTTAGCCACTGCCCGGAGGAATGGTCGGATGCAGCGGATATTGCAAGAGCAGTGCAGATTTTCTACGAAACGATCAAATCGCTGACGGAGGTGGACGATCATGAGTGAAGTACAGACCTTGCCAACCGATATTTTGAACGCCCGAATCAAGGAAAGCATAACTGCTTCCGGTGAAGAACTGATCCGGCTACGCCGTCATCTGCACAGCCAGCCCGAGCTATCCTGGGAAGAAGTCAATACAACCGCATTCGTCTGCAGTTATCTGGATGAACTGGGCATCCGCTATCGCAAGACGACACCGACTGGAGTCATCGCAGAGATTCAGGGCGGTAAGCCGGGCAAAACTGTAGCCCTGCGAGCCGATATGGATGCGCTATCGGTCGAGCAAATCGATAAGCAGCTACCCTATGCTTCGCAGGAAGAAGGCAAAATGCACGCCTGCGGACATGATGCCCATACCTCCATGCTGCTTGTGGCTGCGCGGGCGCTGAATGAGATCAAAGCAGAACTGCCGGGTACGGTGAGACTTATTTTCCAACCGGCAGAGGAAGTCGCCCAGGGAGCACGGGAGATGGTGCGTCAGGGGGCGGTAGAAGGCGTGGATAATGTATTCGGCATTCATATCTGGTCGCAGATGCCTACCCATACGGTAGCTTGTAGTCCGGGCCCATCCTTTGCTTCGGCGGATCTGTTCACCGTGACATTCCAGGGACGTGGCGGACATGGAGCGATGCCGCAGGATTGTATTGATACGGCGATTGTGGCTTCTTCCTTTGTCATGAATGTGCAGTCGATTGTCTCCCGTACGGTAGCGCCAAGACAGCCTGCAGTGGTAACGGTAGGGAAAATGACGGTAGGTACAAGGTTTAATATCATCGCCGAACATGCCGTGATCGAAGGCACGGTGCGCTGCTTTGACCCGGCGACCCGCGATCATATCGAGCAGCAGTTGCAGCATTATGCCGATCAGGTAGCTGCACTGTATGGAGCTAAGGCTCAGCTGGATTACGTACGCGGCACCCAGGCCGTCATTAATGAGGAAAGCAGTGCACGGCTGGTCCAACAGGTTGCTGCTGCGGCCTTTGGAGAACAGGTGTTGTATGAAGAAGAACCGACAATGGGCGGCGAGGACTTCAGCTTTTATCTGGATGAGGTACCTGGCAGCTTTGCACTGGTCGGCAGCGGCAATGCCGACAAGGATACACAGTGGGCGCATCATCATGGGAAGTTTAATATTGATGAAGATGCTCTGGCGACTGGAGCAGAGCTGTATGCGCAGTATGCATGGGCGTATTTAAATCGGTGATTATGGAAATATCGGTATACTTTTATAGACGTACTATTTCATAGCGATTAGACAGATATGAGAAAAGCCGCTCATTGTATGTAAAATGAACAGCTTTTCTCATATTGATTTAATTATCGTAGCCAAGATATCTTCAGTGTTTATATGCAATAAACTTTAACTGATCCGGCTTAAATCGTTGACTTGCTGAGTCGTAACGATATGTAATCTTCACCTCACCTGCAAACATAGCAACATGGTAATTACCGCTCACGGTAGCAGTCAATTGGTGATTCTGAATCGAATAGATGCGGATCGATCCATATCTTAGCTGATCAAAGTAAGCATCGTCTTCTGCCGGATAAGTAACTGTGTATTTCTTGCCGTGGATATCTACTGTAATATTTAGCCTGTCACCTTGCTTCTGGATCGTGGAATTGGTCTCCTGCTCGGCGACTTGGACAGCCTCGGGTACTGGAATTTCTGTCAGATCCGATGTCCGGATCACATGAACATCGTACGTATCCAGCTCTGTCCCCCGCCCGGTATTGATCGTAATTACTGCTTCCTCCTGCTGATCGCCAGTCAGATCGGTATACATAACCTGCAGAGGGGTACCGGTATCGATAGCTTCCCAGTTCCATGCTTTTTGCTTGCCATGAATGTCCAGCAGTATGCGTGTAACGGTACCTTTGCTTTCCTGAAGGGCATAGAGCTTCACCTCTTTGTTCGGAGAAGCTCCGATAAGCCGGTGTTTTACTGGATGCGAAGACACAGTATCTATTTGAGTATCGGTAAGTGCTTCTGTAATAGGACTGACTACACGGGCTTTATTTGTGCTGCATCCTGACAGCAGCAGAACTCCAGCTAATACAAGGCTGACGAATGGCTTCTTCAATGATATGTACTCCTTTCGATTAAGAGCTGTTGTCCATTGTAACAGAATGAATGCACATAATATTTACATAATAGAAATATATTGTTAGTTAAAATATACAGATAACGTTCTACGCCACAGCAAAGGACTTGCCGAATGCCTTGAGCAGGCAGCAAGTCCTTGTTAATTTGCAATCCCATATTCAAATGAAAATCCCCAGCCATACCGCTCCACCTACAGCGAGCAGCAGCAGCTTTTTCTCGCAGTTCGTAACTTGCTCCGGATCGCGTACATCCATCCGGCAGATCCAGTACACCGATAGAGCGACCATCACAGCGATACCGGCGGCTCCCCATAATCGTCCTGTTCCCAGTAACCAGATGACACAGAGTGCGATCAGTCCCAGATAGACCAGCGCAGGCAGCCTACTGTAGCCGATTCCCCACCGGTCTGCTGCCCAGACGACACTGGTGCGTTTGACCGGAGTAGCCTGGCGATCGGCGTCCACGTCCGGGATATGGTGCACCATGACCCAGGCCACACAGTAAAGCGCATTAATCAGCGCATTCTGTACGGCCCACTGCGGGAATGTACCGAGCATCAGCCAGGCACCGCCGAGTCCCAGGAAAAAGGTGGACGGGAACGTGCTCAGCCATTCTCCAGCCAGGGGAGCATAACTGAAACGCAGCGGAGGCAGCGAATAGGAGACCGCGCCCCATATTCCGATGAGCAGCAGGGCGGCCAGTGCGTAATGACCGAACAAGGCAATGATCGCTGCAGCTGCTACAAGCACAATCGTAAGGCCGATACCAAATCGGTGCAGGGCAGCGGGAGAAATGCGTCCTTCCTGAATCACCCGGCTGCCGCCGGATAGCATAGCCGGACTGAGCTGATCGGTCCCGGACAGATAATCGGCGTAATCGTTCAGCGCATGGGTCAGTACACCATGGATCAGAATACAGCCAATCAGCAGCAGCAACGCAGTTGTCACAAGCGAGGAGACCGACAATTCATAATAGACAGCCAGCGGGAACACGCCGGAGAAAATAATCGCCACACTGGAACAGAGCACCGCCGCCGGACGCAGCAGTTTGAGGCTGTTCTTCAGTGTAAAAGCGCGCAGAATCGAATCGCTCAACATATTCACTCCTTCAGGGTATCACACGGATAGGTCATTCTATGTAACGACCGCAGCGCAAGAGAACGATGCGGCTATAATGGTTCGATGTCGTAGGCTACTATATACTACACAGCCAGACAACCGTGGAACCATACATCGCAAAAAGAATACCCAAAACATTGTCAGCCGCACCTTACTGTGGGAAAATAGACAAATCTGACAACGAAATGGAGAAGTGAAGGTATGACGGATTTACCGAACTGCCCGGAATGCAATTCCGCGTATACGTATGAGGATGGCAATCTGCTGATCTGCCCGGAGTGTGCCCACGAATGGACACCGGGTGAAGATGTGGACAGCACGGAAGATGCACTCGTGGTACGGGATGCCAACGGTAATATTTTGCAGGATGGCGATGCTGTAACGGTGATCAAGGATCTCAAGGTCAAAGGCAGTTCCTCTGTACTCAAAATCGGTACCCGCGTTAAAAGTATCCGTCTGGTAGATGGCGACCATAACATCGACTGCAAAATCGACGGATTCGGTGCCATGAAGCTCAAATCGGAATTTGTAAAAAAGAATTAATATGTCCTTTAAAGACACAGTGCAGATACGCGGCTGTGTCTTTTTCATACATAACTTCCCATACCAGTACACAATAAGGATGCCTATAGCAGAAAGAATATACAGCAGGACCAAATAGCAGAGTGACATTGTACGGATGCTGTCTATTTTCAAAATAACAGGGGGCGTATTCCATCTTATTAGCGAAAAGAACAGCTTGGCGAAAGAAACAGCGATTATTACATAATGCTTGCAATATACCGAAAAATAGTTTTAAATAAAGATAATATAATATTTTGATTTAAAGATATTTTTGGAATACTGCTTGCCAAGTATGCAGTATACTCCATACGGTCAATAATAAGCACAATAAATATATCAAACCCAACAACGATACGACAGCATATAACGTGATGTTATAACAGCAAACGGCGGCTTGCTGAAAACAGCAAACGGCGGCTTGCTGAAAAACAGCAAACGATGGCTTGCTAACATAGCAAAGCCCACCCAATAGGAGGATATAATCATGGAAATCGGAATCAGTACATTTGTAGAGACCACACCGGATACAGAGACAGGAAAGACAATCAGCCACGCCGAGCGTATTCGTCAGGTCGTAGACGAGATTGTACTCGCGGATAAAGTAGGACTGGATATCTTTGGCGTAGGTGAGCATCACCGTGTCGATTATGCAGCATCCGCTCCAGCGGTCATTCTCGCCGCAGCGGCTTCACAGACCGAACGCATTCGCCTGACCAGTGCAGTAACCGTATTGTCTTCGGCGGACCCGGTACGTGTATTTCAGGAATTCGCTACACTGGATGCGATCTCCAACGGACGAGCAGAGATTATGGCAGGCCGTGGCTCCTTTATCGAATCTTTCCCACTATTCGGTTATGATCTGGATGATTATGATGCCTTGTTTGACGAGAAGCTGGAACTGCTGCTGAAGATTCGTGATTCGGAGAAAGTCACCTGGGAAGGTGGTCATCGTCCGGCCATCAACAATCTGGGTATCTATCCGCGTCCGGTTCAAGAGCCACTACCGGTCTGGATCGGCAGCGGTGGCAATACGGAATCGGTTGTGCGTGCAGGCCTGCTCGGACTGCCGCTCGTACTGGCGATTATCGGCGGTCGTCCGGCACAGTTTGCTCCGCTCGTAGAGCTGTATTACAAAGCTGCCGCTCATGCCGGACATGATGCTTCCAAGCTGAGCGTCGCTTCCCACTCGCACGGCTTTATCGCGGATACCACCGAGATGGCGGCCGATAAATTCTTCCCGTCTACCCAGGCGAGCATGAATGTACTGGGACGCGAGCGCGGCTGGGGACCGTATACACGTGCCAGCTTTGACGCTGCCCGCAGTCTGGAAGGCGCCCTCTATGTAGGCGATCCGGAGACCGTAGCCACCAAGATTATCAACCTGCGCAAACAGGTAGGCATCACCCGCTTCATGCTGCATACACCGGTCGGCACCATGTCCAATCATGACGATGTGCTGCGCGCTGTTGAACTGCTGGGCAAAGAAGTCGCTCCACGGGTACGCGAAGAAGTAGCCCGCTGGGAAGCGGAAAATGGCGAGTAATAAAGCCGGCATCCAATCGATTTCACTTCTAGACTCATCCATGCTCAGACGCCTTCATAATCGTTAAGGTGAAATGGAATGTTACGGTTTGATACAGGATCTGCAGTGCCATAATATGAATGACAAATTAACAGACAACCAAATCAATAGCGGACTGTCGCTATACTATAATCTGCCCAAAGAACCGGATGCTGAACAAGCTGTTCCGGTTCTTTTTGGCATTCCTGTATCCGGTTCTTTTATAGATTTTTATATTTGGAAAATAATATAATGAGAGTATAAGCAGCCAACAACTTATGCAAGCGAGCATGTAGGTTTTACATATCCATCTGAAAGGATGAGCTGGCCATGAACATCGACAAGAGTATGATTATAAAGAATATCAAAGCTTTGGGAATGTTGCTCCTGATCATCGCTGCTATCTGGTCTGTATTCACGATCACCCTATCGATTATTCAGGATCGAATGACGAACAAAGTAATGACCTACCTGGTACAGGAGAGAGGCTACAAAGAGTCACAAATCGCCGAAATAGAAACATCGGGTATTAGTAAAGCTCCGGTTATGTCGACTATGGTAATGTTTCGCGGGGAGCCCAATGCCATGTATTTTTACAAAATCGAAGAAGGAAAAGTCGTGCAGTATAGTCAGGCTCCCGCAATCTATGATTTCAAGCAGAAGTATATCCACTCCGAGCATCCTGATAACTTTTAAGAAGGCGCTATAGGATGTAAGGGACAAAATGCTGCACAGGAAAACCGCACAAAAGACGACAGATAAGTCGGAAGAGGATTATTTCCAATATCCCGTTCATGGATTTCCAGCGTGAACCGGATTAGATACTGTTATTCCTGTGGAGAGTGGATACCATTAATTCAGCCCGCCAACGCAAAAAGCCTGATCCTCTCAAGGAAGACCAGGCTTTATTCGTATAGTTAGAACTTGGAAGGATACTTCTTCACAATGGCTTCAGACAGCGTATTGCCAGTCATCCACATATGATTGTAGCCGGTACGCAGTGCTTCATACGATTTGGCATAACCACCTGCATGATAGGAATCAAAAGCAGTGATCACATGAGCACCGTGCATCGCATTCGCCTGATACGTTTTGGTTTTGTTCAGCGGCAGACGGCCAGTCTGGAAAGCGGTCAGCTCGGCGACAAACTTGCCAAGATCTTTTTTGGCAGCAGCACGTCCAGCCTGATCGTTATTCATGGTAGCTGTCATGTAGTCCTGGTAGTCACGGATATGACGATTCCAGAGACTGTTGAATGTGGCTGCGGCATTGGAGCCGAATAGACGCTGGTGAGTATTGGTCAGTGCCTGGGTGTTGCGGTCCAGAGCGGCTTTGACACTGGCCAGATCCGGTGCATTGTCATTGCCTTTTTGCAGCATCAGTACGGACAGAATGGCGTGTTCGCCAAGAGCTTCACCGACCTGCTGACGGAAATAAGCAGCTTCGGTCTGAGTCGTGCTGCGTTTGTAACGGGATGGATAACGCTCGGCAATATCTGTCGCCATAGAAGCCCCGATCATCGTAGCACGTGCATAGGCACTATGTGCTGCCGAGTAAGTCGTTCCATATTTCCCCTCTGCATAGGATGTAAAGGACTGCAGCAGATACGTATCATGAGCCTGCAGATTTTTGAGCAGCTTGGTCTCATTGATATTCGGATTCTGCGTGTTCATGGCAGTGACCATGGCATTTGTGCTGCTGTTCATGCCGGCTTGAGCGGCTTTGCGGGCATCTGCATTGTTATCGCGCGTCGCAGTCACATAGTCCATAAAGTATTGAATATGTCTTTTCCACTGATCCTTGATCTTGGATGCTGCGGCATCCGTGTAAGTACTGGACAGAAGTGCTGCGATACTGTTGGTGTTGGCATTGAGGGCTGCCATAGCCTGCGGCAGATCCTTGGACTGGTTGAACTGCTGTTGCATCGCGATAACCATCATATAGCTGTGCTCGCCATATACTTTGGCCATGGTCGCGCGCAGATCTGCGGCTGGTGTCGCTGTTGTAGGACGGGCTGCATCCGCCGTTTTGAAAGCGATTGCAGGAGAAATCGCAAGTGCCAGGCAGAGCAGGAGAAGAACCGTTAACCGAGACTTTCTTTTCATTCTATTCGCCCCTTTTGAGAGATTATGCGTTCCAAGACTTTATAAAGAAAAATTACTATTTTGAACCACAAATAATGGAAGGTGAAGAATTATTTTCTGAATAGTAGAGCTTATAAGACAGATATGAAGCGAAAAGGTTAAATAAAAGCCACTCTCCAGGATAGAGAATGGCTTTGAGCCTGCGTATAAATAAGGATTACAGGAAAATCAGAATACACAGAGCAAGCAGCAGACAATAGGCCGAGAAGTAGACCAGCTTGCCATTTTTCATAATATTAATAAACCATTTAAGAGCATAAAAAGAAGCTACAAAGGAAGCGACAAACGCTACAGCATACGACACAATCAATACCGGTGTCCATTCCATGGCGAGCAGGTCTGGCAGTTCCAGAATAGCCCCACCCAGGCTAATCGGTATGTATAAAAGAAAAGAAAAACGCAGCGCCGTCTCCTGCTTCATTCCAATCAGCATCGCGGTTACGATGGTAGCTCCAGAGCGACTGATCCCGGGTATGAGCGCTACTGCTTGACCAAGACCAACAATAATCGCATCTTTCCAGGACAGTTGGGCATCATTTTTTCGCCCTCGCATATTGCGTATAACAAAAAGAGCAATCGCAGTGACAGCCAGACTATAGCCTACAATATGTACACCTTTGAGATGTTCGCTAATATAGTCGTTAAACAGTACACCGATGACCCCGGCTGGAATAGTACCGAGAACCAGATAGATCACAAACAAAAAATCGCTTTTCTGCTCTGTGCGCTGTTCATTGTCCGTAGAAGCCTGTCGGGTGATATAGGCCCAGGTCGAACGAATTAAACGGCGTATATCTTCGCGGAAAACAATCAGAACAGCAAGCAATGAAGCCGTATTAACGAATGTCTCAAAGCTGAGCCCTTCAATTTCAAGTCCCAGAAGCTTCTGTACCAGCACCACGTGTCCACTGGAAGAAATGGGGATAGGTTCGGTAAATCCCTGCAATGCGCCAAGAAACAAATACTTGAGTACGGTTAAAATAAAGTCCATAATAACTCCTCTCCGGTTAAAGTGGCAAACAGTTGAACTGCTTTCTCTGTGTACGCAGGCAGCTGGTAACCCTCCTATACTGTACAGGAGATGATTTGGAACAATCAACTTTAATGGATATCTGCCTGATTTGTAAACGGGATGGGGGCATGCTATCGTATAGAGCAGAGTGATGAACATTCAATTTTATCTGCGGGGTGTATTTATGAAAGCGCTATTTATTGGAGGAACAGGAACGATCAGCGATGCGATTACGCGTCAGCTGCTGGAACAGGGACATGAATTGTATTTGCTCAACCGGGGCAGTCGTAATGATAATCTGCCGGAGAATGCACATATACTGCAAGCCGATATCAATGATGAGGAAAAGGTGGCCGGTCTGATCGCCGACCTGGAATTCGATGTGGTCGCTGACTTTATCGCCTTTGTGCCAGAGCATCTGGAGCGGGATTACCGGCTGTTCAACGGCAAGACCAAACAGTTTATCTTTATCAGCTCGGCTTCGGCGTATCAATCGCCGCCGTCAGATTATCGGATTACGGAAGGTACGCCGCTGGCGAATCCATTCTGGGAATACTCGCGCAACAAGATTGCCTGTGAAGACTATCTGATGAAGCAATACCGGGAGCAGGGCTTCCCGATCACGATTGTGCGCCCGAGCCATACGTACAGTGAACGCTCCATTCCACTGGGTGTGCATGGCAGCAAAGGAAGCTGGCAGGTCGTTCGCCGGATGCTGGACAATAAACCGGTCATTATTCATGGAGATGGTACATCGCTGTGGACACTCACACACAGTGAAGACTTTGCCAAAGGATTCATCGGACTGATGGGCAATATCCATGCGCTTGGAGAGTCGGTGCATATTACATCCGACGAATCCGTCACCTGGAATCAGATTCATGAGGTGATCGCCAGTGTAGTAGGTGTACGCCTGAATGCAGTACATGTGGCGTCCGAGTTCCTCGATGCTTGCAGTCCGGAAGATTACCGGGGCAGCCTGCTCGGAGACAAGGCCAATACCGTCGTATTCGACAACACCAAGCTGAAGCGTCTGGTGCCGGAATTCGTGGCCACGATTCGCGTAGATCAGGGTATCCGTCGTACCGTGCAGCATATTCTGGAACATCCGGAGCTGCAGCAGGAAGATCCCGAGTTCGATGCCTGGTGCGACCGTGTGGTCGATGCACTGGATCAGGCGACAGCACAGATCAAAAGCGGGAAATAAAGCTGCAAGTAACGCAGCCGCAAATATAAGTATGGGCAGCAGTTCACGATCAAGTGGACTGCTGTTTTTTTGTGACGATATCGAGTAGGCTAAACTTTTTTTGCCAAAGGATGTAACCTTTTAGGTAGTCCATTTATCTAATTGTGTGATTTTAGGCTGTTTTACTTTTGATAGACAGTCCACAGCAGTCCAGTCGATAGCAAAGAAGGTGAATCTCCTATTGGATATACAACAGCAAGTCGAGCATGCCAGAAATGGTGACCATCGTGCATTTCTCCAATTAATGAAGCATATGGAAGGACGACTATACCGGATCGCGCATGCTATGGTCAAACGCCAGGAAGATATTGTAGATGTGATGCAGGAGACGATTATTAGCGCGTATGAAGCATTGCCCCAGCTGCGGGAGAGTCATTTTTTCGAGACATGGGTGATTCGCATTCTGATCAATCAATGCAATCTAACCCTGCGCAAGCGCAAGCAGATTATTCCTTTTTCCGAGATCAGACAGTCTACTCCGCCCCACACTGCCTACGATTCGGTCGATATCCGTCAGGTAGTGGATCAGCTGGAAGAGGACAAGCGGCAGCTGATTATTCTGCATTATTTTCAGGATATTCCGCTCAAGCAGGTGGCCGAGATTCTGGATATTTCGGAAAGTACGGCCAAAACCCGGCTCCACCGGACACGCAAACTATTATCCCGCTGGATCGAAGATCAGGAAGAAGGGGGGCATACCCATGAAAAACGATAAGCTGGACGAATGGCTGCGCAGTGGTGCGGAGCAGACAGAGAATGATTCGATTCCACCGGATATACAGTCTCGCCTCCAGCTCGTGTATGACGCTATCGAACAGGGGCAGACAGGACAAGGTATCCGGGAGAATCTGTCCCGAGATCCCCAGGAGGAACAAGCAGCAGCTGTTCCGGACACGATGGAGGTACAGCCTGTCGTCAAGCGCAAGTCCCGCAATATGCTGCGTTATGGCATGACAGCGGCCGCGATGCTGATCGGTATAGGCGGTACACTCGGGTCCGGTTATTTCTCGGCTGATATGGCCCATACACTCAAGCAATTGCCAGGCGTACCTGCTGTCTACCAGCTGACCTCGCATCTGGGCTGGGTTACCGCCGATGAGCGGGAGAGCGAACCAGATCCTCTGAGTATAGAGCAGCAGGGTGTCACGATGACAATGGAATCGGTCGTATATGATGGCAGAAAAGTATACCTTGAACTGAAGCAGCAGCATGATACGCAGAAACAGCCTGTTCAGGACGTGGAAATCTACATTAATGGCAAGTCAGCCGCTTCTGCCAAAGAACAAGGGAGGATCCAGGCACAACATCATAGCGAACGTACGGATCAATATCGTCTGTATTTGAATCTCGATCCCCAAGTATTATTTGGTCTGCCTGATGGGATTGTTTCCAATGAGCCGTCGGATATAGAGCTTTCTCAAATGCCTGCACAATTGAATATGCAAATCCGGGTCAGTCTGAAACAGAATCCGAATTCTCCGTTTATTTATAATGTAAATGTACAAAAGCAGGCTCAAACTGCAAGGTATATTCTGAAAAAGAAAGCTTCTCTATCCGAAAATCTAGCGGTTAGAACCGTTGAAGCGGACGTCACACCGGCAACAACCTATGTAGATCTGAAGATCGACGGGTTTGACAAGTGGCATCATCGATATGAAGGAGGCGGGGTTCATTTTATTCTGCTCGATGCGCTGAATCGTCCGTACCATCCTTTGGCGGATTCGGGAGAGCCTGCCACTCCACATATGGAATACAGCAGTCTGCCTGATGATGCCGGTGATCTCACACTGATCCCGTATACGTTTAACCTGGAGCCGATATCCCGCAAATACCCGGTTCCGATCAAGAACGAGCCAACTGATGATCATCCCATCGAACTGGATATGGGAACAACCGGAAAAGTGAAAATCATGGAGAGAACGTCTACAGACAATGAGATTACTTTGCGCATACAGCCAGGCGAAGCATATCAGGCCTATATGGTCGCTTATAGCTTGTGGTATGGCGATCAGAAGATGCATGAAGCAAGAGGACGCCCGGCTCAGATCATTCCTGACTCTGCTCATGCAGGACAATATCTCATCACGTATGACAAAACGAAGCTGAAACCGGGTGATCGATTGTGTTATTACGTGAGCAATATGCGTTACCTGGGAGAGATTCCTCTTACCCGAGTTACCAAGTAGCGTTTGCTTATGAAGCTATGTGGTAACAACGAGGTAGTCTCCAAAAGATAGAGACATTGTATGAATTGCTTGATCTTTGTATAGCAAAAAGGCGCAGAATTATTCTCTGTGCCTTTTTGCTATGCATTGTTTATTCAGCTGAATAAGATTGACTGCAGACAAGCTCAATCCAGTATTTTCTGGCGAAGCAGTGTTATTGCCTGCTCAATCTGTACCTTCTCTGCATCAGACAATGCTGCGGTCCGCTGAGCAAAGCGTTCTCGGACCGTCTGGAAAATATCGTTCATCAGCGCGCTGCCTTGATCGGACAAGCGGATCAGCTGCTTGCGCCGATCCTGGGGGTTAGTGACTTTTTCACATAATCCTTTATCGGTGAGCTTGCGCACTTCACGGCTGGTATTGGGCATGGACATATGGATACATTCGCTGATCTCACTCAGCGTTATCGGCTGACTGACCATCAGGTACTCCATAATTTTATATTGAGCCGGTGTCAGTTCGCCGGTAGGGATATCGCGAGTCATCTCGCTGCTCATCTGATGTACAGATGCAATAAAACCGACAAACTGCTGGAATAAATCATTGGTTTTCATTTCTTCACCTCGTCTTCCAAGATAGCAAAATGATTATCATAAAACAATTATCATTTGACAACTAAAATGATATCCTCTACTATTTAATTATCAAATGATAACTAAATGGAGAGTGAATGTATGAGTACACTGCTGATTTACACCCATCCCAATCACCAGAGTCTGAATTATGCCATGATGCAGCAGGCTATTCGAGGTATCCGGGATCATCATCCCGACGAAGAGATTCAGATTATTGATTTGTATGCAGATGAATTCAACCCGGCTTTGGTATTCAATGAACACAAGCAGCGCCGGGATATGCATATCGATCCCGAGCTGAATACCTACCGGGAACAGATCCTGTGGGCAGATCGGATCGTATTCGTCTACCCGATCTGGTGGGGACGTCCACCAGCGATGCTGCTGGGATTTATCGATCGTATGATGGCGTCCGGTTTTGCCTACGTTTATCGCAAAAAAGGAGATTTAACACCGGAAGGACTACTGAAAGGTAAGTCAGTGGTGTGCATTTCCACCATGCAGGGACCCGCAGGCTATTTGCAGTTATGGCTGAATAATGCGCACCGTGTACTGATGCGCAGGGCTTTATTTAACTATATAGGTATCCGGCAGGTGAAATTCTTTGAGTTTGGCAGTATGGAGAGTCCCAAAGGCAAGCATGAACGTAAGCTGAACAAGGTCTACCATTATTTCCGCACAGCCCACTAAAGCAATGACAGAATCAGGATATTGATACTCCTCTACTATTCGTTATGCTAAGATAAAGTATACCTTGGCATGACGGAATGACTCGGATTATTAATAGAAGCAAGGGGGAAGAAGACATCGGCAGGCCAGCTATATAGCCTGTCCGTGTCTTCGCAGAATATGGCATCAGATCTTCCATTAACCAAAGAAAATATTCTCGATGCGGCAGAACAGGTACTTCGCCGCTACGGCCCGGATAAAACATCGGTCGTCGATGTGGCACGGGTGCTCAAAGTCAGTCACGGCACCATTTACCGGCATTACCCGAGTAAGGCGGCACTGCGTGAAGCAGTAACCGAGCGCTGGCTGCATACCCTCTCCGATCCACTGGAGAGAATTGCCAGGGAGACTGGCGGAAGCGAGCTGCAGCGGCTGCGTCACTGGTATGATACGCTGATCCAAAACAAGCGCAGATATGCGGTAGAAGATGCCGAGATGTTCGCGATGTATGCAGCGGTATCCGCGAAGCCGATCCCGATTATTACAGAACATATCCGGGAAATGAACGAGCAGATCGCCAGCATTCTTCGCCGGGGCATGGACAGTGGGGAGATCGCAGCAGGCGACCCGGCCATCACAGCCCGTGCGCTGTTCAATGCAACATCCTATTTTCATCATCCGGCTCATGCGGCCGAATGGGTAAATGAAGAGATTGACCGGTATTTCGATGAAGTATGGATGCTGCTCTGCCAGGGTGTGCAGACTTCGTCGTAATGTTGAAATAGGCTGGGACAACCACATGGCACTGTACACAGCCAAGCGGATGGGGCGCAATTGTGTGCAAGTGTACGGATAATTGAATAGACCCGCTTGCCTATAAACAAAAATAAAAAGAATTCTTAATATCAGATAGTATTCCCCAGAGGTAAACAGTAAAAAGATCTCATCGCGTCTCGAGGTTAATACTAAATACCGAGGGGATTTTTTATTAAATGCCAGCTTTGAAGCAGTATTCCAAACCAACTTATCTGAAGAAGAAAAATTTATTTTCTGTACTCAATTGTGGTAAAGCCATACTGCCTGACCAAAGCCATAATTATAAAGGAATAGCTAAAACGCTCCAGGTGACTACAATTACCAACATCAAAAGAGAAAATGAAAAGCGTCTATGACAAACTCAATCTGTAGAAAAACGAGGCTGGATCTTGGTGTACGATTTGATTGATCAATCAGCAAAAATGGCATAAAATCAGACAGGATTAAACATAAGAAAATTAAAATTCAAAAGGTGATACTATAATGAAAAAATCAATTAAACGCACACTTCCGCTGATCGTTGCAGCAGCGCTCGTCAGCACAGCAATTCCACCCGTGGCATCGCAAGCTCATGCCGCTGCAGAGATTCGTGTAGCAATCAATGCAGGAACCGTCACATTCCCAGATCAAAAGCCGATCATGAATAACAACCGTGTACTCATTCCGACCCGCTTTGTCGCAGAATCGCTTGGCGGCAATGTGTCTTATGTAAGTAGCACCAAGACCGTGACGATCAAACAAGGTTCAAAAACGATTGTACTGAAAGCAGGTAACTCCAATGTTACGGTGGACGGTCGCACAGTAAAACTGGATGTACCGGCTAGAATCGTCAACAAGCGTGTGATGGTTCCTCTGCGTTTTGTATCCGAAGCTATGGGTGCTAATGTAGATTGGCAGCAGCAAAACAACCTGGTGGCAATTACCACTGGATCAAATATACCTACGCCAACTCAGCCACCATTTGATAGCTCCAGTAACTTCCAGTTCGATCCGGAATTCAGTTCGATCGCTAAAACACTATTTAGTAGCATGACTGAAGCTAACGGTGAGGTTACATTTACTCTTCCGAAAGGTGCTACAGCTAACTACTATCCCGGCAATGGCGGGCTAATTAAATTAACATCTGGTAAAAAATATACCTACAAAGTTGGTAAAGGTAATGGGTCTGTAATCATTTCTTATGTAGATCCAACAAAAGTAAAACCTGACGCTCCTAAGCAAAAAGAAACCTACGTTATCTTTTTTGATGCATCCCGGTATATAGTTAAAAATGGTACAAATAACTATAGTACTGACAAAGCGATCGTAGTTTCAAATGTTGTCGTCAACAATAGAATCGTCGATAAAATTGGCACCATCGATGAAGTGAAAAAACTGGCTCAAAACCTGTAACATATCAAACCTAAAGACACTTCGCATGTATTTGCGAATATGAACAAAATAAAGTTTGCACGTATTCAAAAGAAAACACCTGTTCAATATTACAGTTCGAGTATTCAAAAAAGGAAAAATCCCAACATAAACTAAACGACCTTTCCTCAAAAGATTTCTGAGAAAAGGTCGTTATTTAATTCTATGGTTTTTCAAATGATTTATTTGTCGCTGTATAACTAAACAGGACTATGGTTCACTCATCTATTTAACAGGATCATACCACCTGTTAAAAGCCTGATTTCTTACTGCGCGTAATCCCCGTTATAACTCACCAGCACAACATCCGATACGCCGCTCACATTGGACAGCTCATTAATAAACTGTGTATTATCCGGATCGGCCAGACGAATCTCGACAGTCATCTCGGTAATGTTTTTGCGAACGGTTTTGGATTTCAGTACATACTTCAGCTTGCGCAGGGCAATCTTGACCGGCTCGGCTGCGGATTCGTCATAGTGAATCACGAGCAGATACGGTGCCTCGCCGTTCTGGCGACGGGACATAAAGAAAATCACGAGCGTAATAACAATCGAACCTACGATAGCAAAAGCATACAGCGTCGCGCCAGTCGCGATACCAGCGGAAATCGCCCAGAACATAAACATGATGTCCATCGGGTCCTTGACCGCGGTCCGGAAACGGACGATACTCAGCGCGCCGACCATCCCCAGGGACAGCACGATATTGCTGCTGATCGTCATAATGATCAGTGAGGTAATAATCGTCATCAGTACAAAGGATACATTGTAGTTATGACTGTAGACCACGCCACGATAGCACTTGCGGTATACCCAGTAGATGAGCATTCCGATCGCAAACGCGATCAGCAGGCTCCAGAACATTTCGATAAAAGAGACCTGGTTGAATGAATCCAGCTGCAGGAAGCTCTTTTTGATTACATCACTAAAATTGGTCGTTTCGTTCATGTTGCTATTTGTCCCCTTCCAGGCGGTCAGCCCGTAAACACTTTTTGTTTTTCTTTACATAGTACATATTTGGAAATGGTGGAGCGGTTATGTGAAGACAGCTGAATCAGATGCTTGATAAAATCCGGCAGGAACTGATTGTATTTCACTTCGAGAATCTGGCGCGGACCATCGATCGACTCCAGTGTCACCAGATCCGGATCGAAGATGTCAAAAGACTGCACACCGGCCTGCAGCTGCTTGTCGAACGTTATCCGTACATCGCTCACCGGGTAGATATAGGCTTCGCGGATATAATCGACGACGACAGAAGGCTTGAGCTGCGCATGCAGCATATCGTAATAGAATTCACGCATCAGCAGATCGCCGGACTCCAGCAGGAACTTCGATTCTCCTGCCATAAGCGAGTCGAACTGCGCCCGGTTCAGTGACGCGGATTCCTTGGCTGTGAACTCGTTGAATTTGCTTTTGCGCTCCAGTTTGATCACGGCATCACTGCGATTGTAGATGCGGATCCGGTACTTTTTACGCTGGAAAGCGCCGTTATTTTTATCAAATAAGGCGGTTTCGTTGATATTGTCAAAATACAGGCTGCGGATATGGTAACCTTCATTGCCAATCGAGTTGCGATCCAGCCGCATCACGGTAGCGACCCGGCGCCGTAGCGCTTCGTATTCGTTGGGAGCAATATAGTATTTCAGCTCATGCCGCAGCCGTTTATTGGCGAACTTCATGGTTGTCCTCTTTTCTGTTCACTGGCATTCAGGGAATATACAAGGATTTGACGCCAAAATGCGCAATGTTGTCGATATCGGTGTATTGATCATAAGGTGTCATGGTATGGCCGGATGTATCCTCTACAGTAACCGTCCAGAAATATTGGCCGGACGACAGACTGTTCATGCTGGCTGTCGTCTCGCTGCCGACCTGCTTATCCAGCAGCGGAGCCGCCATATCCGGTGTACGAGAGACGAGAATATGATAGCTTAGCGCTTCTCCCTGCAGATCGTAAGAAGGTTCCCATTGGAAGGTCAGCTGATCCTGCTGCACTCGCGGCTCGAGCAGCCGGAAAGGCATCGGACGCTCCAGACTCTCGCGGTACAGGGTATTGCTGCTTTCGCTCCAGGCAGGCAGCTGCTTCAGCTCCTGCTCGCGATCGCTGATCCTGCCAGGCAGATAGCCGGGATCACTGGACTGCAGCACCGCTGCATCCGCAATCTGACGGTAGCCGGCGATCATCTGGGCAGTCTGCGCTGGTGTAATAATTTTGCGGAACTGATCTATTTTGGCGGTCAACAGCCGCACATGGTCCGGGTTCTGGAAATAACGCCGTACCAGCTGGTTGTCCCAGTAGCTGGCGATCCCGTGCTGCCACGGTGCCCGCTGGTTGATCGTTGTACCGGACAGCTGTCCTTTGCCCCAGGCGCTGTCGTAATCCCATGGAATAAAGAACCATTTGCGGGATTCGGTCGGCGAGTAGAGCAGGTAATTCTCCGAGGAGGTGGAGTCGTTATCCATCAGGATATTGACAGCCATCCAGCTCAGGAAGTTATTCTGGTCAAAGTAGCGGTCGAATACACTGTCAAATTGACTTGGACTGCTGGCATTCACATCATCCAGCATCTGCAGCAGTTTCTGGTGATCTTTGCTGCCTTTGACCTGGAGAATGTCCTGGAACTGATGCTTGTCAAAGGAAGGATCATCTTCCAGCTTGAGGGCTTCGGCATGACGGTCAAACTTGAAGTTTTTGGCTTTGTACAATCCGCCGCTGGAGTCGAGTCCATGTGTACGCAGGAACTTTTTGTTGGGCTGTTCCATCTGCGTATACAATCCGTAATCGACAAAGTCGGTACTAAAATCCTTTTCCTGCGTCAGATCTTTGACATGCAGCCGTACAAAAGAAGTCTGCATACTGACCATATCCGGCAGCCGGGTCATATAGTCAAAGCTGAGCCGGTTACGAAAACGGGTCAGATCATTAACCGACTTGATCAGATTAATGGTCGATTGATCACGCCATGCACCAGTTTGTCCATTCAGCTTGATCTTGTACGACTTTTGCGCGGAACGCAGAGAGTCGCTGCCCCGCAGGGAGATGGAGCTGTTGGACTGATAATCCGAGTAGCCGAACATGCCGTGTACCGGTCCGTCTGCGTTGCCTTCCTGGAAAATGGCATCCAGCGAGCGGTTATTCTCATCGTCCGGCTGGGAGACCTCGCTGAGCTGTTCCCAGCTGAGCGGGTGGTTGCGATCCAGATTCTGGTGCATGATCGTAATGTAGATATCGGTAATACCTGTACGGCTCTTGTCTTCATACAGGGCATGATTATCGCTGAGCGTGTCGCTTGAATAAGCTTCCTGCTGTACGCTCGTTGCCGGGTTCACGTCCCAGGGCAGCAGCCCTTTGGGAACGCTGCATCCAGTGAGCGTTAGAGGCAGCAGTGCAGCAGGTAACAGTAGACGCAGCAGCCAGCGGCCACCGGCCTGACGATGGTCTGCACCAGCCTCACGGAAGGAGTGCAGACGGGAGACGCGCTTATTTGACATAGAATTCACGCACTCCATAATGATTCACATTATTCAGATCTTCATAGATATCAAAAGCAGGCATGGCATGTCCCTGGCTGTCTTCCGCGAGTACACGCCAGTAATAACGGCCTGGAGTCAGTCCGTCCAGCTTCAGTTCGTTGACGGTAAGCTTCGATTCGTCCCGCAATGCATTGGTCATATCGGGCGTACGGGCAATAGTAAAGTGATACGTAATGTCATCTGCCTGCATGTCATAGGAGTTATCCCAGCGGAACGACAGATTGCTGTTCTGCTGCTGTACATCCCCCATAAAGAAAGGCATCGGATACTGGAGCATTTTCTCAAAGCGGGCGACTGATTCTTCGGGAATATCCATCAGATGGTTCACTTCGCCGCTATACTCTTCAATAGGCTCTGGCAGATTGCCCAGATCGGGTAGCTGATACACATACTTTTCTGTAATATTGCGATACTTGTCGACCTGCTTCTGGGTCTCTTCGCGGTTGATGATGCTTTGCAGCTCTTTGATCTTGGTCTGCAGAGCGGTCACATTGGCCGGATTTTTGAAAAAGCGGTTCTGCAGCTCACTGCCCCAATAGTTGGCAATCCCTGCTTTCCATGGAGCACGGCGAGATTCATCATCATCATAGAATCCCCAGGCACCGTCATAATCCCATGGCAGGAAATACCAGGTGTTGGAATTCAGCGGGGAGTAGAGCATAAAGTTCTGGGTCTGGGTATCGATATTATCGGTCAGAATATTGATGGCCATCCAGGTCAGGAAATTATCCCGGTCAAAATGCTGGTTGAATACCTCATCAAAATCCTTGGTCGAATCGTTCACATCATCCAGCATCTTGAGCAGCTTGGCATGATCATGATTGCCCTTGATCTCAAGAACCGATTCAAAGGCTGTCCGGTCAAAAGCAGGATCGCTCTCCAGCTTCAACTCCTGCTCATAACGATAGAACTCAAAATTGGATGCCTTGTATAATTGACCATTCGGATCGAGTCCGTGGGAGCGCAGGAACGTACGATTCGGCTGCTCTACCTGGGTGTACAGGCCATAATCCTGGTATCCGGCATCACTGCCAGCTGTCAGATCCCGTACATGCAGCTGCACATACTGGGTACGCAGGCTGACCATGTCCGGGATACGCTGCATCATATTGTAGCTGAGCATATTACGCATACGGGAAAAGTCATAGGCGCTTTTGACCAGATTGATCGTGGTCTGACTGCGCCATTCGCCCGCATCTTTGTACAGGTTAATCTTGTAGGATTTCTGGTTGGAGCTCAGGGTTGATTTACCACGCAGTTTGACCATGACGTTCGGCGCTTTGGTATTATAGCCAAATTTGCCGGCGACAGGTCCTGCGGCATCACCCTGCTGCAGAATGGCATTTACGCTTTTGTCGGGCGTATTGTCATCGGGCAGCTTGATCTCGTTCAGCTGTTTCCAGCTTTCCGGATGTACAGCGGTCAGATTGTCTTTGGTAATCGTCAGGTACATATGGATCACGCTATCCTGACTGTCGGTTTTGTAGACGCTCTGGTTATCTTCCAGCCGTGGATGGTAGTTGGCTACCGCTCCGGCTGCAGGGGTACTGGCGCTGGCGGCGGAGGTATCCTTCCGATCCTCGCACCCGGCCATAATCAGTACACCCAGTATTACGGTCAGCACTGCGGCTGCCTTCTGGTACATATTCATAACTGCCTCCGATCTTCTCATTCCGGGGCCGGGCTGGTCAGGCTGGATAATCGGCCTGCTTCAGCCCGGCATAACTTATCTTCAACTTGTCGACGGTAAGGGTATAACTATCCTCAGCGCTTCAGCAGCGGGCCAAAGCGGTTCTCTGTTTTGCGCGCTACAAGCGGCTGCGCACTGAACGTATAGTAGTTAATATGGTTCAGCACATATACAATCCGTGCGAGCGCAGCGATCAGCGTCACAAAGGAAGCGGCGAAGAACGAGAAGCCCTGATCATTCGCCCAGAGGGAGATTACCGTAAAGAGTGTATTCATAGCCAGGAACGCAATCGCCAGCCACAGTACCCCTTTGCGATCATCAAAATAAAGCAGTACCAGTGCCAGCACATTATAGATAATGTAGGCAAAATATCCGATCACGAGAATATTGAACAGATCCACCTGGGTCGAAGTAAAACCGATCAGCGGCAGGAAGCGGATACCGATCGCAATCGAGATAATCGAGAAGATCATCTGAATGCCCATAATCAGTGTGAACTGCTGCCCCAGTACCTGATACATCTCGTTGCGGGCACGGTTAATGTCCAGAATCGAGCCTTTGGACAGGATAAAGTCATAATAATTGCGGAACTTCGGATAAAAGCTCGTCTCCAGCGAGACCACAAATACGATCAGCGTCGGTACCGCCGACAGAAACGCACAGAATACTGCGACATCATACTGCGGTGCCATCAGGAAAGCTCCGCTGACCTGCACACCGGCCGGTCCTGCCCACTGCACAAACTGATGGGCGAACAGCCCGACCGAATTCAGCAGCCCGATCGCGATCAGCGATGGATAACGGCGCAGGAACGCGAGAAAGGAAAAGTTCGATACGGTCTTGCCGGGCTTGAAATAGCGCTCGATCTGGATCATCAGCATTGCACAAGTGACCAGAAAACCTCCATCAAAAGCGAATAGTGCCGATGAAGCGGTCCGCAGCGGTGTCAGATACAGGATCACAGCGAGTACAATAATCGATACTGCCGCACCACTGGAAAAGGCCAGTACGATACGCTTGTAATTCTTCATCGCAGATACATAGACCACCTGATTCCAGATCATCACCAGCAGCATATACAGCAGGAACAGTCCTACTTTGATCGATAGCGGCAGATCCGCGAATACCAGGAACACGAGAGCCGGAATGCCGCCGAATACCAGACTGATCTGGATACTGCCATATAGCGACGGCAGCAGGGCATTATGATAACCTTCATTCAGAAAGTCCGAACTGACCCGTGTGAGATACATCGTCATCAGACTGCTAATAATATAAGAGAAAATAAATGCATAAATGACGCAGCTCTGAAACAGCTCGACATTCAGATAATCCGTGCCTGCTCCGCGCAGCATCCGGTTGAAGACACCAACCATCACAATACAGAGCAGCATCGGACCGATCGTGATCAGGGATGAATACGTATAGGCTTTGGCCTTGTTGACCAGTCCGCTCTTATCAAATAATTTTTTTAGTTCGAAACCGATACCGGCCATCCGTTAAGCCCTCCACATGTTTGATACAAATTCTGATAGCCGGTAATAAAGTTGTGATTGGTGTACAGCGAACGTACACGATTCCGGCCATTCTCGCCCATCCGCTGACGCAGTTCTTCGCTACGGCACAGCTGGATGACTTCTTCGCCAATCCGTTCATAGCTCATAACCGGCACGACGCTGCCGGCAGGACCGAACTCATCGTCATTGCCGTAGATTAATTCTTTGCAGCTGCCGACATCGGTAGTGACCATCGGCTTGCCGGCGGCCAGACCTTCCAGCACAGCCAGCGGCTGGCCTTCACTGATACTGGTGAGCAGCAGGATATCCATCTGTCCGATATATTCTTTGACGTTGATACTGCCGGTGAAGATGACATCCTCCACCTGCAGCAGTTCGACCATCAAGCGGCATTCTTCGTAGTATTCCGGGTCCTCTTCATAAGGGCCCATAATGAAGAACTTGGCTTCCGGCACCTGCCGCTTGATCACATTGAAGCTCTGGATCATCGTCTTGATATCCTTGATCGGCACGACACGTACGACACCGCCGATGTAGATCGGTTCATCCGGAGCTTTGGCCTGCAGATTCTCATAATCAGCTGCAGTCACTCCATTCGGGATAATACGGATTTTGTCTGCTTCACAGCCCAGTTCGATCTGGATTTCCCGGTTGCGGTTGAACAGGGTAATGACTTCATCCGCATATTGGTACGCACAGGTGGACAGGGTATAGAAGTAACGAATCCAGATATCCTTGAAATATCCGTCTACCCAGTCTGCTTTGATAATCTCTTCTTCCCGTTCACGCGAATAGATACCGTGTTCGGTCAGCATCACCGGTTTGCCATACAGATACTTGGCGAGGCTGGCGAGTACGCCGGCATAACCGGTGGATACGGCATGATACAGATCCGCCTGGGGCAGCGGCTTTTGCACGGTCAGCAGCAGCGGCAGTACCATCGAGCGAACCGTCCAGAACATCTCGGTAAATGGAAGCTGTTCATATTTCTCCTCGCACAGCTGGCTCATAATATCGAAGAAATCACGACTCATAAGGAAATTGGCGGCATTGCTTAGCTTGGGATCACAGAGCACGCTGAAAATGCGGCTCCAGTCCAGATCCCCTTCACCGGAAATCAGTGCTTTGATCGATTGGCGCTGATCCGGCGTGAGGCGTAAGTGATGTCCCCATTCGCCTTCCAGCTGCATATATTCATCCAGGAAAATCTCCTGTACTTCGACAATATTGTCGGGCAGTGTGTATTTGAACTGCCCTTTGTGCTTGCGTTCAGCGGCGATAGCATAGATCACAAATTCATGTTCCGGCATATTGCGGGCCAGGGAATGAATCCAACTGGACACCCCGCCGGTCACATAAGGGTACGACCCTTCCGCTACAATACAGATTCTCATTGTTTCTTGTCCCCCAAACCGATCGTAAATTGATCCCGGGTTACTTCTACCAGATACGAACCGCTGTCAATCCGGGTTACTTTGCAGTTCTCCTGGGTCGTAATCGGCCGGTCGGTACGCAGTACATAGAAGAGGGAACCTTCCGGGAAATGATTGATATAACCGTCAATCTCGTTATCTTTGTGTACAAAGTGCGGTTCGCTGATCTGGTACTTTTGCAGCTCAACAGCTGCCTGGGAGGCAGTCATCGGACGCAGCCAGCTGTACTGCTGCACCGATTTGCTGATGTATTTCTCGAACATGTCGCGCATTTGTTCCCAATTGTAGGAATGGCTGCGATCCGGATCGAGAATATCATCCGGATGGACAAAATGGGAGAACACACCAAGCGAAGTTACGGCATTGGCCGTTGCCCAGTCATTAAATTCATCTTTCATAAAACCGGATGAAATACGTGGCAGCTCGGCAATACCGTCATCGGCAATCTCGAATTCCTGTACATAGGAACGGTTCTCCGGATCTTCACTGTAGACGGAAGAGATGCTTTTTAGATCCGGCCAGCTGCTCTTCAGCGCTGCCCGTCCATCGGAGTCGAGTGCATTGGATGGGGGCACGTAGGTCATCACTTTATAATTCACAAAAGACTGATGGATAAAGTCCAGCACACTGGTGATTGATTCGGACATGCTCTTGCGGTCCGGCCAGGCATTATAGCCAAAGCTGCCTGCAATCCGTTCATTTGTGGTCAGCGACTGGTGATTATATCCGTGCACACCGATCTCGCCGCCTTGCTTAATCAGCTCGCGTCCGAACAGTGTCAGATTAAGACCGTCTGCATCGGTAGGTGCACCGAATGGGGGGTTGACCTGGTTGTTGTATGTCTGAATAACGACGCCGGTATATTTGAGATTATGCTCGGCAGCGATCTTCAGCATATCCGGCCACCAGATATCCTTGTAGAAACGGGCAGTGTTGCGATGATATTCCTGATACACTTTGTCATTGGTGCCTGCAGGAATCGGCGCGGGGAAGTCGTCAATATATATCAATTCCACATTAAGCACCGGATAGATGGTATCCGGCAGCATCAGGCTAATCGCGCCGGACAATACGCCGCGGCTGGTCTTTTCCTGGAACATGGATCCGTTAAATACGACGAATTTGCCTTGGCCATAAGGCGTCTCCCATAGCAGTGGAACGTTCTCGTCACTGGTAGCATGAACGGTACTGTCGCTGCCCAGGCTTACGCGGATCGAACCGTTCTGGATCAGTTCCGGCGAATATTTGGCATTCTTGTCATTCAGCAGCACATTGCTCTTCATTTCCAGACCGGTAGACGTCAGATAGCCACCCAGCTCGATAATGCCCATTTTGCGGTAGTTCTGATAAAGGGCCTGATCGATCTGGGGCATGGAAGTGAACAGCAGGCTGCCACCGTTTTGTACATAATTGTCGATCCATCCTGTGCTTGGCAGCTGGGACAGACTGGACAGCGTCAGGATGACTCCGTCGTAGGCTGTCATATTAGTCGGCATTGCGCTGACATCGATCGCATCAAAGCGGATTTTCATATATTTCAGCATATGCTCGGCATTGTTTTTAATTTTGACACTGGCACTGTCTTTGGGATTGAACAAGAGCAGCAGCTGCCGTTCTCCCTGCAGTGCCGTCGTCTGCTCCGGTGTGAGTGCATTGGTCTGCTTGATCCCGGAAATGTCCTGGATATGGTTCTGATTGCCTTTCATATGAAGAATGGCATCGGAACGCGAAGCCTGAATGATCAGCGCCATGACCAGCATAAAAGCCAGCATGGCGTAGACCTGCGTGGTTAATTTAAATGAGAATTTCATGGGTTACGCACCTTTTTCCGACCAGTACCGAATAACATTCAGGCCCGTATTGGATACTTTGATATTGGATTGCTTGAGTGCCTGCAGGGTCTGGAAAAAAGCTTCCTTCATCTGCAGATCATAATACAGCTGCAGCGCGGTCAGATACGGCTGTTCGCTGTCGGCATGTGTTTCGCGGAATTTCTGTTCATACTGAAGAGCGATATCGGGACGCTCCAGTTCCATCTCGCTGTGGATCTTGGCGTTGAATACCTGCTCATCTCCGCCGCCTGCCTCGATCAATTCACCGAGCAGACGGGCGTAGGTGGACAGATAGGTACGGCGGGTCGGGCGGTCCATAAATCCGCTGTGCATATACTGTCGGATTGCTTCCGCATATTCGCCCAGCATGTCGATCGAGCGGTCGCCTTGTTCATAACGAACCGAATAATGCTGGATCGACAGGGTCAGCTTGCGCTTGATCTCCACGACAGCAGTCACGGCATAGTGAGAAGTCTCGGTATCTTCGTTGCTGACTGCCTGTTCGAGCAGCGGCATCATCGCACCGGGATCGTCTTTGAGAAAGTCCAGCATCAGCCGGCGGCGGCTGGTATGGTCATTGACGAGCAGTGCTTCTTCCAGAGGAACCAGATTGCTCTCCTTGCGCACATCGAGAGTACGGAATACACGCACTGGCTGATCGTCTGCCACTTCATCGGTCAGATGTCCAGTGGAGCGGGACAGACGCAGATAGCCGGAGCGCAGTCCATCCCGCAGAAGCGAAATAAACAGACCGAATAATGGCAGCAGGACAACCAGCGTAATCGCTCCGGCTGTATCTTCACCGCAGCGGTCGCGGTATTTCCAGCGCAGGACGCTGTATACCGCTACCAGTACGTAATACAGCAGCAGGAGACTAAGCATAAGCGATCTCCTCCTGCACGACATGGGCACTGATGCTGTGATGATGCAGACGGTTAATGACAAGCAGTGCTTCTTCATGATTGGCATTGGACAGCAGCAGTACAGGCTGCCCGTTGATCATGCCGAGATAATCGGAATCACGTTTGACGCTATCAACGAGGTGAGCGAGATCGGACAGATTGCGTCCTTCTTCCACCAGATTCAGGAGCGTATAGTCACTGCCATGCATCCGGTATGCTTCTTCACGGGCACGCAGAATCTGACGGAACGCGGATTCATTCAGTACAGGCAGATCATCAATATACCGGTGCTGACGAGTGGCTCCTTCGTACTGGAACGCACGGGCCAGGGAGGAGGAGATCATATCCACGCTGACTTTGAGCATATTCTCGTAATTCATATTCAGACTCTCAAATGAAGGTTCATGCAGAGAGACGAGTGCGATGACCTGCTGATTGTGGATTACGGGGGTAATATACATAGGCACTTCCGGAGTCATCGTTTTGTTCACGAACATGGTCTTGCTCTCGATCGCATCACGGAAATAAGGATGTTCGTCCAGACGGATTGTCTTGGGCAGGGTAAAGCCGTTATTTTTGGATTGAACCAGCAGACGCATATGGTTGGTTTCATTCACAGAGTAGATCGAGATATGGCGGGTATCCAGGAGATTCTCCAGCACATCAATCGAGGCAGTGATGACTTCTTCGGATTCGAAGCTTTCCAGCTTGCGGGTGATGGTATAGATGCGGCCGATGCTGTCTTTGCTGCCGATCAGCTGCCGCTGCAGTTCTTCCTTGATTTTGCGTGTATCTTTGTAAATGTGACTGAGGAATAGATAGCGTTCTTTCTCGGCGGCGAGTTCGTTGTGGATCGAGACCGATTCGCGCTTGTGCTTGTCGGAGACAAAGCCGACGACCATACCGAAGAACAGATAGATTGCGAATATAAACAATGCTTCCGGATCGTACAGCAGTGTTTGCCAGTCCCGTCCATTGGAGAGTGCTTCATAGAAGAACAATCCCGATGCGAGTACAGAAGACAGAATCGACTGACGGGCACCATATACGATACCGAGCAGGATAATATATACCAGTTTGAAATCAATATCGGCAGAGATCGACCATTTGCTGCCGTACTGCGAGATCATGAACAGGACTGCAAAAGCCAGCAGATTCTCGGCATACGGACGGATCACCGGGAACCAGCCGGTATAGCCGGATTTGTCAGCAGCAGCTGCACTGCTTGCAGGCTTGCTGCTATGATTTTCCCGGAACCAGGCAAAGGTTTTCTCCATGCCTTCCTGTACGGAATACAGGGGCAGCCAGTCGAGGTCCTTTTTGACCAACGTGTTATCGAGCGAGGAGCGGTAGATATCGCCTGCACGTTCTTCCTTGTAATTGACGTCCTGTATTGGTTCTAGCTGCTCCAGAATGCCGATCAGTTCATTCAGGCTCGTCTCCGTATTGGTCGACAGATTGTAGACCCCTGTCGCATCACTGATCGCACCACGGTAGATGCCGTCCACAATATCTTCGACATAAACGAAGTCACGTGTCTGCTCGCCATCACCGAAAATATCCAGTCCGCGTCCTTCCATCATGCGCTGCATATAGATAGAGACAACGCCGCCTTCACCGATTGTGCCTTGACGCGGGCCATATACATTGGCAAAGCGGAATGCGAGAGTAGGCAGTTTGTAGATGTCGTTCCATTTGCCGCAGTAGACTTCGCCAAGCAGCTTGTTAATTCCATAGGGAGATACTGGTTCTGTTTTCATCCGTTCATTGAGGGGGACCTGTTCATTGGGGCCGTACACTGCTGCAGAAGAAGCAAACAGGAATTTGGATACGCCGTACTTGTGGGCACATTCCAGCATGTTGACGAGACCGAGGATGTTGGTCTGCGCATCTTGGCGGGGCTCACGCATGGATACCGATACATCGACCTGGGCGGCCAGATGAATGACGATATCCGGCTTGATACTTTGGAAAATCTCTTCGCACCGTTCATCTTCTACACTTAATTCATAAAACTTATGGGGGACGTTTACGTTCTTCTTACGTCCTGAGGTCAAATTGTCGATAATGTAGACTTGGTGACCTTCTTTGTGAAACCGTTCGGCTACGAACGAACCTATAAAACCGTAGCCTCCTGTGACCAGCACATTCACGTATGTTCCTCCTAAAATAATTTGTCCAATCCGTCCATGTAACGTATAACTGGATGTAACTATTTTAATAGTAACTAAGTAAATTTGACAACTATTTTCTTACATTTCAGTAATATTACTCACGATTTTATTTAATGAATATTTAATTGGGTAAATTAGTGGTATAATTCACTGTATTATTGATGGTAATTGCTTGTTTAATGATCCTGTCCAGCTGCAGGAAAATGAAAGAAACCCGTTTACTTTTGCAAAAAGTATGTTATTTTTTAAACTAATCTTTGGTATGGTGGCACATAACCTACCCATGGATACACAACACAGATGCAGGTAGAAGCAAGCAGCAGATACCGGTACGATAAAAGAGGAGACAAAAGCGATGAAAAGGTATGGCCGAATTGCGCTGTGTCTGTTCGCTCTGGTGGCGATGATGTCTATCACGAATAGTGCTTCAGCGCTGGCAAATAGCAACCCGGGCAACAAATTATTAATTTATTATGGCATTCCGGAGTCGGTGAACAACGTATCAAACAATGAAGAAGCAGCTCAGATTTTTGCAAAATACGACTATCTTGTGCTGGGAGACAAACTGGAGTTACCGGAGCATGCGCAGCATGAGAGTACGCTGCAGATTATTGCCCGGATCAAGGAAATCAATCCCAAAATCCAGATCTTCGGCTATGTGGATCTCGGTATAACGAATTCGACGGATAACCTCAGCATGGATACAATCAAGCAGCGCATCAATCTATGGAAAGCCGCTGGGGTATACGGCATTTTCCTGGATGATGCCGGTTATGATTACGGTGTATCCCGTGTGCGGCTGAATGAAGCGCTGACGATAGTACATGATCAGAGCATGGCTGCTTTTGTCAATGCATGGCATCCCGAAGATGTAATGAGCAGTGCCAAGCAGGAGGAATTTAACCCGGATGGGGTAAAAACCAAAATGAACGCGAACGACCTGTATCTGATGGAAAGCTTCCTGCTGCCTGCCAATCTGAACGGCAGCGGCATCTCCAGCGCCTACCGCGATTATTTTGAAGATAAGATGGAGAAAAGCATGATGTACCGCAGAGTGCTGGGAGTACACATGCTCAGTGTGAGTACGATCGATTATCAGGCGAGCACTGATGGCGTGCTGAACCAATTCTTCAAAATGAACGAAGCGGCAGCCGGTGTATTCTCGCTCGATGGATACGGGGTATCTCCGGTGCATTACAGTTCGTCCGAACCGAATTCGGATGTGGTACGCACATTCCCGTATATGAGCAATTATATGGACTACTACACATTGAAGCCGGAATATGAGAGTTCCCGCGGCGGACAGGATTTCACCCGTGACGGATTCCGTCTGCTGTCAGTCAAAGGCATGAACAAATACGCATTCCCGGATAGTGCATTGTATCAATAAGAATAAATAGAAAAAGCATTCTTCCCGTGCAAGGTTGCAGAGGAAGAATGCTTTTTGTTATGTGATCGACAATTTTGGAACAGGGATCGCTCTAATCACAGATTATTGCTGAACGATTATTCCGAATTCAGAATCAGCTGTACTGCTCGATATACCAGTCAATCATCTTGCGGGCGATACTGATACGCGGCGGAATAGTCGGCAGGTTGTCCACTCCGAACCAGTCTGCATGCACGATCTCTTCACCATCCACCTGAATCTCGCCGCTCTCATAGTCCGCGATAAATCCGACCATCAGCGAATGGGGAAACGGCCATGGCTGGCTGTCAAAATAGCGAATATTGCCAATCTTGATACCGATCTCTTCCATGGTCTCCCGCTGTACACAATCTTCCAGCGTCTCACCCGGCTCGACAAAGCCGGCAATCAGCCCGTACATATTGTTCTTGAAATGTCCTGCTCTCGCCAGCAGCAGCTGGTTATCCTTGAGAATCAGTGTGATCACCGCCGGAGCCAGACGCGGATAGTGGGACAGTCCGCAGTTCGGACATACTTTGCTGCGTTCATGACCGGCATGATCCAATGCCGTACCACAGCGTCCGCAGAACTGGTGGGTGGCATCCCAGGCGAGCATCTGCAGGCCGCGTCCAGCGAGATGGAACAGATCTTCATCGATTCGGTCATACAGCGCGAATAGCGGCAGGAAGGTCATACCTGCCGGAGCTTCCGCATCCTTATCCAGCTCGGCGGTATAACAGGAAGCCTGTTCGATGCTGCCCAGGTAGAGGGAGCGTACAGGCTGCAATCCATATGGCTCCGGTCCGCTGGTTACAGGCAATGCTGGCTGCTCCTCATGCTCATGAACAAGCAGCTCACTGCCCCGGAAAATAAACCAGTAACCGGTGCCTTCTTCCTGCTCGGCAGGCGCCATGGCAGGTTGATATCGTTTATAGATACTTTCTTTGGGCTTTCTCATCATCTCAGAACCTTTCATGAAGTTAATCTTGATCGACGTTGTCTATTATTTATACCCATCAAAGGAATCCAGATGAAAGTGTGGAGGTGATGGGCTGTAGCGATTACAGTGTCAGCCTATCACGCCTCGTGTCTGGCCATTCTGGCGTTGTGTTCATCCAGCGGCAAATCAAAATGGTCACGGTTGCCAATCTGGGCCGTCATGCCGCCGCCATGCCGTGCATACAGTACGAACCAGTAAAAGATCGGATACTGGCGCATCCGGGTCTGCTTTGGACCGACACGTACATCGGCAAGCTGGTCATACTGCGGCCAGTAGTCTACGATATTGGGCGTGACTTTGCGGTGCGCACGGCTGCTGGGGATATGCTCGCATACTTTCTCCGGCAGCAGCCGTTCCCGCCATGATCCGTAAAAGGTATGCGAGCTGCCATGTGTGCGGCAGATGAACGGTCGCAGCGGATAGACGCGGCAGATCCCGCGTTCCGGGTCCAGCAGCGGACAGGCAAAGCTGTTGCGTCCGGCATACCGGCGAATCTGCTCCAGTTCCTGCTCCTGGCTAGTACGGCTCGTCAGCGACGCATACATCTGCGGATTCTCCTGCTGGAAAATCTCCACGTTAATCAGGGACTGCTCAAATACAGCCTGAATCTCGGCTTTGCTCCAGTGACGTTCCATATAAGTGAGCAGCAATTCAAACTCCACCTGGGAGACCGGGAAATAATCCGAACAGCAGCTGCTGCATCCGGCAGCGCAGGGAGGATGCGCTTGATGGTGCACCCTGTAATCTTCAATCGCCTCGTCTACTTCCTGATACAGCTGATGCACATGGGCAGCCCGGCTGTCGGGTGCAGCCGTCTTGTGACAGTGCTGCAGCTTGCGACCGCTGCCGCAAAAACAGGGGCTGCTGCCCGATAATGGACGGGTAGGTTCATCCGGCATATACTCACGTCCTCTGTGTTGGAATACATTATTTTAAATAAGGATAAGACCTGAACCCACAGGTACAGATCGGACTCAGTTGGCCATAATCAAAGAAACAAAACGTCTAAGGTCTCATAACAATCAATGATACTGACAGTAGCGTATTTACTGATCGGTTGCTCGTGGTATCGTACATCCGTCAGTTTGTAGCGCATCCGTCTGAGTCTAACTTTACCCTAACCGGATAAAGCTTGCAAAGCAGAAGCATCCTCCGGCGAATGACCGTTCTATCGCATTCATGAATCAGTGTTGTCCGGTAGAAAAACAGGTAATCTACAATACCTGCCCGAAATCTGCCTCTTTCCCGGAAGTTGATGGTAGAATAGAAAGATCAATTTTGATGAATACGGCGTGTAATCACGCATGGAGGCACAATCATGCAATCTTCAGAACAAAACAAAAATGCCTGGAACAGCGGCGCATACCAATCCTGGCTGAACCGGTTCGGTACACCGGTGGAAGCTGCCGAGAAAATAAAATCCGATCCCCGCAAACGCCTGGGAACTGCTCTGGATCATATGGGCGATGTACAGGGACGCAAAATCATTAATCTGATGGGCTCCAACGGCAACAAGGCAGTCGCTCTGTCGCTGCTTGGCGCCTCGCTTACGGTTGCCGACTTTTCCGAAGAGAATCGGCAGTATGCCATGGAGCTGGCGCAGGCTGCCGGCGTAGATCTTCGATATATCGTGTCGGATGTACTGCAGATGCCGGAGAACGAGCTGGATGGGTCTTATGATATCGTATTTATGGAATTCGGGATTTTGCACTATTTTACCGATCTGCTACCGCTGTTTGAAGTAGTGCGGAGGCTGCTGCAGCCGGGTGGAAGATTGATCCTGCAGGATTTCCATCCGATCTCCACCAAGCTGATCTCGTCACGCGGCACTACTGCCAAGATCCGCAAGCACAAGGTCGATGGGGATTATTTTGATACTTCACTGGTCGAGAAAGAGGTATCCTATTCCAAATTCTCCGAGTCTGCGCCTGCCGATGAGCAGCAGCAAAAAGTATACCTGCGCAACTGGACACTCGGGGAGATTGTGACCTCTGTCGCTGCCACAGGCCTGGTAATCAAAGTACTGGAAGAACTGCCGAATCTGTCATCCGACGTATTTGATAAAGGTATTCCCAAGACATTTACCATTGTGGCCGAGAGATAAATCGATCCAACTCAAAAATGCTGCTGACCTATAACGTCAGCAGCGTTTTTGCTATATTAACAAGCTTTAGCTATCTTTACCTTGTTCTTTGTCGTTCCCTTCAGCAGCTTCATGACTACGGCGTCTCCAGGATTCTGCATACGCGCTGCGGCGGAAGTTCAGGATCGGATCATCCGACAGTTCCATTCCCTGCGGAGGAAGGATAGTAGGATTCATCACCAGACCTTCCGGTTCCTGGACAGGAGCGGTTAGCACGAGTCGTCCGGCATCGATACGCTGGCGATTTTCGGGCCAGGAAGTTGTTGGGTCATCGGTCGGATCGCCTTCTTCGCCGATGATGATATTCAACCGGAAAGCAGCAGGGTGCTGCTGCAGACGCTCATCGAGCTCACGCTCCAGGTAATCCGGCGGCTGGGAGGTCGTATCTTTGATGGACAGCATATGTACACCAGCCTCGGGCAGCCATTCAAATTTGACGGGCTGTCGTTGTCCTGCTTCGTTAACGAGCAGGTAGGCATGGATACAATAGTACAGATTGGTTACATAGCTGGCGGGTGGACGCAGCCGCTGAACAGACAGGAGGCTTTCTTTGGCTTCACCAAAATGTCCGGTGATCTGGTGGATAATCTCCTTGATTCCCAGATTGCCGGCGCGGGCTTTGTTCACCGCTTTGAGCATATCCATAAAGGATTCCGGGGTACGGGCAAAAAATACAGGTACGGTTACAGCAACCAGATTGCTGACCTGACCTTCTGGCAGGCGGAACTGCACGGCCATTCCTTTGGCAGGAGACAGCAGATCGGCGAGTGCAGGATCGGTAGAACTTTCGGAAAAGCGAACCAGTGCTTCTATCTGCTGTCCCTGCAGATGTGGCGCTGTGGTCCAGGCAGCGGCTTCACCGCTGGGCTGAAAAGTGGCCTGATAACAGGCTCCCTTGGCATGGGCACGCCGATAGCTGGGATGCCGGCCGGTTAATTTCTCGATTTCATCAACAGCCTGTACGTCCAGATCCCTCGCTTCCAGCATGTCAGAGCGGGATAATTCAGAAGCAGAGTCGGAGGAAGAATGGGAGTTGTGCATCAGGATCACCTCATCTATTCAGAGATTGGGATTCTATACCATTTACCCTTTGGGACGACGACCAACGCTTGGGACCCATATCCTTTTCGAATCTAACGGTCTCCTTTGGGTGAACGTGGAGAGGAGATGCGATTCGAGCGGCGGGATTCGGCAGATGGTGATGGATAGGAGAGCAGCAGCTGTTCCAGATCTTCGGAAGAGACAGGCTTGCTGAACAGATAGCCCTGCATTTCATTACAGTGAATTTCTTTGAGCATGTCGACCTGATGTTCGCTCTCGACACCTTCGGCGATCACGTCCATATTCAGGTTGCGGGCCAGATTAACAATCGTGCTGATAATCATCTGATTGGCCTGACTGCTGCCGATTTTGCTGGTGAATTCACGAGCGATTTTTAATTTGTTGATTGGCAGATTCTCCAGGTAGGACAGTGAAGAGTAGCCGGTACCAAAATCATCGATAGATAACGACAGTCCCAGCTGGCGAAGTGCGTGCAGCTTATGAATCACGTCCTGAATATTCGTCATCGCTGTGGACTCGGTCAGCTCCAGCTCCAGATAGCGCGGATCGGCCTGTGTCTCTGCGAGGATAAGAGCGATTCGCTCCACGATATTATCCTGGCGGAACTGCTCCGGGGACAGATTGACGCCGATCGTAATATAACGTCCTTCGTCCTGCCATTTCTTGGCCTGGGTACAGGCTTCGCGCAACACCCATTCACCGATCGGTACGATTAGTCCGGTCTTCTCCGCAATCGGGATAAAGTCACCCGGCATAATGCGTCCAATCTCGGGATGTTCCCAGCGCACCAGTGCTTCAACGCCGATCACTTTGCCTTTGCGGGCATCAATCTGCGGCTGGTAATGCAGGAATAGCTCATTATGGTACAAGGCTTGACTAAGTTCTTTTTCGATCAATAGCTGCTTGGAATACAAACGATCCGTATCCCGGTAGAACCGGAAGTGGCTTTTACCATTGGCTTTGACCTGATACATGGCGATATCCGCCTTTTTCATCAGGGTGACTGGTGTCAGATCGTCATGCGGATAGAGAGCAATACCGATACTTGGGGTCGCGATAATCTCATGCCCCTTGATATAATGCGGCTGGCTCAGGCTGTCCAGGATACGATTCGCTACGCTGGCAGCTTCATCATTGCTGGTAATCTTGCGGATGATCAGGGTAAATTCATCCCCGCCCTGGCGTGCAATCACATCCTGCTGTCTTACGCAGTGCTGAAGACGCTGGGCAACCGACCGCAGCAGCTGGTCACCGATATCATGACCGAGCGTATCATTGATATTTTTGAATCGATCCAGATCGATGAACATCACGGCAAACATGCTGTTATCCTGCTGGGCCTCCATTACGGACTGGCTTAACGATTCTTCAAAAGACAGACGATTGGACAGACCGGTCAGCGGATCATGATAAGCGAGGAATTTGATTTTTTCCTCATTCATTTTGTTCTCGGTAATGTCTTTGGCCAGGCCATAGATACCGACCAGTTCATCCATCACCACAATAGGAATATTGGTCATGCGAATATGGGAATACTCGCCCTTGAGATTGCGAATCGACAGATCATACTGTTGCGGAATACCCTGGGAGACGATGCGCAGGTGTTCTTCTACAGCATCCACATAATTCTCGGTAACCAGATCACAGCAGTTCGTCCCGATCAGTTCTTCGACTTCTGCACCGAGCAGCTGGGCACCCGCTACATTCACACTATCAATCGTGCCATCCAGGCGGAATGAAAAGACTGCATCCGGATGGTATTCAAAAATCGACCGGTACCGCTGCTCACTAACTTCCAGCTGTTGAGTCTTCTCATACAGGCTGCGTACCAGCCGCTGATTCTCCAGAATAATCATTAGCTGTCTTGCAATAACGAGCAGAATAGCTACACTGGCACCTACTGTTATTGCCAGCCCTCCCTGTGGAAAAAACACCATAAAGGCGAACAGTCCAGCCAGTCCTATATAAGGCAGCATCAGACGAAAAATATCCGGTACAAGCAGCTGTCGCTCCTGGCATTTCTTAAAAGAAAGTCGGGGTACGGATATAGCACGGCTATGCAGATAGCCTGCAAAACCAACCAGCAGTAGTCCGAGAATAAAGAGCGGATCCGACCAGCTCCCTGACGAATAGGTCTCATCCACAGTCATATACAAAAAGATGGTATCGCCGACGACCTGGGAGAGCAGTCCTATAAACAGCGTAAGAATGACCGTGTTGGACAAGGTATGGCGAATATCAAAATAAATACTCATGGCACCGAATAATAGGGCCAGGTCACCCAGCGCGTAACCAACAGACAGCATAATGGAAGGAGATAACGGATCAGAGCCCATGGTTGAGATAATCGGTCCAATCAGAAATTCCCAGCTGAAGGTAGAAATCACCGTCATAATAATGGAAATATCCAGCAGCAGCCGGATCACCGGATAGCCTCTTTTCTCACGGGTTAGTTTGTAGATAAATGCGGACATATAGAAGATAACTTGTAGAGTGTAGAAAATATCAGAGGGGCCGGGGAAAGGAACTTCCAACCCGAGAATGTTCTCATAAAACAGCCAGATCACTTCCGCGACTAAATAGCTCCAGCAGCCCAGTGCTGCTAGCAGCCAGAACAGACGTTGATGATTAGTGCCCTTTTTCCAGGCGGAGGTCAACCAGAGCGCAGCGAGCAATGTCCCACCTGTAGACAACAGGTTGCCGCCCCAGGTCTGAATGGATTCATTGGTATTCCAATACGTAATCCAGAAGTAGTAGAAAAAAGTAAAAGCAATAATAAACATTAAAATCAAAATAGGTTTATACCGCGACAATGTATGCATTATAATCCCTCTAACTTGCTTATTTTAGTCTATATTACCCAATAAGTAGATTTTTGTACCTAGTTAATAAAAATAAATATATAGGTCTAAAGGTAAATAGCTTAGGTAGTTAATATTAAAGTATTTGAAACATAAATGAAATACATAAATGAGAATTTTGGGAAAAAAAGTACAGTAAATATGGACATATCAAGGGATTGGCGAAGAAATAGAAGGCGATTTATACTTTTAAAATAGATTAATGGATGAAAGTGGAAAAATAGGTTTGAAAATGTATGTAAGTAAAAAGCTCCTTTCTCCATATCCCGCATTGGAAATAGCGAGATGTGGAGAAAGGAGGGAGTGAGCAGAAATATGGAAGCAAGTAGGATCAATTATCCTGTTATTTTAGATCAATCGGTTACGGCTGCGTGGAGTTAGAGGCGGACAAGGGAATGGTTACATCTACGGTTTGGTCCGGTTTTTCCTCCGTATAAAAGAGAATATCAACCACTGCGCTGGAATCGGTAAATTGTCTGTATACTTCGATGGATTTGTTGTTACCATCACCTACAACATTAGTGGTCAGCGGCTGTCCAAGGATCTGTTCGCCATTCTGCATCATCGAAGTCTGACTAATTCCGCCAAAATGAGGATCATTGCTCTCAGTCTGAACATAGAGATGTCCATCCTGGCGATAATACGTCCACTTGACTGGCAGCCCATTAATCATAGTGTGCAGCGATTTGTGCTGCGCTGTAATATCTGGAAGAGTAACCGATAGATGCTCACCATGATGAGAAACAATCCCGTGTTGAGCTCTCAACATCAACGTCGTCCTGTTGCTTATCTCTATCCCCTGTGGACGTTCAAAGATTAAAGTAGATGATCTTGCAGTATCTCCATGAGTGTCCGGTAATATCTCTGCATACCCTGTCAGAACCTTGCCATCAATCATTAGATCATATTTGGCAAAAGGCAGTACAGAATCCGGATTGGATTCGTTAAGCTGGAGACGAATCTGGGTAGGCGAGATGACGATATGCGTCAGCCGGATAGTTGTATCACCAGATTCCAGCGGAATAGATAGCGGCTGCTGGATCGTGTCGCCCTGCATCTTTCGTTTATCCAGTGGTATATCAAAATCCCAGCTGTCTGCAAAACGCTGCACTTCCCTGCTGTATTCCAGCTGGTAAGATAATCCCTTTTGCTGCAGGTCGGCAGGGAGATAATAATCCTGAGCAGTATAACGCCCTTGCTCATCAGGTGCTCCATAAGTTCCGCTGCGAGAAGGCTGGACGATTTTGCCTTTGGCTGTATAAAGGCGAAGCTGAGGATAACTCCATGTTCTGACTTCTTCATTTGTAAAGGAAAGAGCGGAGCGAACAAGTGTCTGCTCATGGCTCTGCCGAATAAACTGTACCTCCATTTGTTTCATACCGTCCTGCTGAATATCAAAGCGCTGGAGCTGCTCCGTTTGGGAGTTGAGAGAGAGCTTCTGTTTGCCAGATTGCAGGAACTGTAAATTATCGAGAGAGAGATGTACAGATACTGTATTGGAAGGCGGTGTCCATCCCGTCTCCAAATAGCCTGTAAAACGCTGGCTATTCTCATCCCACTGCTGGTGAATAGTCAGTCCCGGAATATCTTTTCCTTGGGCATCTGTTAGTTTCATCTGCAAAAATCCAAAATGCTGTGCTGTTCTGGTAACAGGATCAAGGCTGTACAAAAAGACTGTACGATTCTCGTCTACGACAGCAGTATGAATCGTCATGGTTACGCCGTTATGTGTAACCGATTGCTCAATAGGCTGTCCCAGCTGCTGAGACAGTGCAGATTGTATGCCGCTGCGATCATGGAGTACCTGGTTCCAATTCATCTGTATAGCTGCATATACGGGAACAGCTGCAACAAGCAGGCTGAGGGAGGCGATGAATAACGTTTTTTTCCAGGGAGCTTTTTTCTTTGGCAAAAAAGGAAAAGATACATTTTGTGTGGGTGTGGACACAGGATATGGATGTCGGGCTGCTTCAATATGAGCCCACATATGATCGAAATCAGGATAAGTTAGTTCTTCTTTTGTAACCTGCTGCTTTACTACGTCCTCAATAGGTTTCATAGTGCCCTCCTTTCAGATTGCCGTGCTGTCCTTGCTGCTCCAATATATGTCGCAGCAGTTGCAATCCCTTATGCTGTCGGGATTTAACGGTGCCGACCGGAATCTCCAGAATACCAGCAATTTCGTTCAGACTCAGATCATGCACATAGCGTAATGAGATCACCGTTCTAATTTTGACTGGTAATCGGCTAAAGTAGACCGCCCATTCCGCTTCCGACTCCCGATTAGCCGTTAATAAGTCAGGTGTATCCGGTGCCGGACGAGCCCAAAACTGGGAATAAGACAGCAGCTTGTCCCGCAAGCTTCGTCTACGCCGAAGATGATTCAGACATAGATTTACCGCCACTTTGATAATCCAGGCCCGCAGCTGCTGAACCTGCTGCCAGTCACTGCGGAAAATAGTAATAAATACGTCCTGGCAGAGATCTTCCGCATCGGAAGCGTGATGAACCATGTAATAACAGGTACGGTACACATCCCTGTTATAGGTCTCAAACAGCTCCTTGTCTGTCACTGTATGTCCTCCTTGATTTGATGAATTTATATGTATAACAAACGGGAGAGGAATAAGGTTCATTTTAAGTGGAGAAAGTATAGATTTGCATAATTATGATAGTGAAAAGAGTAGTGGGTAACTAATGACATATGAGTAATATAATTTATAATGGAACATGGTGTAATCATGAACAGGAGGTAAAAACTGTATGAAAGTACAGATTAGTATGTAAAGAAGTTACTCGAAACCCATCAAGTAAAGACTGAAACTTAGAAAAGAGGATTTATATGTTTTTACGCAAACGAAATCTGATTTTATTGTCTATCTTGGCTTCCGTTACGCTTACCTCGTGTACTCCGCATGAATTGCATAAAGTGGGGGATTTGGAATCAAAAGCCGAAGTCAATAGTAGTCACCAAGCAAAGATTGAAGACAAGGAAGAACAATCATTAAATACATACATTTCAAAAATCTCTTCTTCGGAAAAGCATCAAATAAAAAAATTACAGCAGAAGGATTTCGATATTACGTACAAGCAGGAAGTAATTCATAAAGATACCGATATTCAAACAATTATTAAACGTTTGGGTTATGGAGAAGGCTATGAGGATAATAATAAAGGGTTTATAAACAGCAAGGGAGATTATCGAAGATGGAACTTGTCCTATCCTGATTATCATCAACCCCAAATTCGCTTCATTATACAAACAAATATGAATACAGAAAAAGAGAGTCTTGCAGCTATTAGTATAGAATCTCCTGGTATTCAGACAAAAAGAGGACTAAAAGTAAGCGATTCCATAGATCGATTGTATGAGCTGTATGGACACCCTACAAGCTATGATAATACTAATCAGATTTATTCATGGGGACAGCTATATATGAGTGTCAGTCTGGACGAGCAGCGGAAAAAGGTTAATAATATTTTTGTTGATTATGCAGGTGACCCTCTGATTGATCCAGAGGAACAGGATATCCGACTGCAAGGAGAGCCATGGAGTGAAAAGGCTGAATATACCCTGATTGCCAATCAATCTTTTGATTTGCCGATGTCTGGCTGGCAGAACTCCAGATTTGTATCTGCCCACTATACTATCGAAGGCAAAAAACAGGCAGCCTTCTTTATTACAGATAGACAGGAAAAGCGTATGAAATACAGATTAGCAGATTTCTATGGAAACTATCTCGGACAGCTTGACCGTATTCGGGCAGTGGATTTTCGAGATATGAACGGAGACGGGCGCAAAGACATCATTATCCTTGCCAGCTATAAGAAAGACAATGCGAGCAAAGTTACTTTGTCGATTGCCAGCATTTATTTTCAAAAGCAGGACAAGATGTTTACCTTTGTCCCATGGCTGGATCAAGAACTAAACAGTCGTGGATACAATCATAGTTTGAATGAAATCATTCAATACGCGAGTGAGCAGCATATAGAAGTCAACTAAATAACGCATCAAGCAGAAATGGCCAGGTAAATTCATGTATCGAACAATAGCAATTGCCATATTAACCCTATGCTGTATTACAGGCTGTAGCTCGGCAGTTAACCAACCGGAAAACATACAATCTGAATCCGAGAAGATAGCCCCTACAACAACAGCTGGTGCTCAAACTGGAGCATATCTGATAACCAGTCATACGTACCATCAGGGGGACATAACGATTCGCTATCCCCAGATTGATCAGATGGCAGACACAATGAAAGAGCAGCAGCTGAACAGACTGCTCAAAGAACAGGCGCTCTCTGTTCTTCCATATAATATCGATAACACCAGCACCGCTCATATGGATGTGGACTATACACTGAACACCCAAACAGAAATAGGTCTTCTCAGCGTACAATATGCGGGCATTCTCTCCATCGATAATGGCGCTTATCCAAACAATCTATTTTATACAGCCAATATCGACATGAAGAAAAAAGAGGGAATGGGATTATCGGACATACTGCATGCAGACGAGTCACTGGAAGATTGGCTGCTAGCCCAAAATCCCAAGGCGTTGCAGACAGAACAGCCAACGCTAGGTGAGATCATAGATCGGCAGGAACTGATACGTATGCTCACTGATCCTGATTCCACCAATGCCGAGCAATACTATGAGCTTTCTCTATCTTTGTATATTCACGAGGACAAGCTCGGGTTCAGTATTCCGGTCATTCATGCACTTGGCGATCATGCCGAATATGAAGTCCAGTTATGTAGCATCCCTGCAAAATGGCGGACTCAAGCGAATTTGTGGCAGCAGTGTACAAAACAGCCAGACACGACTATACCTACAGGTGAGGGCAGCGCTGTACAATCTGGATCTGCAGCGTATACAGCCAAGCCGACGACGGAAGATATAGCGGTATCCGATTTGGAGGAACAGCTGAAGATAATTAATGATTCTCGGAATAATCAGGACACCAGATCTGAGACAATAGAAAGATTCTCTTCTTTGTTAATTAATTGGTTGCAAAATGATGATAGTCTGGTTTGGAATAAAGACAAGTCAGATCCTCTATTATCAGCTAATCTGACTCTGACGACTCCGGTCATGATAAATAATAATGAACAGAATATACGGATAATAAGCTATCATGCACCTGTGGAAATAAATGGGGAGTTAGAAAGTGAATATGTATATATACAGTGGAAGGATGAACATGGGCAGCTACATGCACAGCTGCTAATCGACGGCGGAGCCGAACGGGTAAGAGAAGGAATCGTGCAAAGTTCCGGTTCAGGAACAACGCTTCTTCTAGGTGGATATGTGTCGTTGTATTCCCCAGAACCCGTATTTGCTGCTGTATGGCAGCTTGATTTCGGAGCATGGACAAAGCAAGCTCTGCACGTTCTTCTACCCACTACCAGCGAATGGACGGTGGAGAGAACAGATAATGAAGCGATCATTTATAATCCAAAATATTCGACAAATCAGCTTCTGATAGAACAGCATAATCACAGTCTTATTATTACCGCTGATGACAGAATCGGTATCGAGGCAGAGCTGAATAAGCAGGGAACGGATTTGAACCTGAAACTTCTTCCATAACAGAAAGCGTGAGGAAGACGGATAGACTGAATTCATTTCTGAATAACGGATGATCCTCCATTTAATGTAATTCCAAGCAGTGATCAACAAAATCCCATAATGAAAATAACAAAAAAATCGTTAAAATCGCTTCTTTCCCCTTACAAAACTATAGTATTTCCTAACATTGGATTGTATAATCGTACAGAACGTACATATTATTCAGTCACGTATGTTATTTTATAATTGAAAGTGGGGTTAGAGGATGGCAAGAACAAACGGGCTATCCGTAAAAACAATCGTAGCAATCGGTATCGGTTCTGCATTGTTTATCATTTTGGGGCGGTTTGGTTCTATTCCAACAGGTATACCCAATACAAATATTGAGACAACTTACGCGTTATTGGCTTTGTTTGCGTTGTTATACGGACCGATTGCCGGTCTATTGATCGGACTGATCGGACATACGCTCAAGGATGCCATTTTCTACGGACAGCCATGGTTCAGCTGGGTCATCGCTTCCGCTGTAGTAGGGCTTCTGATTGGCTTGATGACAAGACGTATCCATATTCATGACGGAGAATTCGGCAAAGGCGGCATCCTGCGTTTTAATCTCGCCCAGATCGTAGCCAATATCATTGCATGGATCGTCGTGGCTCCTGTATTGGATATTCTGATCTATTCCGAGCCAGCGAGTAAAGTATTTACACAAGGTGTGGTCGCTGCTATCTCCAACATCGTGACTGTAGCCGTTCTCGGTACACTGCTGGCGATCGCTTATTCCAAAACACGCACCAAGCGCGGCAGTCTTTCACGCGAAGCTTAATCGTATATACGAATTACACAGTTCAGGCCGGTGAGTCTCACCGGCTTTTTCTATTGAACAGGGACAGGAAGGAAGGGCAAACATGAGAAAACCTGTAATACAATTTCAGGACTTCAGCTTTCAGTACAGGGCTCAATCGGAGCCCACACTTCATCATATTAATCTGACCATCTATGAAGGGGAGAAAGTGCTCATCGTAGGTCCGTCCGGTTCGGGTAAGAGTACATTGTCCCACTGCATGAACGGACTAATCCCGTTCTTTTACCAGGGAGAGATCAGCGGATCGCTGCAGATTGGCGGACAGGAGTCACGCGAACTGGGCATCGCCGAATTATCCGATCGTGTGGGAACGGTGCTGCAGGACCCGGACGGACAGTTCGTCGGGCTGACGGTTGCCGAGGATATTGCCTTTAAGCTGGAAAACGATACCGTACCGCAGGCAGAGATGATCCGGCGGGTAACCGGAGCAGCCGAGACGGTGGAATTCGCTGCTTTTCTGGAGGCATCGCCGCACTCTCTCTCTGGTGGGCAAAAGCAGAAAACGACGCTCGCCGGGGTGCTGGTGAGCGAAGCGGACATCCTGCTGTTTGACGAGCCGCTGGCCAGTCTGGACCCGTATACCGGTCGTATGACCGTCGATCTGATCGATCGTATTCACCGGGAAACCGGGCGTACTGTGGTCATTATCGAGCACCGGCTGGAAGATATGCTGCACCGTCATGTCGACCGGATCGTTGTCGTTAATGACGGCAGAATCGCTGCGGATATGACACCTGCCGAGCTGCTCTGCTCGGGGCTGCTGCGCGAGACGGGTATCCGGGAACCTCTTTATCTGAATGCACTCCGTTATGCCGGCTGTACCATTACACCGGAGATGCAGCCGCAGCATATTGACAGCATCCAGCTGGATACATGCATTCCTGTGCTAAATGAATGGTATGACAGGCAGCAAGGAGATGTGTCTGTCTCTGCTGCCGAACCGGTCCTGGAGCTGCAAAGTGTATCGTTTGGCTACAGTAAAAGCAGTCCTGTGCTGCATGATGTCTCCCTTACGGTTCGACAGGGCGAGATGATCTGTATCGCTGGACGCAACGGAGCCGGCAAATCCACCATTTCCAAGCTGATCTGCGGATTCTATCGTCCCACTTCGGGACAGATTCTGCTGAACGGACGTAATTTGGCCAAGGATACGATCAAGGAACGGGCGGACAAAATCGGTTTTGTGATGCAGAATCCGAACCATATGCTGTCCAAGCCGCTGATCTATGACGAGGTGGCATTGGGACTGCGTACACGCGGTGTACTGGAGGAAGAAATCCAACAGCGTGTTCATGATGTGCTGCAGGTATGCGGACTGTATCCGTTCCGCAGCTGGCCGGTCTCCGCACTCAGTTACGGACAGAAAAAGCGTGTAACCATCGCTTCTATCCTCGTGCTACGGCCGGAGATTCTGATCCTCGATGAACCGACTGCCGGACAGGACTACCGCCATTACAATGAAATGATGGAGTTCCTGATGGAACTGAATGCGCAGGGAATCACCATTATGATGATTACCCATGATATGTATCTGATGATGGAATATGGACAGCGTACGATTGTACTGTCCGAAGGACGCAAGATTGCAGATGATATACCTGCACGTGTACTGAGCGATGAAGCCATCGTAGCGGCTGCCCATCTCAAGACCACCTCACTGCATGAACTCGCCCAGCGCTCCGGTGTCGGCGAACCATCCGAGCTGGTGAGCCGATTTATCGCATACGACAGGGGGACACGGCAGGCATGAGTACACAGATGTTATCCTATACGAATCTGAATACGCCGATTCACCGCCTCACCGGTGTGACCAAGCTGATTTTCTTTATTCTTTGGGCGCTGACCGCGATGATTATTTACGATACCCGCTGCCTGCTGGTAATGCTGGTGCTGAGTCTGGTCATTTTCCGGATGTCCCGTGTGCCGTTCCAGCAGTATTCCTTTGTGCTGTATCTGATCCTGGTATTCTTTGCGATCAATCAGGTGGCGATCTTCCTGTTCTCGCCGCTGTATGGGGTGGAGTTGTACGGATCGCAGCATGATATTGTGCATATTACCGGACGGTATACACTGACCTGGGAGCAGCTATTTTACCAGTTCAATGTCGCCCTCAAATATGCGGTTGTGATCCCGATTGCTCTGCTGTTCCTGCTAGTGACCGACCCAAGTGAGTTCGCTTCATCGCTGAACCGGATCGGGGTCAGTTACAAAATTGCCTATTCGGTGGCAATCGCGCTGCGGTATATTCCGGATGTGCAGCAGGATTTTCAGAATATTGCGTTCTCTGCCCAGGCGCGGGGTATCGATATTTCGCGCAAGGAGAAGCTGGGTAAACGCCTCAAAAATGTAGTATCGATCCTGATGCCGCTGATCCTGACCAGTGTGGATCGCATCGAGAAGATCAGCACAGCGATGGAGCTGCGCGGATTTGGACGCAAAAACAAACGTACCTGGTACAAGAGTCGTCCTTTCCAAAAAGGGGATTATATGGCGCTGACGCTGGTGATCGTGGTAGCGGTGGTGAGCTTTGCGGTTACTTTTGCAGACGGATCGAGATTTTATAATATTTTTCAGTAAAGAGTAAAGAGTAAAGAGTAAAGAGTAAAGAGTAAAGAGTAAAGAGTAAAGAGTAAAGAGTAAAGAGTAAAGAGTAAAGAGTAAAGAGTAAAGAGTAAAGAGTAAAGAGTAAAGAGTAAAGAGTAAAGAGTAAAGAGTAAAGAGTAAAGAGTAAAGAGTAAAGAGTAAAGAGTAAAGAGTAAAGAGTAAAGAGTAAAGAGTAAAGAGTAAAGAGTAAAGAGTAAAGAGTAAAGAGTAAAGAGTAAAGAGTAAAGAGTAAAGAGTAAAGAGTAAAGAGTAAAGAGTAAAGAGTAAAGAGTAAAGAGTAAAGAGTAAAGAGTAAACGATCGACATACCAATATGAAGCAGCTAGAGTAGGATGATAATCCTGTCGCAGGATTGAATGGAGATAGCAGTCATCAGGTTATCAAAAGCAAGTTGTTAAAAAGGATGTACAACTCGCTCCAGATATACAGCCTATTCCAGATGTATGACAGCATCCATCTATCTTCATAAATAGAAATAACTATTCACTCAAGAAAAAACAAGCCAGCCGTCATCAATAAACGGCTGGCTTGTTTGTCTATATTAAAGAATCAAAGCAATATTCGTTATGCCGATGCTGTATCCTGCCTAGAGGTTCTGGCTGGCCGGACGCGGAATCTGGTTGGCAGCAGCCATCTGGTTCAGGAACAGCAGCAGCTCTTTGTTGAACTTGTCCATTTCGTCGAACATCATCGCATGTCCACTGTGTTCAAATAGTACTACACGTGCATCCGTGATCGATTCACTGAGTAGCTGAGCCAGGTCCGGGGGACAGATTTTGTCCTTGGTTCCGTGGAAAATGACGGTTGGAACCGTCACCGCAGACAGGTCGCCGCGCAGATCTTCATCGCGCAGAGCGATAGCGGCTTTGATGGTAGCGTGATGAGAGGCCTGAAGACAGAGGGATTCCAGCCATACCATCATGCCGGCTTTGGTTTTGGAATGAGTGAAGTCCAGACTGAATTTGCTAAGCATTTTTGGACGGTCCTTGTATGTCGCTTCGATCAGATGCGAAGTTACAGTATCCGGGTCCATGCCATGGTCGAAGTCTTCGCGTTTGGTAAATAGAGGTGCTGCTGCACCCGCCAGAGCCAGCTGGGCGATTCCATGTCCCTGGTGACGGGCCATATAGCGAATAGCGACTGCGCCTCCCATGGAGAATCCGACCAGTACAGCATTTTCGAGCTGCAGTTCGTCAATGACTGCACGCAGATCATCAGCCATGCGGTCATATGTATAACCTTCCCATGGTGCATCCGATTTGCCAAAGCCGCGGAAATCAATTCCGATACAACGATATCCATCCAGTGGAAGTCGGGAGAACTGATATTCAAACATTAGATGATTCGAGGGCCAGCCGTGCAGGAAAATGACTGGAATGCCTTCACCAAGGTCTTGTACAAAAAGTTTTACGCCGTCTTCTACCTGAATATATTTGCCCATACGTATTGCCTCCATGTCTGAATGTTTTACCGTCGCAGTGCCAAACTGTATACGAATTATATGAAAATGTAAGCGAATTACATTTCTCTTTTAACGGTTGTGTATACATTAAACACTTTAGTTTCTAAGCAAACGATGAGGAGAAAGAAATAGAGACAGAGATTTGCTATACAGTAATTTGATCATAAAAAAGGTACTTCTTCTCTGGACTGAAGAAGTACCTTTTTAGCATTCCAGACTGATCGAAAGCTTATTTATACTGATCGACAACGGTTTTGGCATGTTTAAGAGATAAACCGTAGCGGCTGCGAACCTGTTTGATCGCTTCGATATACGGCAGTTTGTTAAGATCTTCCTTAATAAAGGCTTGGACTTCCGGGCTGTCCCGATGAGCTTCATACAAGGAATCTTCCAGTTGATTTAAACGGCGGGCATTGAAGAAGTTATTCATTGCCAGGGATACGAGTGCCAGTACCAAGCATGCAATGACCAGAGTAGTGTTATCCATAGACAGTCTCCTTTATCATAGTGTAAGCAGCAGGCTAGGGAGTAATGAATCAAATACGTTTTAAGAAAAAACGTGTTCAATCTAGTGTAGATACCTGTGCTGCTTCTATATTCACCGTATCATACGTGAACAGGTAATTTAACAAAATTCCGGCATTTTACTGAAATTGGTAAAATGGATATAGTGAGATGGGGCTAGATTATGGTAAATTGTAGTGAACTCCAGCCTATAAATACATAGCATATCAAGAAGCCGCCTTTTCACAATCCCATGGAAAAGGCGGCTTCTTTTATTCAAATCGATTATTCTTATCTATTTCTACTTACTTTATTCACATTAATTAAATCTTACATCTGCTCTACAGCCGTACGCTGATACTGCACCAGCAGCTTGTCCAGCGACAGCTCAGCTGTACTTGCGTACACAATATCCGCTTCAGCCAGCGTTGTGCTGTCTCCAACACCAACTGCGAACATGCCTGCGCCCTTGATCGACGTAACGCCTGCGGCTGCATCTTCGATACCAAGGCAGGCAGCGGGATCAACTCCGAGCTGCTCGGCAGCTTTGAGGAAGATCTCCGGGTCAGGCTTGGAGTTGCGGATCTTGGCAGCGTCGACGATGGTATCGAACGAATCGCGCAGCTGCAGCGAATCCATAACGGAAAAGGCATTTTTGCTAACCGAAGCGAGTCCGATCTTGAGACCTTTTGCATGGATATCCGCAATTAGCTCGCGGATGCCCGGGAGTACATCATCCGGCGTCACCTGCTTGATCAGCTCTACATAGTGATCGTTCTTTTGCTTGGCGAGCTCCAGCTTCTCTTCATCAGAATAGCTGTTTTCCTTGCCGCCCAGCGCGAGGATCTTATTGAGCGAATCCATACGGGATACGCCTTTCAGTTCCTCGTTGAACTCGCGGGTAAAAGGAACACCGATGCTTTCGCCGAGTGCCTTCCACGCGAGGTAGTGATACTCGGCGGTGTCTGTCACGACACCGTCGAGGTCGAAGATAACGGCTTGCAGTTCCGGACGCATCAGGCTTCGCCTCCTACCAGCACCTCGGCCGCTTTTTCTTTTTTGAGTACGGGTACCGTATGCTTGCCGTCTGCCGGCAGGGTGATCTTCTCACCGTACAGCTGCAGTGACAGTTCCGGACCTTCCTGGGTCAGCTGTACCAGCTCGCGGGATACTTCCACTTTGATAAAGTGATCACGGTACACGATATTGAAGCTGTAACGATCCCAAGCCTGCGGGATAAATGGAGCAAAGCTCAGTGTCTCATTGGCAGTGCGCATACCGGCAAATCCCTGTACAATCCCGAGCCATGATCCGGTCATGCTCGTGATATGCAGACCATCTTCGGTATCGTTGTTATAGTTGTCCAGATCCAGACGTGCAGTCCGATTGTACATCTCGTATGCTTTTTCTTCCATACCCAGTTCCGCAGCCAGAATGCTGTGGATACAAGGAGACAGGGAAGATTCATGAACCGTCATCGGCTCGTAGAACTCAAAGTTGCGGCGCTTTTCTTCCGCCGTATATTGGTCGTTCAGGAAATACAGACCCTGCAGTACGTCTGCTTGTTTGATAAAGCAGCTGCGCAGGATTTTGTCCCATGACCATTTCTGATTGATCGGGCGATCTGCTGCGTCGAGGTCGGCAGCGCTCATCAGATCCTTGTCCAGGAATGTATCATGCTGAACGAATACGCCTAGTTCTTCGTCGTAAGGCAGGTACATGTTATCGACGATATGCTGCCATTTGGCCAGCTCTTCATCGGTAATATCCAGCTTGGATACTGCTTCAGCGTGTTCGGATGCTTTCAGTTCACGCACCACTTCAATAGTATATTCCAGTGTCCACGCCGAGATCCGGTTGGTGTACCAGTTGTTGTTAACATTGTTCTCGTACTCATTCGGACCGGTGACGCCATGGATCATGTACTGTCCCTGACGCTTGCTATAGTGGACGCGATCTGCCCAGAAGCGGGAAATGCCTGTCAGTACATCCAGACCGTACTGGTGCAGATAGTCACGGTCGCCGGTATAGTTCACATAATTGTATACCGCATAGGCGATCGCACTATTACGGTGAATCTCTTCAAAAGTAATCTCCCACTCGTTATGGCACTCTACGCCGGTAAAGGTAACCATCGGATACAGTGCACCCTGCAGACCTTGCTGCTGGGCGTTATGATAGGCGCCGTCCAGCTGGTTATGACGATAAATACAGAGATTACGGGCAACCTCAGGCTTGGCTGTAGACAGATAGAGCGGTAGTGCATACGCTTCTGTATCCCAGTAGGTAGCGCCGCCGTATTTCTCGCCGGTGAATCCTTTGGGGCCGATGTTTAGACGGGCATCTTCACCATAATAGGTAGAGAACAGCTGGAACAGATTGAAGCGGATACCCTGCTGGGCTTCGTCATCGCCTTCAATCGCTACGTCCGCCATTTCCCAGCGTTTGCTCCATCCTTGGGCATGAGCGGTAAGCAGTGCTTCGTATCCCTGATCGGCAGCACGATTCAGTACAGCTTCGCCGTTCTCCGGCAGCGTGCCGCGCGGATGATCACGGTCGGTGGTCAGAGCGATGTATTTGTACAACGTCATTGTCTGTCCCTGTTCTGCCTGGAAAGTCACCGTATTCTCTACATATTCTTCTCGGGAAGCGTAGGAGACTGTCGATGTACCGCCTACTACATCAAGTCGCATGGAAGCAGCAATCTGGAAGGTCGGTGTACCAAAGGAATTCTCCTTGGTCTGCATCACCAGATGACCATTCCGCTCACTGGCGGATTTATCGATTTCGACCCAGAAATCTTCGTCATAGTTGGAATCTTCGTTGCGGATATCGCCGTCCAGATAAGGGATCAGGGTAACTTCGCCGCTGTAGTTCACAGGAGTGACCGCATACTTGATAACCGCCAGTTCCTGTTCGGCAACCGAGAGGAAGCGGGAGGTCTGGATACGGGTTTCCTTGTCCCCGTGAATAATAGTAAATTCGCGGGATAGCACGCCCTGCTGCATATCGAGTTCACGGTAGTAGTTTTTGAGCTTGGACTGGCTCAGATCCACCTCTTCGCCATCCAGCAGCAGGCGGATACCGATATAGTTGATGGAATTGATTACTTTACCAAAATAATGCGGATAGCCGTTCTTCCACCAGCCAACACGGGTCTTGTCCGGGAACCAGACGCCGGCGACATAGGAGCCGCGGTGCATATCGCCACTGTAATTCTCTTCGAAATTACCGCGCATGCCCATGTGACCGTTACCAAGGCTCATCATACTTTCTGCAAGGCGGAATTCTTCCGTATGCAGTTCGTGTTCAACAATTTTCCACGGGTGAATATCAAACAATCTTTTCATGAGAAATCACTCATTTCCTGGAGAGTTGGGTACAGCTGGTGACTATTGTGCAAACGTTTGCCTAAAGCGCCGAAAAAAAAGCCCTGGCCATCAAGCTGGATTTGAGACTCATTATACATGATTACCATTTGCCCCGCTAGTACCTTTTTTGATAGCGTATTCAGTCCCGATAATAAAGGCATTTTACAGAATCGAAAAGGGCTGACTTATAGTCTCCTTTTTGGGCTGATAGCGGGCGTATATGCATCTTCTTGTTTTATAAAGTAGGGAATAGGTTGGGAAAGTATTAGGATAAATGGAGGAAGGAATTAGTAGCAATTTTTGTAATTAAATACTGTAATATTCATTAAGGCTGTTAGGCAGAAATTAAACCGGAATTCTGCATTTAACAGAATTAAATTTTATAGAGATGGATACAGCCCGAATACTTGCAAGCATCCCGCGCGGATTTTCATTCATTTATTAGCATGCAGCTGTCAAAAGGTATACCGGATTCACAGCAAATGTAGGCGATTTTCCCGATTATGGGTACAAGATATTAGCGTCAGATATATATAGGTGCCAGGCATATATGAAGCTTGCCCATATAAAATAAAAAAATGAAGCCAAACGAAGAATGAAAAAAGCAGGGGGTTGCAGCATGAAATGGCAGGGTAGACGAGCAAGTACGAATGTGGAAGACCGTCGCGGCAGAGGCGGCAAGACGATTGTGGGAGGCGGCATTGGCGGGATCATCGTCATTATTATCGTGATGCTGCTGGGTGGTAATCCTTCCAGTCTAATCAATAATATGACCTCCAGCGGAACGCAGACCGTTGGCAATTATCAAGGTACTTCTCAGGAAGAAGAGCTGGTCGACTTTGTCTCGGTCGTACTGGCGGATACAGAGGATGTATGGAGCGATGTGTTCAAGCAGCAGGGACTCACCTACAAGAATCCGGAGCTGGTTATCTACAGCGGCAGTGTACAGTCTGCCTGTGGTACAGCAAGTTCGGCGGTGGGACCGTTCTATTGTCCCGGTGACCAGAAATTATATATTGATCTGAGCTTCTATGATGAATTGAAGCAGCAATTCCAGGCACCCGGTGATTTTGCGATGGCTTATGTGGTTGCCCATGAGGTTGGTCATCATGTACAGACACTGCTGGGTACAATGGACAAGATTGAACCATACCGTCAGCGTCTGAGCGAAAAGGAATTCAATACCAAATACCAGGTACGAATCGAGCTGCAGGCCGATTATTATGCGGGAGTATGGGCTCATTATGAACAGGGCAAGAACTTGCTGGAACAGGGCGATCTGGAGGAAGCACTAACGGCTGCGAGTGCTGTCGGGGATGATACGATCCAGCAGCGTGCACAGGGTTATGTGGTGCCGGACAGCTTTACCCATGGTACTTCCGAACAGCGCAAGCGCTGGTTCTACAAAGGATTTGAGTCGGGAACGATTCAGGGTGGAGACACATTCAGTGTGAGCGATGGCAGTTTGTAAGCTGTTATGGATAGCAAGCGATCAGGGATATATATACGTAATAGAAGCACAGCCAAAAGGCTTGCCTTCTCCGTCTGGAGTGGGCAAGCCTTTTGGCTGTATATAGATGATGCTGTGTATGCATGGATAAGAGTGATGTTCATGTAGCTACGGGAGAAAGCAGTAAATGAAGCAAACTCATTGATTATTTGTTCGGCAGCTGGATATATTGGTTTGCTTTTTATGCTACTCGGGTTGGCTTGGTGTAGCACTCCACCTGCAACCTGCTAGTGCAGATGATCCTGCTGGAAAGTCTTCTCGATCTCCGAAGCGGTTACCGGTTTGCTGAACAGATAGCCCTGCATTTCATAGCAGTCAATGCCTTTGAGAATATCTGCCTGCTGCCGGTCTTCGACGCCTTCTGCGATAATATTGAGATTCAGTCCATATGCCAGATTGATAATAGAGGCAATAATGGAGTGGCTATCCTTTTCATTGATCTTGCTAATGAATTCGCGGGCGATCTTCAGCTTGTCGATCGGGAAGCTGGCGAGATAAGACAAAGAAGAATATCCGGTTCCAAAATCATCAATAGAAATAGAGACACCCAGACTTTTCAGTGCATGCAGCTGCGGGATAACATTATGGATATGGCTCATCGCAATCGACTCGGTAATCTCCAGATCGAGATAACTCGGGTCCAGACCGGTTTCGCGCAGCACTTCGGCTACCGTATCCGCCAGATTGCCCTGCTGGAACTGACGCGGCGACAGATTCACACCCATTTTGATATAGTGTCCCTGATCGGCCCATGCCTTGGCTTGGTAGCAGGCCTCCAGCAGCACCCAGCGTCCAATAGATAGTATGCTGCCGGTATCTTCGGCGACGGGAATAAACTCCAGTGGTCCGATCATTCCGAGCTTCGGATGATGCCAGCGCAGCAATGCTTCGACCCCAATCACTCTACCGGAGGAGGCATCTACCTGGGATTGGTAATGCAGCAGCAGTTCGTTATTATCCAGAGCGGTGCTTATACTTTGCTCAAGCAGCAATTTACGAGTGATTTTCTCGTCATTATCGTCGTAAATCAGATAATGTGCTTTGCCGTTGACCTTGACCTGATACATGGCTCGGTCAGCTTTTTGGACCAGTATAGCCGGATCGTCGGAATGATCCGGGTAAATCGCGATGCCGATGCTGGGCGAGCAGATAATTTTGTGTGAATCAATGTAATGGGGAAGCTGCAGGGATTCCAGCAAATGCTGTGCTGTCGTGGTAATCAAATCATTATTCCCCACTATCGGCAGAATAAGTGTGAACTCATCTCCGCCTCTACGGGCAATAACACTGCCTTCCGGCATCTGGGCAGTCAGTCTTCCGGATACGGAGAGCAGCAGCTGGTCGCCTACATCATGTCCCAGGGTATCGTTCACATGCTTGAACCGGTCCAGATCAATGAAGAAAACAGCAAACCGGTGGATATCAGGGTGGGAAGCCATGCTTTTCAGATTATCATCATAGGCTGCCCGGTTGTAGACACCTGTCAGTGGATCATGATATGCCAGATAATGGATACGCTCTTCATTGTTCTTTTTCTCTGTAATGTTATTGGCAATGGCAAAGGCACCTACCGTACGTCCACGGACCATAATTGGAATATTGGTCATTTGCACCTGAATCAGCCGTCCAGCCCGATCTTGCAGACAAATCTCGTAGCTCTGCGGCTGGCCTTTCCATGACTGTTGGAAATGAACGCGCGCGGTCTCTCTGTATTGCTCTGGAATAAAGGTGATATTCGTCAGCAGGTGCAGTTCATCCTCGCTGTACCCAAGCATCCGGGAAGCAGAATCGTTGAGAGTCATAATATTTCCGTGCAGATCCAGCGAGCAGACCGCATCCGGATGATAACGGAACAAAGAGCGGTACTGCTGCTCACTGGTCTCCAGCTCATCTGTTTTCTCGGACAAATTCAGGATAAGGGAACGATTCTCCTGAATGATAAGCAGCTGCCTAATCACGACCAGCAGGATTGAGATCCCGGAGCCGAGCGTAATGATGTTAAGGCTACCATCATCGATGACCATGACGATAAAAAGAATGATCACTGTAATATACGGCAGCAGGATTCGTATCCAGTCCGGCTTTTCTATGGATTCGACCGGCAGGGGGATCATCGGCTCCATCTGTGATTTCAGTAATGATTTGTTATAGATGATACCTGTCATGCCAATCAGCAGCAGGCTCAGACCGAAACAAGGGTTGGACCAGATACTCCAGTTGATATCTTGGGTGAAAATCGAAACAGAAAATAGGCAGTCGCCAATAATCTGCGTCAGCATTCCCACAAATAAAATTAATAACAGCCGTTCTGGCCAAATGGTACGAAAGCCGAAATATATGCCCAGTGCAGCCATTAGAAGTACCAGATCACCGAGGGGGTAAGCTAGAGCAATTCCAAAGGTCAACGGAGGGATACCCGGAGTGTCCAAAATCGGCTGGAGTATATACTGCCAGCTCAGACAGATGGCGACTGTCATGACGATGGCAATATCAAATACAAACCTTACAATCCCATAAGTTCGCAACCTGCGCGAGATTTGATAAAAGAATGCCGATAAATAAAGCAGCGGCTGCAGAATATAAAAAATATCGGCAGCGCTCGGAAATGGAAATCCGGATCCCAGGATGGATTCATGATAGAACCAGATCGTATTTGCTATTACACTGCTCAGACAGCTGAGTGCCATCAGAAGCCATAACGGACGGCAGGACTTTTGTCCGCGTCGAAAAGCGCTTAGCAGCCATACCACGGCTGTGATACCGGCTAGTATAGTGAGCAAATCACTGCCCCAGTTTAGAACGACATCGTTATCTCTCCAGAGCAATATCCAGCCGTAATATAATACGATATATATGATGATGAGTAGGGTGGCAGCAACCAGCTTATTGAATCTCATTTCCAAAACTCCTTAGTGTTCGCATCCGGTTTTTCGACCAGAGTTTGCATATAAACTATTTCTCTATATAGTCAAAAAGTCCTTATTCTATATAACGGAATAAAAGCTAAGTAACTGAATAGGTAAGGTGTTTAAATGACGATTTAAATGCATATTGATGAGGCGGGATTGGGAATGCGTAATTGTGTATTATATGATTAGAAGAGACCTGCTGATTTGGTTCCATTTACAGAAAGATACAGAGGAGTGGAAGTATGAATAATATGCGTCTAAAAAGCAGTCTGGATCGGGAAAGTCTGGATGACCGTCTGCAGTATGAACCGGAGATTATCGAATTTTTCCTGAGCGTGGATGATCTGGAGCAGAGCGATCTGATTCGCTCGCGGATTCGTGAACTACGGGAGCGCGGTATTCGTGTCTATCTGCATCATCCGACCCGATATAACGGCAAATTCCTGGATATTCTGAGCCCGGACCCGGATCGCTATCGATATTATCAGGAATCAACGGAACGTCTGGTAGCCATCTGCCAGGAGGAAGGTGCCAAATGCGTAATTCATGCCAATTACGTCAAAAGCGAGAACCCCGAAATTACGCGGGAGCGCACCCTGCTGATGAAAGCAGAGATCGAGAAGATACTGGTCTATGGACGGGATGTGCTACTGTGGGAAGATTCGACCGACGGGCTGTTCTGTTATGCCAACCCTTATTTGATTGATGAAGTAATCATTCCACTGCAGCTGCCGGTTAACGTCGATGTCAGCCATACCTTTATCAGCTTCCGCGGAGATAACGAACGTCTGCGCGACGTGTTGGAACGGACAGCGCCCTATGCGCAGTATTATCATCTGGTGGACAGTATGGGAGAATATCATGACTCACTGCCGCTTGGTCAGGGCAAAATTGATTGGCAGATGGTCAAGAAGCTGGTGAACGGCAAGGACTATATTTTCGAAATCAATCTGAATGGCGGACATATCGACTGTACGCCGATGGTAGAAAGTGCGCGTTATTTTGATACCCTCTGAACCCCTATATCATCCTATAAGGCATCACTATAAAACAAGCAGACTTCCGGTCACAGGAGGTCTGCTTTTTGTTTGCTTCATTTGCTATATTTTATTGCTCATGCATTTTTCGCCATTTTGTCACTAATGTGAAATATTCATAGCTTCTGTAGACACCAATTCGGTTACTATACCAATAAAGGGACACGCTTGATACAGCATGACCGATCAGAGCCAGCGGGCCTTTTCTATTTTACAGGAGGTGCAGATTTTTTGGGCTTTGAGATTGTGGTGTTGATTGTACTGATTCTGATCAATGCGTTTTTTGCGGCATCGGAGATTGCACTGATTACGGTAAATGATAACAAGATTCGCATTATGGCCGAGAATGGTAATAAAAAAGCAGCCATTATTCACAAGCTGACTTCGGAGCCGAGCGGCTTTCTCGCTACGATCCAGATCGGGATTACGCTCGCGGGCTTTCTGGCGAGTGCATTTGCTGCAGATACGTTTGCGACAGTGTTGGTAGATTATCTGGTCGCTCGCGGCATCGAGATTCCGCGTAATGTGCTGTCTACCGCTTCGGTGATTGTGATTACACTGGTGTTGTCCTACTTTACCCTGGTATTCGGTGAGCTGGTCCCCAAGCGGCTGGCTATGAAAAAGGCGGAATCGATCGCCATGTTGGCTGCCAGTCCGCTGCATGTATTGTCCAAAGTGGTAGCACCCTTTGTCAAACTGTTGACGTTCTCAACCAATATGACTGTGCGGCTGTTTGGTGTCGATCCGAATGCAGAAGATGAGGAGGCGTCCGAGGAAGAAATCCGGATGATGATTGATACCGGGCTGGAGCGCGGGACGATTCAGGCGAATGAGCGCATCATTATCAATAATGTATTTGAACTGGATAACAAGGACGCTGCCGATGTGATGACGCCAAGGACCGATGTGGCTGCAATTCCGGTAGATATTAGCCGGGACGATGCGATTGCACTGGCAACTGCGGAAAAGTATACCCGTTATCCGGTATATGAAGGTCATATCGATAATGTGATCGGTATGCTGCACGTCAAGGATATGATCGGTTATCTCGTTCATGACGGCGCCCGGTCGTGGGATGTACGTGCATTTATGCGACCACCTTATTTTGTATCCGAGCATCAGCGCGGAGACACCCTGCTGGAAGAGATGCAGCAGAACCGTATACACATGGCAATCGTAGTGGATGAGTATGGCGGTACCGCCGGTATTGTGACGATTGAGGATCTGATCGAAGAGGTGATCGGCAACATCTATGATGAGTATGATATGGATGAGACTGATTATGAGCAGATTGACGAGAGCACTTATATTTTCCCGGGATCGGCACGTCTGGATGAAGTGCGCAGAGTCGTTCCTGCCGAACTGCCGCTGGAGGATTACGATACGCTGAGCGGATTCGTGATCGGAACGCTTGGACGGATACCGACTCGGAGTGAGAAGCCGGAGTTTGAATATGAGCATTTTCGCTACAAGGTCGAGGAAGTCGGCAGGCAGCGGATCAACAGGGTACGTGTGCAGCGGTTACCGACTTCTTCTTTGAAATAATTTCCAGAGCAGCAATTGAAAAAGGCAGCCATCCTCTTAAAAGATGGCTGCCTTTTATTAAAATAACACCTTACATATTTAGAATTCGCCAAGAATGGCGATTTATTCTGCTAATTTATCAGCTGCAACAAGAAGCGTAAAGGATTATTTGCCTGGATTTCGATTCGAACTCGTTTATTTATGACCCTTGAGTACACCGCGCGCCGCCCGCTGACCGGAGATAACCGCACCTTCCATGGTGGCCAGCAGCGGTTGCTTGGTATAATCTCCGGCGAGGAACAGGCCGGGTACCGGAGTTACCTGCTGCGGACGATGTTTCTCATTGCCGGCAGATAACCGGTAAAAGTTCTCTTTGCCACGGATGATGCGATATTGGGTCATCGTATCCACATTGGGCAGATCCACTGCATGCAGCGAGTTACGGGTCAATTCCCATACTTCTTCATCCGGCAGGTCGATCAGTTTGTCGGGATCGACGAGGATAATCGATGCTCGTCCTGTGGGACGCTGGAACGTCGTACGTGACTGCTCGCTGAACGATCCCAGCTGGGTCCCCGGTCCAAAGTTCGTATGATCCGCTCCGGCAAGCTTCTCGGTAGCTTCGAACTGGGCGGTAACATAAGGCATGATCTCCAGTGCCAGGAAGTTCCGGCACCACTCCTGCTCGCTGAAATGCTCACCGACCAGCATCTGCGAGCGGCGCACATTGGTCGCAACTACGACCTGTTCGGCTTCCATGCGAGTACCGTCTTCCAACTGAACACCGGTCACGGCGCCTTCCTCTACAAGCAATTGAGCAACCGGCTTGCCTGTCATGACCTGCCCACCACGCTCCTCAATCGCCCGGCTAAGCGGTTCGGTCATCACCTCGGTCATACCGCCCTTGAATGCACCAATACGAATGAGATGCGGACGAGGAATTGCCGGAGCGAACAGTCCAAAGAACGCATAGGTTGAATATTGTTCAATCGGCAGGAAGAAAATGCCGGAGGATAACGGCTCGATCAGACGCTCCAGCGCTTTGTCGGTTACACCGTGCTTTTTGGCATATTCTTTGACCGGTATCTCATCCAGCTCTTCCGGATTCGCCAGATAATCCTTGAATCCTGCCGCAAAGAAAGGAGCGAGCGAAGCCTTGTCGAGTGGAGACAGCAGATCATTGTTGCCCAGAGCACCGGCCAGTGTTTTGAGCGGAGCCTTCAGCAGATCCAGACCGAAGGTGCCTTCTGCCTCCGGATGACGGATATTGGTTGTTGTCTCCCAGTGCACAATCTCGTCCAGCACGATCCCTGCGCGTTCCAGCAGTTCCGGCAGCGCAACGTAATAGCCGATGAATTTGTGGAAGCCGGATTCGACGCCCATGCCGTGCTCATTCCAGTTGGCTGTCCGTCCACCAATATAGGGAGCAGCCTCCAGTACGATGACTTTTTTGCCCTGATCCGCGAGCTCGAATGCACAGCTCAGTCCGGCCAGTCCCGATCCAATAATAATAGTTGGTTTATCTGATGTTGGTTGGTCTGATGTTTCCTGATTGGTATGTAGCACGATCATTCACCCACCTTGGTTGTGTTTAGTATGTTATTAACCAGAATCAGACATTTGATTGCCCGAAGAGATGGAATGAAGTGCTGTATAGACGAAGTTCACGTGAATAGACAAAAAGACCTGCATCTGGATGCAGGCTTTTCGTAGAGGATTAATGGTGGGAAAAGAAGCCGTATTTCTCCTGACACAGCTGCCGCTGCCGGATTATTTGGAAAAGGAACTCATCTCGTTCGCCAGATTGCGCAGATGATAGACGATATAATCCTGATCCATCCAGTAATATACTTCCTGTCCGCTCTTCTCATATTGTACGATTCCGGCATCTTTCAAAATACGAAGATGATGCGAGATAGCCGGACGGCTGATTTTGAAATTGGAGGAAATCTCTCCTACATTCATTCTGCCTTTCTTACCGAGAAGAGACAGAATCTGCAATCTCATCGGGTCACTCAGACCATTCAGAAATCGCGTCGTTTTCCCCATATTATTGGCATCCAAGTAAGATTGGTTCATTGAAAATCTCCCGTTAGTAGTTAAATTTGGCCCAGCTTGCTCTGCAGCCAGTGAATAGATCAACAAGCTCGCATACTGTAAAGTTACTGTGGAATATAGCATAGTGATATAGGTGAGTCAACCAGGCATAAATGCGGCTAACAGTGAGATTGTACGCGTAAATTGTGTTATTGCAGAATATCCTGCAGGGTTCTCTCCAGCCTACCATAGCGGAACATATAGCCTTCCTTGATCAGTCGGTTGGGAACCACCCAGCGGCTCTTGAGCACCAGTTCGGTCTCGGTCCCAATCATTCGGGCGCCGAGTTCCAGCATCCAGCGCGGTGCAGGAAGTCCTATCTTGCGTCCCATGGCTTGCCGCAGAGCAGCCATCAGCTCGTGATTGGTAACTGACGATGGAGACGAGCAGTTGAATACACCATCCAGCTGGGTATGCTCCTGAAGAAACAGAATGATATGAAACAGATCATCCACATGGATCCAGCTAAAACGCTGGTTGCCGTCGCCCTGTTTGCCTCCAAGACCATAGCGGACCAGATTCTGATACGGTGTCATTACGCCGCCGCCCGGACCCAGTACAATAGCAATCCGCAGAGCAATCTGCCGGGTATGAGGCAGCTCGAATTCAAAAAAGGCCTGTTCCCAGGCTTTGGCAACTTCCACAGAGAAACCGGTACCTATCTCGCCTGTCGATTCCGTCATCGGATGATCTTCCGAATGGCGATAGATTGTCGCGGTGCTCGAGTTAAACCAGAGAGCAGGCGGTGATTGGCAAGAGAGGATAGCGTTTCCAAGAATGCGTGTCGTCTCCAGCCTGGAATTCATAATTTCCCGCTTGTTACGTTCCGTATAACGACAGTTGACCGATTTGCCAGCCAGATTAATGACCATTTCGGCACCTTCCAGTGCCTGTACAATGTCAGACTGCTGATTCCAGGGCACATGACCGGACTGCCTGGAAATAATAACAACCTCATAACCCATTTTGCGGAATTCGGCTTCAAAATATTGACCAATAAATCCGGTGCCGCCAGCAAGCACAATTTTTCCAGACATAGCATCAACCCATTTCGTGGAATATAGTGAATTCAACCAGTTACTCGCAGATCCAACCGGTATAATTATTTCAAAATTAAAATAAAAGCGAATAAACAGAACTGTTGTTCACTATATTAATAAACCACGCAGGCAGGCTACGAAAGGTGATTCGTAAAATAAAGCAGGTTTGGATCACTATTCAGGTTACTTTACAGTATGAAAATAAAGGATCAAGAAAGTATTCCGCTGCAAATGATACGGAATACAGAAAGATCAATCGGATTGTTCATCGTTCCCGATCCGGCTATGTAGTTACTTTTTTATTCTAGATGTACCATATTATTCTATATCTATAAGCAAGCTTTGTCATGCACTTAGCGATGTATTTCCGAATAGACGAAGATAGAGAGCACAATAGTGTAGACGAATGGTGCAGCATAAGGCGCAGCAAAACCCCCTTTCTTCATGAAGAAGGGGGTTCTGTCTGCATATAGCCTGGATCGAGGAGGTTGCAAGCTTGAATGATAGGCTGCGTTTAATCAGGCATCTGGTTTGGTTCACGCTTCATCCGTTCACGGTTACCACCATCTACATCCTTACCGCTCAGCATCGGCTGGTGCAGACTGCCTGAAGTAGAGCCGGCGGGTGGAGCGCTCTGGATTACTTTTTGCAGATATTTGGCATTAAGGCTTTCGGTCAGACCAGGCATCAGATTGCTGGAAATGGTAGTTCCTTTGGTCTTGACACCTACTTCGACATTCTCCTGAGGATGGTCGAGCAGATCGATAATGGCGTCGATGACATTTTGCGGATCATCCATCGGCTTCATCTCGGCACGGTGACCGGTATAATTGCCACTATGTTCGAACCATGGCGTATCGGTCGCCCATGGATGAACAGTACAGACATGAATATCCTTTTGGTCTTCCAGCTGCATCTCCTGATACAGCGCGGCGCTGAGTCCGGCGACAGCAAACTTGGTTGCTCCATAAGCAGTGTAATACGGGAAAGGTACCTTGCTAACAATCGAACCCAGATTGATCAGCGTTCCATGTCCCTGCTGCTTGAACTGACGCAGTGCATAGTGGCTGCCGTACATTGTTCCGAGCACATTGGTCTCGACGAGACGGGTCAGATCCGAGGTGGGAATCTCGGTGTACGGACCGATCGCGCCTACACCGGCATTATTGATCCATACATCAATTTTGCCAAAAGCGGACATCGCCGCATCGAACAAACGGGCAATCTCTTCTTCACGGCCGACATCGGTTGTGACGGCGATAGCATTGGGACCGATCTCGGCTGCCATTTGTTCAATCAGCTCGGTACGGCGGGCGGCGAGAACCACATTGGCTCCTTCAGCAGCGAGCTGCTGGGCGACCCCTTTACCAATACCACTGGATGCACCGGTGATTACGACAGTTAACTGGTCATGCGGAATTGTGCTGGCCATACGTATTCCTCCTGTTCGGGATAAAATAGAATATAAAGCCCTATCCGGAGTCATAGCTTTGCAGCAGCAGATTGGATAGGGGGAGATATGCAGATCAGAATATCTACAAATGCCAACTTTCATTCGACAATCGCTTATGCGATCATATCGTTACGATTTATCGGTATCTGTCCGTGAATGTCCATGACCGTCTCCATGCACACTGCTTCCTTCAAATACGGGATCATACAGGCTGCCTGAAGTGAACCCTGCCGGCGGCGCGTCATAGATCAGATTCTGGACGAATTGGCCGCTGATGTTCTCAGTCATCCGAGGCAGCAGGTGGCTGGATAAGGCAGTGCCTCGTACCTTGAAACCGACTTCAATACTTTCTTGCGGGTGGTCGATCAGCCTGTACATGGCATCGATAATATCGTCCGGATCATCCAGCGGCTTCATATCAATCTCGTGACCGCTGTAATTGGCGGCATGATCGGTCCAAGGCGTATTCATTACCCATGGATGTATGGCGCAGACATGAATATCCTTTCGTCCTTCCAGCTTCATCTCCTGATTCAGTGCATAGCTGAGACCGGAGACGGCAGATTTGCTGCCGCTGTAAGCTGCCAGGTAAGGAAAAGCAACCTTGCTGGCAAAGGAAGATACATTAATCAGCGTCCCGTATCCCTGTTGCTTGAACTGGCGTAGCGCATAGTGACTGCCATACATATTGCCAAGCAGATTGATCCGGGTCATTTGTGCTAGCGCATCTAATGGTGATTCGGTAAATGGACCGATTGCAATAGCTCCGGCATTGTTGACCCATACATCGATCCGGCCTAGTTCGGACATTGCTGTCTCGAATACGGCAGCAATACCTTCTTCCCGGCTGACATCGGCGGTGACAGCAATCATTTGGGGAGCATACTGCCGCTCCATTTCCTTGAGTAGATGGGTACGACGGGCGGCAATAACAACGCTGGCACCTTCGGCAGCAAGCCGCTCGGCAAGTCCACGTCCGGTACCACTGGAAGCTCCGGTGATGACAACATTTAACTGATCATGCGGTAGATGTGATGACATGATGTTCCCTCCAGAATAAATCTGACCTCTGTGAATTCCCTTTTATTTCCTTATTCCGATGTAATACACATACCCGTTGGTACAGGCATTTACTCGTTATTTGAGCAATTCATTCGATAATTATGACAAGCTGCCAAGCTGGCAGAAATGAGAGTACCGTGCATTTTGGTAGAGAAGAAGATAATTATTATGGAGAGGAGCAGCCTTGACAGGTGCATCGATGCTGTGTAGAGTAAAAGGCAATCAAACAGACTTCTGTCACACCCTGTTCCGGTATATTATGCAGGAATAGGGAGACAGCAGGCTTATATTGTGAAAGACCACTAGGGGAGCCATTTACTGGCTGAGACGAGATTGCCTCGGACCCTTGGAACCTGATCTAGTTCGTACTAGCGTAGGAAAGTGGAGACCGAGCAGGGCTAATTATGCCATTATTCTGCCGCTCCATTTGGAGCGGCTTTTTTGCGTGGATATGCAGCCGTCAGCGACTGTGATCCGGCGGCAGAGATACATATGAAGCCTGTGAGCATCCATTTTCCTCAGGGAGGTTCTTTCCGAATACTTCAGACAAGGGAGAGATAATAGTATGAGTTTTTCAGCAGAGATTAGACAGGCGGCCGATCCGGTATTTGAGGCCATTTATAACCATCCGTTTGTACAGGGGATTGCCAGAGGAGATCTGAAACCGGAACAGCTGGTTCATTATGTAAAGCAGGATTTTGAATATCTGAATGCCTTTATGCGGATCTATGGAACAGCGATCTCCAAATGCAGCAGCCGCGAGGATATGGACATGTTCAATCAGCAGATTTCCTTTGTACTGAACAGCGAAGTCCATCCGCATAATAACTTCTGTCATGTCGCCGGTGTGCCATATGAGCAGCTGCAGGGTTATCCGGTAGCACCATCTGCACACAACTATATCCGCCATATGCTGACCGCTGCGCAGGAAGGTGATTTGGGCGATATTCTCGCCGTACTGCTGCCATGTCCGTGGACGTACTGGGAAATTGGCAAGCGGCTGATGGAAGATGTAAAACCGGATGTATCCCATCCGTTCTATGACTGGATCGATTTCTATGGCAACCGTACCGATACGATTACGAGCCGGTTCTGCACAAGACTGGATGAGATTGCTGCGGCATCGACGCCGGCGCATCGGGAACGGATGAAGCAGCATTTTATCCTCAGCTGCCAGTTTGAATATATGTTCTGGGATATGGCTTATACGCTGGAAGATTGGCCGGTACAGCTGGAGGTAACCTCCGTATGAACTGGAAAATGAAAGAGGTTGTACTGACCGTTATTCTCGCGGTTGCCTGCGGCGTCCTGTATCTGGGCTGGTCAACGCTGTGGATTCCGATCTCGGCACTGGTCGGGCCGGTAGGCGCCGGATTTATGTTTGGGATCTGGATTATTGCCAGTCCCATCGTTGCATACATTATTCGCAAGCCTGGCGCAGCGCTGATCGCCGAAGTCGCCGCCGCAGCGGTCGAGATGCTGACAGGCAGCCATTTTGGACTGTCTGCCCTGCTGGTTGGTGTATTTCAGGGATTGGGAGCAGAGATTGCTTTTGCGATCTTTGGCTACAAACGATATAACGTGTTCACATTGATGCTATCCGGAGCACTGGCAGCTGTCGGCAGTATTGCCTACAATCTGGTAGCGAATGGCCTCGGCTATTATACAACCCAGATGTTCTTCCTGACGCTGGGTATTCACGTGATCAGCGGCATCGTGCTGGGCGGATTGCTGGCCAAGGTCATCGTCGAAGCATTGGCCCGTACCGGTGTACTGAATCCATATGAAATTATGAAATCACGCCGTAAACAGGGTAAATCGCATGCAATGGCATCTCGGGTGTAGGAACCTGTCGGTAGGCTTCGACCATCAGGAGGAGACCGTGCAAGTACTGGATCAGATCACCGTATCGATCCGGCGCGGGGAGAAGGTACTCATCCTCGGACCAAGCGGCAGTGGCAAATCCACGCTGCTGTCCGTCCTCTCGGGTATTATCCCGGATCACGTAGAAGCCGAAGTGACCGGAGAAATCGACCGTCAGGAAGCCTGCGGCGTCATGTTCCAAGACCCGGATTCCCAGTTCTGTATGCTGCATGTGGATGAAGAGATTGCGTTTAGCCTGGAGAATCGGCAGGTACCACGAGCAGAGATGGACAGTATCATTCAGCAGATGATGAGTATGGTCGGCCTGCATATCGCGCCGCATACGCCAATCGACACGCTATCCGGCGGCATGAAGCAGCGTCTTGCGCTCGCCTGTCTACTGGCGCTGGAGCCGGATGTATTATTCTTCGACGAACCGACTGCCCAGCTCGACCCGGTCAGCCGCAGGGATGTATTTCGGCTGCTGCAGGATATTGCTGCTACAAGCAATCAGACCATGGTGTTTGTTGAGCATGTACTGGATGGCTGTATTGAATGGATGGACCGCGTGATTCTGCTGGATCATCGGGGACGCGTGATTGCAGATGGAGAGCCGGCACATATCGTCACTGCCTATCGTCAGCAGATGGAAGAGGCAGGTATCTGGCTGCCCCGGCTGTTTCCCTACAGCTGGTCGGATATCGTGGCAGACCCGTCGCATCCACTGGCTGCCGAGCTGCACCGGGAATACCGGGAACAGATGGAACGGGATCGGTCATTCACGCAATCCTCTGTCCGTGTACAGACCGACCGACTTACAATTGGTTACCGCAAGCGTCCGGTCATGCAGGATATGAATCTGAGCCTCTACGCGGGCGAATGGGTCGCTATCGCCGGGCAAAATGGCAGCGGCAAAAGCACACTGCTCAAAAGTCTTCTGCGTCTGGAACCCGCATTGTCCGGGCGCATTCTACTGCAGGACAAAGAGCTGCGTAAATGGACGGATCGTGATCTGTATGCCGAAGCCGGATTTGTTTTTCAGAATCCGGAACTGCAGTTTGTGACCGATACAGTCTACGACGAGATTGCTTTTGGCGGCAGACAGCGGGGGTGGTCCGAATCGGAAGTGGAAGCCAAGACGGTACAGTTGCTGCGTGAATTCGGGCTGGAGCAGCACCGTGAACAGCATCCGTTTACCCTTAGTCTGGGACAGAAGCGCCGCCTCAGTGTGGCGACTATGCTGCTGTTCGATCAGAAGCTGCTGTTGCTGGATGAGCCGACGTTTGGACAGGATGCCAAGACATCGGCAGAGTTGCTGCGCCGCCTGCAACAAAGGCAGCAGCAGGGAACGACGATCATTATGGTGACTCACGATATGGAACTGGTGGATCAATATGCGGATCGGATTATTCTGCTGCAGCGCGGAGAGGTGGCTTACAATGGTCCTCCTTATCAGCTGTTCAGTAACGAGAGTATGCTGCAGGACAGCTCGATTATTGCTCCGCTGCCCTACCAACTGATCCATCAGCGAAAGGAGCGGAATGTGATATGAACAGTAACGGTTCCTGGCTCGCTGGTGTGAATCCATCCTGCAAGCTGCTCGCCCATCTATGCGTCATGTTCATGTTGATGGCTGTCTCCGATCCGGTCATTACACTGTGCCTCTGGCTGCTCGCTGTCGTGACAGGCATTGTACTTGGAGGCTGGCGGCTCGGGTATCTACTGAAGCGGCTGCTGCCGTATACGTTGTTTTTTGTACTGATCTTCTGGATGCTGGCTGCCTTTGGTAAAGGTGAACATGTCATCTGGCAGTGGGCCTGGTTCCGTATTACCGAGGAGAGTCTGAATAATGGACTGACGATCGGACTGCGGATGCTGGGGTTCGTCACGTATGGACTGCTATTCACCTCGACGACCGATCTGACCGCACTTATGATGAGCCTGATCCATCAGCTGCGTTTGTCTCCCAAATGGGCGTATGGCATGCTGGCAGGGTTTCGCTTTATCCCTTTGTTCCAGAGTGAACTGCAGCAGATGAAAGCCGCCCACAAGATCCGTGGCTACAAGCAAAAGAACAGCTGGAAAGCCTTTGCCCGCTATGCACTGCCGCTGTTTACCCAGGGAATTCGCAAGTCCGAGCGCATCGCGGTGGCGATGGAGGCAAGAGGATTCACTGGAACGCGGGATCGGACGTATTATTTGACGCCGGTGATGGCGGGGAAAGACTGGCTGTATGCCGCAGGATTGCTGATTGTCGCTGGAGGTATGATCTGGATGCTGGGATTTATGTGATCATTCTTTATAGATAATAAAGCCAACAGAGAAGAAAGCTATTCTTTCTCTGTTGGCTTTATTTATTGTACAGGTATAGTGATTTCCAGCTTGGGAATGTATTTCACTTGGATATCTTATATTTCCATCGCTTAAGATTTCTTTTTTATTTGGAAAAGTTACGCCAGGAACAGGAGAAAAGCTTATAACATTATCTTGTTCACTAACCGAGGTAGTGTTAGCAATTTTCTGGGTGTCGTCTTCTCGTTTCAGGCTATTTTTTAGACTTTGATTTTATTCCAAAAAAAGGAATTTGATCTTTTGACGTGAATACTTAATGGTAGTGTAGTTCCAACAAGTATCTATATACATATGAGGTGAAAAGGATGCTGCTTTACTATTGAGTTGGACTCTTCTTGTGCGCAATACATGATAAGGAGAGATACTATTGAAGTATGTAACAGATAGCAAAGAAATTCAGGCGCATATGCTAAAAGGTTTTTTTGTCGACTGGCTGAGCCATCCGAATGAGGAGACACATCTGAAGCTGCTGGAGAATAGCTACCGGATCGTACTGGCAATAGATGAGCAGATTCAGCAGGTAGTGGGCTTTATTACTGCGATCAGCGACGGAGTACTATCCGCTTATATCCCGCTGCTGGAAGTACTGCCTGAATATCAGAACCAAGGGATCGGTAGCGAGCTGATCCGCCGGATGATGGCGGAACTGGACGGTATTTATATGATCGATTTAATGTGCGATCAGGAGCTGCAGCCCTATTACAGAAAGCAGGGAATGCAACCTGCCTCAGGTATGATCCATCGCAATTATGCGGCGCAGACAGGGACAGTGAGTTAATAATTACGTAAGGACTATAGACCAGAATACCAAAAGCCAGCCTCTTGAAATAAGAAAGAGAGCTGGCTTTTTTGGTATTCTGGTCTATATCATCTGATGATCAAAGCGTATTACTGCTTTAGACAAGGAATGACTAATGTTCCCTGTTTGCTTAATATCGGGCAATCTTTATTATTCGCTGCGCAGGGAGCTAGCTTTCCATTATCTTTTGCTGCGCTTCCAGGGCCCATTCGCACAGCATAGTCAAAAGTGAAGGTAAATCCTTTGCGATCCATTCCAGTGGTGAATCGTCGTACCCATCGTGATAAAGTCGGTACACTACGCCACCTGGCTGCAGTACCAGCAGATCGCCATCACCGAAACTACCGATGGGCAGCAATTCTATTTTCGGTGGGAGTGCCTGTTGTTTGCGATATTCGGCGATTAAGTCCATACCACGAGGATAGGCCCATTCCAGTTCGTTTAGTCCATAGATTTCTGGCTCCATAAAGCGCAGCGAGCCGAAATGTTCCAGCAGCTGGCGATACTCTTCAGGAAAAATCATTTTGTGCTGCTGCTGGAAGGCTGCCAATTTTTCTCGGGACTCAGGTATGATTCCAGAATCACTGCAGGCCGTATAGGCTTTGTTCAATAAATAATCCAGTTCATTGGTATACATAAATAATTATTCCTCCCCTTTCATCGCATTCTGCCGGATTGCTGCAAACGTTCGTCCTGTCGGTGGAATCGCCGATGATAGATCGCAATCGGTAAAATCAACGTATTTGCCCAGCTGTGCCTTGGAGAAATCGACGTTCCTCATCGGATTTGGTCTGGCATTCGGGTATAGGTCGCTCTCGTACCGTCCGCGAAATCTCACATCATCCAGCTTCCCTGTAAACCGGCAGTTCTCGAAAAAGCTGGCGTTCAGATCGGCGCCATTCCAGCGGCACTGCTCAAACAGGCAGCCGACGAATTCGGGATTATAAAAAGAAGCCTGTCCGAATTTGCATCGCTCGAATATACAGTTTCGGTAGGCACCGCTCTGGGCGCCAATCGTGGAGGATTCGAACTTTACTTTTCTAAAGGTACAATCAATAAAATCGCATCCGTAAAAGCGGGCATCGTCCAGGATCGTACGATCGAATAGACAATTCTCGAAGACAACATTCGTGAAAATGGGATGGTTCAGATGGGTCCGGGTGAAATTAATTTGCTGAAGCGAACAATCTTTGACTTCCGACTTCATGGGCCATTGGAGATTGGATTGATCCTGATTCAGAGCGAAGGCCTCCTTTGGATACAGCCTTGTTTTGTTACAGATTAAACGTATCCGGAGCCGGTTTCAAGACGAGAACATATCAAAAAAACCTTCTGTCCACCGAGCGATAGTTCGCTGCTGGACAGAAGGTCTGTGATTATTCCAATATTTGAGATGATAGCCAGAACAATCATCCTATCCATGATCGAAATGGACGAAGAGCGGCTATGGCTATCTTTTTGTATAAAGTCGTAAGTGGCTTACCCATAGATCGCTATCTTATATAGTTGCATCTACTGTCTATGCTTTGCTTCGCAGCTGACGCAGCAGTAGCGGGTAGAAAACAATCCCGCTCGCGATCATCAGCACGCCGAACCAGAACGTTCTCCAGTCGGCGGTACCCGCATAGATCACCCATACCGAATAGATGGTTGCCAGTACAGCGATCAATCCATCCCCGTAGCGACGTTCACCTGCACGGTATCCATCCCCGGTAATGACCAGACGCAGCTGATACAATGCCGAGATCAGATAAGGCACCAGATACGCCAGCGTCGCAATCGCGATAATAAAGTCAAAGGCCTGCGAAATCGACCCGGAGATCGTGGAGAAGATCAGCAGCTGTCCAAGCGCATTGGAGATCCAGAGGGACAGCTTGGGCATTCCCTTACTGTTCACACTACGGAAAGGGCGGAGGAACACGCCCTGCTTGGCAGCTTCATACGGCACTTCGGCACTGAGCAGTACCCAGCCGATAGTGGAACCGATCAGGCTCACGAGTCCCAGTGCAGCGAGCAGATAGCCCCCGATCGGACCCAGCACAGCCGTCATTGCGTCAACCAGTGGATTCTGCGAGTGGATTAGCTTCTCACCCGGCAGCAGTCCCATGGTCAGAATACTGATTCCCACGTACAGCACGAGTGCCATCAACAGACCGACGATTGTCGCGCGCTTCACATCCTGCTTGCGACGGGCACGGGCAGCGAATACCATCGCCGACTCGACCCCGATAAAGGCCCATAGTGTAACGACCGCTGCGCTGTTCACCTGTGACAGCAGTCCCATGGTCTGACCGTCTTCAGTGACATGCGGTGCAGCGAAGGGGCCAATATTCGCTTCCTGAAAAGCGAACAGGGCGATAATAATAAACAGCATAAAGCCGATTACCTTGGTCGCCGTAGCGATCAGGTTCATTTTACCGGCACCTTCGATCCCGCGCAGTGCCAGGGCATGAGTCGCCCACAGCAGCAGCGAGCAGACGATAAAGTTCAGCGCATTGCCTGTCTTGATATCCAGCGTTCCGATGCTGAACCAGACTGCGCTGCTTTTCATGGCCGGGATAAAGGTAGACAGATAGCTGGAGAATGTCGTAATGACCGCGACGAATCCGGCCACATTACCGACCCAGTAGCCCCAGGAGGACATGAATCCCGACAATACCGACAATACCGGATTGTTGGGGAACAGCTCTTTGGCATAAATTTGCGGTCCGCCGTTTAGTTCCGGCTTGCGCAGTGCCAGATTACCGAAGACGAGTGCCAGCATCAGTACGCCGAATCCGGTTATTGCCCAGGCCAGCACCGAGCCTGCCGGGCTGGATACTTCCGCCAGCGAACGGGGAAGCATGAATATTCCGGAACCGACCATATTGCCCACGACGAGGGCGGTCAGAATCCAGAAGCCAACTTTATTGTTACTCACAGTGAAGACTCCTTCCATTGACAGAACGTATAGAGAGCTTGCTGGATGACCATTAATCAGACATACAGCAGGCTGCATCATTAGGATGTGATGATTCAGCGTCAGTTCATGAATCTGCTCCATAAGTAGAGGCGGATTTTAGCGATAGCTGACGTTTACAGTCATATAAATATCATGACAGTATCCTACTATACACTTTTCTCTGGTAAAGCGAAAGAGTGAATTTTGGCAACGGTAAATGCAAATTTATCAAATTTGCTGTAATAACTGTGTATTTTCTATTGTTTTCACGTGTGAATTTTGGGACAATAGGAGGCATGAGCAGTATGGGTCTGGCTGACAGTTGGCTGGGCCTGTACTGCATTTTATAGTGTACAGGATGTGTGAATGAAGCTTCAGCTTCAACAGAAGACAAGCTGGGGATAGAATCACACTGGCATATAACGTAGTCGCATATACAATTTGACCGGATCAGGTATATACCATCGGTTCTCCATAGGCACAGAATGACAGAACAGGGTATAGGAAAAGAGGGTAACCAATGAATAAACCATCCATATATGGATTTACTTTAGAACAATTGGGCACATGGCTGGAAGAACATGGACACAAGCGCTCGCGTGCGCTGCAGGTATGGAACTATCTGTATCGCCAGCGGGTGACGACATTTGAAGAAATGACCGATGTGCGTCCGGAATGCCGTACGCTGCTGGAAGAGAATTTTGCGATTCAGACTTTGGAAGAATTCGTCAAGCAAGAGTCGGCAGATGGCACCGTGAAGTTCCTGCTCCGTCTGCAGGACGGCAATCTGATCGAGACAGTATTGATGCGCCAGAAATACGGCCAGTCGGTCTGCGTAACGACCCAGGTTGGCTGTAATATTGGCTGCAGCTTCTGCGCCAGCGGTCTGATCAAGAAGAGCCGTGATCTGACTGCCGGCGAGATCGTCGAGCAGATCATGAAAGTACAGTTCCATCTGGATGCTGCCGGACAGGATCAGCTGGTGACGCATATCGTCGTAATGGGCATCGGCGAGCCATTCGATAACTTTGATAACATGGTAGACTTTATTAATATTGTCAAAGACCAAAAAGGTCTCGTGATCGCACCAAAACGTATTACCGTCTCTACAAGCGGTCTGCCGGACAAAATCCGTGAATTCGCCGATAGCGATCTGCTGGTGAATCTGGCGTTGTCCCTGCATGCACCGAACAATGAACTGCGTACACGCATTATGAAAATCAACCGTGCCTATCCGCTGGAGCAACTGATGGATGCTGTCGATTACTATCTGGAGAAGAGCAATCGCCGGATCATGATGGAGTATATTCTGCTGCAGGGTGTGAATGACCAGAAGGAACAGGCTCAGGAACTGGCTGAACTGCTGGCTGACAAGAAGCAGGTAACCAGTGTCAATCTGATCCCTTACAACCCGGTTGATGAACACAGCCAGTACCAGCGCAGCAAACAGGAGGACATCCTGGCCTTCTACGATATTCTTAAAAAGAATGGCATTAACTGTACCATCCGTATGGAGCATGGTACGGATATCGACGCAGCCTGTGGACAGCTGCGAAGCAAGCAGATCCGCAAAGACTCCCAATCCCGCAAAACCGAGTCTGCACGAGGCGAAGCCGTTACAGGATAATAACAGATTGTTGAACTGATTTTATTTCGTTATAAGCAAGCTGCCGGATGATCTCCGGCGGCTTTTTTTGTGTTCTTTTTTAGAAGAAAGGCAGTAGAATATCCTTCTTTTCAGGATAGTACAAATGGACTTGAGTTATCTTTTTAAAATTTTTGCGTATTTTCACATAAAACAGTAAAAAAGTTCTATACGAAGCGGTCTTTTTATGTCAAAATAAGTCGAATATATAAAAATGAATGATTACTGACAGATAATGTAGTGCTAAATAACTAAATTATTCACCGATAAGGAGGAATATATGCAGAAGCATTCGCGGCACTTCAAACGGCGACTCTGGTACATCCTGCTCGCTGCTGTCATAGTGATTGCTGCCGTCTGGGTTGCTGTCTGCAGCCTGATGAAAACAAAAGATTCTTCAACAGCGGTCTTTATGCAGTCGTATATGACCAATAGCAATGGTACGGTCGCTTCCTATCTCAAGGATAAGCCTTCCACCGATCCCAATATCGTAGCGGGCCGGGAAGCATTGTCCGAATCGCTTGGATTATCCATGCAGTATGCGCTGCTCAGCGATGATTCCAAAGCGATGCAACAGCAGGTGCAGCTACTGCAGACCCATTTCCTGTCGCCGCAGCATTATATCCGGTGGAAGCTGGATGCGAGCGGTCATGCACAGGTAAGCACGAATGCGCTGGGGGACGATCTGAGAATTGTGGGAGCGTTGCTGGAAGCGTATGAACGCTGGGGGCAGGAATCTGATTTGACGATTGCCCGTCAGATTACGGATACGCTATGGGCGCAGGACCAGAAGCAGGACTATCTGGTCGATTATCATGATTTTGTACACAACACCTCATCTGATCTGCTCAGCCTGACGTATGTGGATATCGCTACTTTTCAGCGGATGAAGCAGTATGGGCTGATGACCGATGAGCAGTATCGCCGGTACAGTGATCTGCTGCAGCATATGCCGAATGACGGCACCTTTTATCCCCGGACGTACGATGTGAACAGCAGTGAGTACGGCTATGACGATACGATCAATCTGATCGATCAACTGATCCTCGGTATCCATCTGACCGAATCGGGACAGCCACCGCAGCAGCTGGTTGCCTTTATGAAAAAGGAGTTCGCCCAGCAGCATCGACTCTATGGACGTTATGACCGATCGACTCATCGGGCTGCAGTAGATTATGAAGCGCCATCAGTATACGGACTGGCTATCCAGCTTGCCATTAAGATGAATGATATAGACTGGGCGAATCAGCTGTACGAGCGCATGATCCAGTTCCGGACAGCGGACGGCCTTTATAAGGGCGGATATGTATCGGATGGCGATACTCATGCATTCGATAATTTAATGGCGCTACTGGCAGAGACAGAGCTTTAGAAGGCTCAATAAGAACAGAAAAAGGACGGAAACACATGAACAACCGAATCCCTATCCGGCGTACAATGATTGGCTATACTCTGTTGATTGCTTTGGCTGTGGTCCAGCAGCTGCTGGTGTTCTGGGATGTATATGCCCAGCAGCATTATGGATTATTGGAACTGGGTATCACGATTGGCTCTCTGGCAGCATTGCTGTTGGGCTTCTGGCTACCGCGCGGTATTGCAGTGGTGATGATCTTTATATTTTTGGTGAGCTATTTTGTGTGGCTGGTTACCTTTGCTCCGGTCAAAGGGCTTACCTTTCTGGAATTGTTCCTGATTCCGGGTAGCACGCTGGTGGCGTTGATAATCAAATACAGTCTGATCGATACCCGCAGACTGGTGGAGCGGCTGGAGGAACTGGCAGAGATTACCCCGCAGGTGGATATTGATACAACGCTCGGCAACAAAGTGGCATTGACCGAAGCACTGGTCAAGCATTCCAATCTGGCGAAACGCTACCATGAACATTACAGCTTTTGCGTAGCGATGTTCAAAATCGAATTTCTGCCGCTTGTGCAGGAATCGGTAGGTTCTGCAGGGTATGCACGTCTGCTATTGACCCTGTCGGATACGATCCAGAAGCAGATCCGCTTTGAAGATTACAAGTTCGCTATCGACAATGGACGATTTATTATTCTGTGTCCGATGACCAATAAAGATTATTTGCAGCCGCTCACCCGGCGCATTCGGGATGCGATGATGGATGTGCATTTCCCGGACAAGCGGGGGCAGGAGCTGCAGCTGGTCGTACGTGCAGGTGCACTGGTGTTCCAGCCGGAGCAGTTTGAGAAATACGAAGATATTGACGATGTTATTGCTGCATTGGAGCGTAATACCGAGACGGATCTGATCGGAGAGTATATCTAAACCGAATCGTGATGCGGAACATGCTGGCTAGACTGTAAGTAAATATTAAATTCTCCTTTTCAGAAGGGACATGTGAATGATGGAATATACACATTGGTTTATACCTTTATGTGTAGGCGTCAGTATTTTCTTTGTGATCGCTATCGGATTTTTGACCTTTGCTACGTTATCGTTTCGAAACCAGGTATATCGTAAATATGATCGTGGACGGTGGCAAAAAAAGTGAATGATTTCATGCTGCTATTTTCAATTTTTAGTATCTGGGTTGCTGTCGCTGAAGCTATTATCATTATGATCGGTGCAATCCGTTTTTTATCGAGACAAAATAAACAAACGATTCATATACCTGAAAACATGGATCATTATCCTACCGTTACCGTCATGGTTCCGGCTCATAATGAAGAGTTGGTCATTGTAGCGACTGCGGAACGAATATTACAGTTGAATTATCCGGTAGATAAGCTGCAAATTATTATAGTAGCCGATAATTGCACGGATTCCACTGCTGCCAGGTTATATGAACTAAAAGAAAAGAAAGAGTATCAGGGTCGTGACTTTCAGATTATTGAGCGTAAAGGAAGCGGCGGCAAATCCGGTGCACTGAATGAAGCACTAAAGGATACCGTTGGAGAATGGGTATGTATATTCGATGCGGATGCTGCTCCCGAGCGGAATTCCTTGCTGTTTCTTGTACAAAAAGCTCTTGAAAATCCCAAAGAGTACGGGGCTGTATTTGGAAGAAATAAGGCGCGTAATCGCGGGCAAAACTTTCTCTCCCGATGTATCAATCTGGAGCTGATTACTGCGCAAAGAGTCTATCATACAGGATTGTGGGAACTGTTTAAGCTGGGAACCATTCCCGGAACCAACTTTATTGTGAGAACGGATTTGATGAAGGATATCGGTGGATGGGATGTAGAGGCCATCACGGAAGACACCGCTGTTTCCTTTGAGATCCTTACCCGCGGCTGGTTGATTGCACTGGCTCCTCAAGCCGAAGCGTACCAGCAGGAACCTGAAGATCTGGATATTTATATCAAGCAGCGTCAACGGTGGGCGAAAGGGAACTACCGGGTCATTATTGATAATATTCATCATTTATTCAGACCTACCAGTTGGAGAATCAAATTATTTATACTGTATTATGCAGCCAGTTATTTCTGGTTTATGCTGGCTATTATTGTATCTGACATTATCTTTGTCATTAATCTGGTATATCTGATCATCTCCATGTTCAATCCAAGTGTCGTCTCGCCGTTCCAGTTTGCGGGGGATGTATATATCTATCTGGTTATTTCCTGGGCGCTGATGTATTACATTTATGTACTGCAGATCAATCTGGCGCTGTCATCGGATATCGGGCAGAGCAATACGCGCAATTTTGTACTGTCCTGTGTGTCGTATTTCACCTATGCACAGCTGTTCCTGCTGATCTCGGTCAAGGCATTCTATTCGCTGTTGGTCGATATCTTCACCGGCCGCAAGACCAGCTGGTACAAAACAAAGCGTTTCGGTTAAAGGCAAAATTACTATTTTCACCGGTTATATCATAGTCGCAGTTACTTTATTTTGCTGCAACAAGCCAAAAGGCGCTTTCTCCCGAGAACTACAGGAGAAAGCGCCTTTTGTATACACAGGATCAGACCAACGAATCGGCTTCCCTGTCTATTGAAATGATTATCCATCGGCAATTCATCCATACGGTGGATTAACGAATGCCTTTCATGTAGCTCTGGATTTTCGGTGCGAACAGATACAGGATAATACTCAGCAGAATCGACACACCGCCGATTACACCAAAGTAGATCATCTCTGTCTCTTCGCTGTAGAAGTTGGTCAATAGGGCGTTGATCGCCTGAGCTGCCGCATTGGACAGGAACCACAGGCTCATCGTTTGTGCAGAGAATGCTGCTGGCGCGAGCTTGGTCGTTGCCGACAATCCAACCGGCGACAGGCACAGCTCTCCGATTACGACGAGGAAATAGCTGAGTACCAGCCACAGCGGACTGACCAGTGCATTCTCGCCGCCAAAGTATGCTGGCAGCAGAATAACCAGGAATGATAGTCCTGCGAACAGGATACCGATTGAGAACTTGCGTGGGATGATCGGCTGACGATCTCCCATTTTGGTCCAGAGCCACGCGAATACCGGTGCCAGAATAATAATGAACAGCGGATTCAGGGACTGGAACCAGGCCGGCGAAACGTTAATACCGAGGAAGTGCAGCTGTGTGCGCTGATCGGCAAACCGGGCCAAAATAGTCGATCCTTGTTCCTGTATCGACCAGAACATCACCGAAGCGATGAACAGCGGGATATAAGCAAGCAGACGGGAGCGCTCCACATCTGTTGTTTTATCGCTGCGATACATAACCGTAAAGTAGCAGATTGGGATGAGTATACCCAGACAGGCAACCACGAGTACAAAGGACTTCAGTGTCAGCCAGCCCATCCATACAGCAATGATGCCTACAATTGCAATGACAGCTACACCGATACCGATGCGAGTCAGTGCTCTTTTCTTTTCGCCGCCAGTCAGCGGGTTTGGCACATTTGTTCCTGCCAGACCAAGACTCTTTTTACGGGTAAACATGAATACCAACAGACCGAAGAACATACCGACTGCAGCCAGGCCAAAGCCCAGATGGAAGTTGTACTCCGTACCGATCGTACCTACCGTCAGCGGTGCTACGAATCCACCGAGGTTGACCCCCATGTAGTAGATACTGAATCCGCTATCACGACGTGCGTCCTTCTCGCTGTACAGCTCACCGACGAGAGTGGAAGCATTGGGCTTGAGCAGTCCTGTACCGAGGACGATTAATGCCATGGAGACGAACAACATTCCGGCTCCGCCCGGAATCGCCAGTACGATATGACCAAGCATAATGAAGATACCGCCATAAAATACAGCCCGCGACGTACCAAATACCCGGTCGGCGAGCCAGCCGCCAATAATACCGGACATGTAGACAAGCGAGCCATAGATGGACATGATGGCTGTTGCGGTATTCTGATCCATAGCCAGACCACCGCGAGTTACTTCGTAGTACATGTAGTAGATCAGAATTGCTCTCATTCCGTAATAAGAGAAACGTTCCCAGAACTCAGTGAAGAATAGTGTGAACAGTCCGCGGGGATGACCGAAGAATCCGCGCTGCGGTACACTTTCTACAATCTTTTCCTTGGTGATATCGGACACAGATGAACCTCCTTGATGACTTAATCTAAAAATAGGCAGTTGACCGAGTGTAGTCAGCTGCCAGGGGTTTCCACATACTGAAGCTTGTCTGTCGAAATTACTTACACACTGTGATATACACTCGAACCATTAGAATACAATACCTGTACAGGTTCATCAATAACAAAAGTTAACAAAAAGCCGCAGAATTACGTTAACAACTGTACAAATGAAGGTGAAATAAATAAAGAAGGAAGATCTCTACCGCAGATTTGCAACAATGCAAGGAAAATCGCAGCAGATGAGGTATAATAGAAATTAAGGAGTTGAGAGTAGATGGCAAATGAGAACGAAGAAGTAATCCTGACCCCAGATGGTCTGGCGAAGCTGGAAGAAGAACTCAGAGAACTGAAAGGTCCTCGCCGCCAGGAACTGGCTGCCCGCTTGAAAACAGCGATTAGCTATGGCGATTTGAAAGAGAACAGTGAATACCATTCTGCCAAGGAAGATCAGGCATTTATGGAGACACGCATCCTGACATTGGAGCGTATGCTGCGCAATTCCCGTGTAATCAGTGCGGAGAATCTGGACGTATCCAAAGTAACCCTGGGTTCGATTGCAGTACTGAAGGATATCGAATTTGACGAAGTGCTGGAGTATCAGCTGGTAGGACCGGCTGAAGCGGATCTGGCCAATAACAAACTGTCCTACGAAAGCCCGCTTGGTAAAGCATTGATGGGCCATCAGGCAGGAGACAAAATTACGTTTGAAGCTCCAATGGGAACTTTCCATTACGAACTGCTGGAGATCAAGAGCGCCGGTTAAGTGCATAACAGGTATCCGGCTATTGGCTTCATTGGCAGATCGGATGATAAATACAGAAAAATGCATGTTTAACAAACAGCCCGCTTTTACATTTAATTGTAGAAGGCGGGCTGTTTGTTGTATGCATGAATCCTGCTCAAGCGTTATTCAACCAAAAAGCGGATTCAGGTCAAAGGTTAGAACTTAAATTTTTACTTTTCATTTGTTCCGGGGCGGGCAATCTTATATACTATTGTATGACCTGCCGATACTTCAAAATTAAGAATTTTCCATGTTAACCAAAGATAGATACGGCATAGGAATAAGATACTCAGATAGGAGATCGCTACTGTGTGGATGGGAATTGCAATTTTGGTATTGTACCATCTGATTATATTCTATATTGGATGGAATGGATGGGTATGGCTGGCGGAGTTGTCTCCGAATCATGCATATCCGCGTTATATTTGGATCGTTGTATTGTTGATTCTGGCGTATGCGTTGTTCCTCGGATTCTGGAAAAATGAAATGGTTATTTTCAAACAGGTTGGCGCCGTCTGGATTGCACTGCTGTACTTCTCGATATTATGGATGCCCGTTATGAATATTGTCGTTGCACTCACCCGCTTGTCCTCGTTGTCCCAGCATTCCGTTATTATATGGGCGGGCTGGATTACGGTTGTCGCCTTTATCGGCGTATTCTCACTCGGGATGTATAACGCTTACAGTCCGGTTGTCCGTAGTTATGATATTACGATCAACAAACCTGTCGAAGGCAAAAAGGAAATGAATATCGTCATGGCGTCGGATATGCACTTTGGGGTGTTATCCAACGAAGCCCATGCACGTCGACTGGTAGAGCGAGTTAACGCATTGCAGCCGGATCTGATCCTGATGCCGGGCGATGTGATCGACGATAATCTGCCGTACTACGTCAAGACAGAGATTCCCGAGATTCTCAAAGGGCTAAAAGCGCCTGTCTATTCTTCACTGGGCAATCATGACCGGTTCGAGAAAGGCATTAATCTGATCGATTCCCTGAACCAGAGCAATCTGCATGTACTGTATGACGAGTCTATTGTGCTGGATAACGGCATTACGCTGGTCGGACGCCAGGATTATAGTGATCGTCCGCGTGCCGAGCTGAGCAAGCTGCTGGAGTCTGTCGATCATGCCCATCCGATTATCGTCATGGATCACCAGCCATATGAGCTGGACAAAGAGCAGCAGCTGGGTGTCGATCTGATGGTATCTGGACACACTCACCGCGGACAGATGGCACCATTTAACCTGATTACCAAGCGTCTATTCGAGAATGACTGGGGTTACTTGCAAAAAGGACAATTGCACTCGATTGTCTCTTCCGGATTTGGCTTCTGGGGTAGTCCGATGCGGATCGGTACACGCTCCGAAATTGTACAGATTCATGTGAAGTTCCAGCCTTAATGAATAATTAAAGCCCGCTGTATCCAACACCATGATGGTATTGGATACAGCGGGCTTTTTGCTTCTTTTATTACTTTTAAACAGGAGCAAAGACGGAATGTCTATATGAATCATCTACCCATATGGCTGTGGTCTGGCAGAACATGATTAGCGAATCGCGGAACGTACCTGCTTGATATAGAAGAAACGCACGATCAGGAAGTAAATGAGCTGGATCAGGAAAAAGATACCCAGTACCGTCAACGATTCCTTGAATAGTGAAACCTGAAACATATTTGCAAGTGTCGTGAGTGCGACCGCCCCATGCAGCAGTGCAACAACAATTGGAGCAAAGAACAGGAGAATGATCTGCCGGTTCAGTACCCGATTCAGTTCGGAGATGGTCAGCCCCAGTTTGGCGATAGAATGGAATTTTTGTTTATCCTCATCCAGATCGCTGTAGAGTCGGAAATACAGGAAGCTACCGGCGGAGACAAAAAAGACAATTCCTATAAACAGTCCGATGAACAGAATCGCTCCATACGAACCCAATTCCTGGTTGACGTCGTAGGCAGGCACAGTAATCCGATGAGACTTAGTGGATGGTTTCAATTCGCTATAAATTTCTTTGCCTGCAGCCAGAATACCTGTCTGCTCCTGATCACCAGCCCATACATACAGCTGTCGTTGTCCCGCTGGTTGGCCAAGACGGTCATAAATATCATCCGGAACGACGAATGTTACTTCATCGACAGTCAGAACACCGGATTGGATAAGTCGATCAGGCTTGACCGCTATACCGTTTGCAGTAGCAGATGGAAGCTTGAGGCGATCTAGTTCCAGTGAGTAGGGGTTTATTGCAACTGTCTCTCCGGTAGCCAGCTGGATTAGAGGCCGCTTGGAGAGTGCAGCCAGCTGGTTATACATGGAGACACTGATAATAAGCTGAGTATACTTGTCATTCTCCATATTGTACTCTGTAAGGACCTGCTCTGTACGTGCAGCTTGAAGACCGTGTTTGTTAAGTATCTGGTTAATAGCAGCCATAGTATTCGACCGATCGGTATCGCTACTTTGAGACACAAAGCTGATTACATAGGGGTTACTGAGTGCCACATTTCTGGTTACTACCGTCTGTAGTCCATACAGGGAGCCGATGGCGCAAAAGGATACTGTAGAGACAATGCAGACAAGGAAAAAGGTACGTGCATTATCCTTCATCCGGTAGGACAGATCGGATAGCAGAAGCATATTGGTCCTGTTCCAGAAAAAGGACTCTCTGCTTTTCAATGTACGGATGATGTAGACGCTGAGCTGGGTGAATAATAGATAGCTACCGATCGATACGATTATGCTGACAGGTACCAGTAAAACAAAAGCATCGGAACCCCGGGCAAGAAGCGACAGCGTATAGCCGGTACCAATAAGCACCAGTACAAGCAGTGACAGCACCAGTGAAGCTTTTGGTTCACTCCGGGCCTGCTGACTGCCTTTGATCAGATCGATCAATTTGCCGCTGCGCAGGACTGAGGAGATGAACAATGAAATCAGCACAAACAGAATAAAAAATGCCAGACAGGTCACCAGGATAGCACGAGTAGGGAAATAAAAATCCAGACTGCCTTCAATGACCAGTATATGCTCGCCCGCCAGCAGGATAGCTTTGGCCAAGACCAGTCCCAGCACAATACCGCCGAGTGTCGCGGCAAAGCCGATAATGATATTTTCCAGAAATACCATCTGGCGCAGCTGTCCCGGAGACATCCCCTGCATCATCAGCAGACCGAATTCCCTTTTGCGGGTCTTCAGAAAAGAGCTCATTGAGTACAATACAAAGAAAAAGGAAAATACATAGATCATCCATTTGGCAGTCGACATGCCGCCCTGTACATTATGGTTGATCTGCCCACCAGCCAGCAGTGGATGATAGGCGAAGATTGCGAAGGTAAAAAAAACCATGACCGTGAACATGCTGCTCAGAAAATAAGCTGCATACAGACGTTTGTTACGGGCGACATTGTTATAAGCGAATTGACGAAATGTCATTCGAATGCCCTCCCAACAGTGATAGGGTATCGATGATTTTCTGGAAAAAGGCCTGCCGATTGTCTCCACGGTGAATCTCGCTGTACAGATGACCATCCCGAATAAAAATCACACGGCTGCAGTAGCTGGCAGCTACCGGATCGTGGGTGACTAGCATCATGGTTGTCTGCTGCTCTCGGTTGATATTTTCCAGCATCTCCATCACATCACGGGCAGACTTGGAGTCGAGGTTGCCGGTCGGCTCATCGGCCAGCAGCATTTTGGGAGAATGGATCATCGCCCGGGCAATCGCTGTTCGCTGCGCCTGGCCGCCCGAAATTTCATAAGTACGTTTGTCCATGATAGAAGTGATGCCGAGCTTCTCTGCAATGGCTGCAGCTTTTTGCTTCATTTCACTGACTTTGCTGCCGTCAAGTGTCAGTGGCAGTACGATATTCTCCTGTACGGTCAGGGTATGAAGCAGATTAAAGTCCTGGAAAATAAAACCAAGCTCCCGGCGCCGGAATCGGGCCAACTCATTTTTCTTCATTTGGTTAATATTCTGTCCGTTGATCAGAATCTGCCCGCTGGTAGGCTCATCAATCGTAGCGATCAGATTAAGCAGCGTCGTCTTGCCACTGCCGGATGGCCCCATAATGCCGACAAATTCGCCGTCTTCAATCGTAAACTGGATATCGCTCAGCGCCTTGTAGGCAATTTTTCCCTCGTAGATTTTGCTGATCTGATTAACATTAAGCATGTCGATTCCTCCTTGGTCCATGGAATTCATATCGTTCTCATGTACCCAGTATAGGCGGAGAGACAGGAGTGAACTATCGATTTTGCTTTCATCCGGCTTACAGCTATGTAAGGTAGGGCTGGCAGACAGCTTCCGGCATACTCAGAACAATCGCTGTTTTGTCCGTTATGTATCAGTCTTTTTGCTGCCAGGATTGGAATATTATACGGATCGTGGTTCCCTGACCCGGAGACGATTTTAGCTCCAGCACATGACCCAGATGGTCCGCAGCTTCCTTGGTCAGATACAGCCCCATGCCGGTCGATTCACGGAAATGCCGTCCATTCTCGCCGGTAAAGAAGGGATCGAACACCCGCTTGAGATCCGCTGCCGGAATGCCTACGCCGTGATCACGCACTTCCAGTATCGCCTGCTGGTCACGAATAAAAGAGTGAATGTGAATCTTCTGTCCGTTACCGGATGAATATTTAACACTGTTCATAACCAGCTGGGACAACATGAAAAAAAGCCACTTTTCATCCGATTCTACAACGAGAGCTCCATCGCACTCCTGTACCTCGGGATAGACATTATTGCGTATAAAAGAACGCTTGTGCTCATGAATCACTTCATGCACGATCTTTGCCAGCGAGATGGAGCGTGGATGAAAGTCCTGCTGAAAAGTACGAAGTCTTGCCATATACAGAATCGTATTCAGGCCGGAGCGCATCCGCTCGGTCTCTTCGCGAATGCTGGCATATTCGGGCTCATCCACCTGCTGCACGGTCAGCTCAATGACGGATAGAGGGGTCTTCATCTGATGCACCCACTGGTCCATAAAGGTTAAGTGCTGCTTTTGCTCCCGCTGCGTTGCTGCCAGCTGCTCTTGATAGAGTCGATACTGCTGACGAAGCAGTTCTTCAAGTGCTTCGCTGACCGGTGTCTGATCCAATCGCTGAATTGCCTCTTCCATATTTGCCGGCGGACGACTGAGTATACCAAAGTAGCGGCGCCGGGTGAGATAGTGATACGTCAAATAGCAACCCAGCAGAAACAGCCCGAGAAATACTGAATACAGTGCCGGAGCAAGATGATGATAGCCATCCAACCAGTAAATGCCCAGTACGACAAAAAGCTGGACCACATGCAGTACAATCAGCAGCGCATACTCACGTACAAAAAGTTTCATCGCTGCTCCTCTCCAGTCCAGGTGACATACAGACGGTAGCCCAGCCCGCGTACGGTCTCAACTGCATCCTCCAGCCCCAGTTCCTGAAATTTCTTGCGCACACGGGTGATATTCACATTCAGTGTATTTTCATCAACAAAGGTCTGATCATCCCATAGCTTCTCCAGCAATGCTTCCCGGCTGGCTACACGGGGATGACGTTCCATCAGACTGCTGATAATATCGCATTCTTTGCGGGTTAGCAGAATGGTATGGTCGGCATAGACCAGTTCCATGCGTTCCGGATAGAGGCGCAGACCGGCAACGTCCAGAATATTTTCTTCGGTTCGGGCAGCATATTCGCCATAAGCACGGCGGAGCTGGCTGCGGACTTTGGCCATCATGATGCCATAGTCAAAAGGCTTGGTAATATAGTCGTCAGCACCATTTTCCAGAGCCATGATCTGGTCCATTTCTCCGGAGCGTGCAGAGATGAACAGAACCGGGCAGATGGAGTGATTGCGAATCTGACGGCACCAGTAATATCCGTCAAAGCTTGGCAGATTCACATCCAGCAGTACCAGATCAGGTTGAGCTCGCTGGAATTCTTCCAATACGTTATTGAAATCAACAGTTAGAATTACTTCATATCCGTACCGGACCAGATGGTTTTGCAGCAGCCCGGAAATTTTGGGATCATCTTCGACAATCATAATTTTCTGCATGGCTGTAGACTCCTTACAAATGGAATCATCCCACACGTATCCGCAGATTCGGTGGGATGCTTTATTATTATACTATGTTGGTTATGAAGTTCCATTTTGTGGATAAGCATACTGCGAATCCAATCAGAATGTACGGCCCTTCGCCGGCAGTATATCGGTAAGTATGTGCGAATATTGTTTGGCCAGCAGTGCGATCTGATCCAGCTCGGGCCATTTATGATGCAGGCCGATATAGACGATGGCACCGGTAAACAGGGCAGCCATTATTGTTTTGAACAGCCATTTTCCCATCATTGATTCCTCCTTGGATGGATATTGTTTTATCCTAACATAGTATACCTTCGTATAATGTCGCATTGTCTTAATCTTTCCTTACGTTATCCTTACACTTTTGTAATCTCAAAATAAGGGTAAGAATAGAGTGGACTCATGGTATTATGTTCATAACCGGAGAAGAGGAGAGAAATAGATGTACATACTGGGTATGGCCGGATTATGTCTGGTCATGTTTGTGATTAGCTATACACAGGATCGCAGACGACTGCAGAACGGTGTCTTTTTGACAATCGGGATTATTCTGCTGCTGTTTGGTCTGATCATTTATGCAATGAATCATCTGGCAGGCCACATCCCTTATATCGCTGTGCTGCTGATTCTGATTCTGCTGCTGCTGGCTCCGGTCGTTGTGCTGGGGATCGGTGTAGCACTCATTTATAACGGCCGGATTCTATTGCGCAAGGAAGGCTGGAAGCTGCCCAACCTGCTGTCCATGCTGACTGGCTTTGGTATTCTGGTGCTGCCGCCGCTCGTACTGATCGCGCCGTACAACAGTGTGCTGGCACCGTTCGTGATTGTAGTGCAGCTCTGTGTAGCTTATTTTGGATTGCTGTTTATCTGTTATCTGGTATCTTCGCTGCTCTATAATTTCCATCGGCCGCGTTACCGACCGGACTTTATTATCGTACTGGGAAGCGGACTCATTCGCAACAAAGTACCACCACTGCTGGCAAGCCGTCTGGATCAGGGAATTGACGTGTACCTGCGGCATCAGGATGGAGAACCGCCACGGATCGTCGTATCCGGCGGACAGGGCAGTGATGAACAGACTGCGGAAGGCGAAGCGATGGGACAGTATTTGCTGGAAAAGGGCATTCCGGCCGACCATATCATTATCGAGAACGAATCAGCCAACACCCTGCAAAACATGCGTCTGTCCCGGCAAAAGATGGATGAGCTGATGGGCGGCAAGCCGTACTCTTGCATCTTTGTGACCAATAATTTTCATCTGTTTCGCGCTGGTATTTATGCAAGGCAGGCAGGTATACAGGGCGACGGCGTGGGATCGCACACCGCGCTGTATTATCTCCCCAACGCCTTTATTCGCGAATATATTGCTATTATCGTGATGCATCGTCGTATCCATATCCGGATTATCGCAGCCGGGCTGATTCTGGCGATGATGGCGGTATTGGTACTGATGATTGTATGATTTGCCTGACATTGTGAGAAGAGTTACAACCGTATCCGCGAGCCGCTGGTATGATAGGTAGCGGCGAAAGGGAGGCGGAAGCATGACTCGTATTATTTCCAATGAACAGATAGCACCGGATGTTTTTGTAATGAAGATTGCAGGATCGTATAAGGGACGGATGGGACAATTTTATATGCTGCGTGCAGATGACGGATACCGGGGAGACAGCTATCCTCTGTTATCCCGTCCTCTTAGCATTCACGATAGAGGCGATGATTACATCGCCTTTTTGTACAGGGTGCATGGCCGCGGTACCGCGATTCTGTCATGTATGACAGCAGGGCAGCAGGTGCTGCTGGAAGGTCCGTTTGGCAATGGATTCCCGGTACTGGATGATCCGGGACGAATCGCGCTGGTTGGCGGCGGGATGGGTATCGCTCCGCTGCTGCTGGCGGCCCGTCATTATGCGCAGGCCGATATTTATCTGGGATTCTCCGGTGATACATTCGGAGTAGAGAGCTTACGTCAGGCGGTAGAGTCGGATACTCGGGTAAAGGTAATGAACAGCAGGCACAAGAGCATACTGGAACTGCTGGAGCCGGGCTGGTACGATACGATTCTGGCCTGCGGACCGGCAGGGATGCTCAAGGCACTGGCCGAATGTACAGCAGCTGCGAATGAGGCTGCCTTGCATGATGGTGAAGGTTATCCGGCGAGTACACATCTGTATATTTCTACCGAAAAGCATATGGCCTGCGGCATTGGAGCCTGTCTGACCTGCACGGTGCAGACGACCAGTGGCAATCGCAGAACCTGTGTAGAAGGACCGGTATTCGCAGCAGAGGAGGTGGATTGGAATGACCTCACTACAGTGTAATATCGGCGGTGTCCCCATGCGTAACCCGGTTATTATGGCATCGGGAACGTATGGATTTGGTAGAGAATATGCAGCGTACGTAGATGCAGGCACACTGGGAGGCATCTCCTGTAAAGGGTTAACCCTGCATCCTCGTTCCGGTAATCCGGGCTGCCGGGTACAGGAGACCGCTTCCGGGATGATGAATAGTGTAGGATTGGAGAATCCGGGGGTTGCTGCTTTTCTGGAAAAGGAACTGCCGTACATGGCGACACTGGATACAGCAATTATCGCCAATCTGGGTGGTTCCAACGCTGAAGAATACGTCGAAGGCGCAAGAATGTTGTCCATGCATACCCGGCAGCAGAAACAGCAGGGCAGCCGCGGCATCGATATGCTGGAGCTGAATATTTCCTGTCCCAACGTGCGTGAGGGAGGTATTCAGTTCGGGATTCAGACAGACACGGCACGCAGTATCGTTCGGCAGGTGCGAAGCGTGACCGACCTGCCCCTGATGGTCAAATTGTCACCGGGAGCACAGGATCTGGTAAAGATGGCAGTAATGTGCGAACAGGAAGGCGCAGATGCGGTATCGCTGGTCAATACCTTCTCAGCGATGAAGATCGATATTTACCGCAGGCGCAGTGCTTTTCATAATACATATGCCGGATTGTCCGGTCCGGCGATCAAGCCTATTGCCCTGCGGATGGTACATCAGGTCGCTGGAGCAGTATCGATTCCGGTAATCGGCATGGGTGGAATTAGTAGTGTGGAGGATATGATCGAATTCATTATGGCCGGCGCAGAGGCAGTACAGGTAGGTACGTATAATTTTGTGAATCTGCGTGCCGGTACTGAACTGGTTGAGGGATTGCAGATGTGGATGCAGCAGCAACGGGTGGAATCGCTGGAGGAGATTCGCAGTATTATTGGGTGATTTTGCTAGATGATCGGAAAAGCAGCATCTGTACAGAGAATGTGCCAGAGTTAATGTTGATGTGATAAAGATAGGAATAAAATACACATAGGAAAACCGTGAGCAGCTCTATGGTTCGAATGGGAGCCTCTCACGGTTTTATTTTTGTTAGAAACTATTCTGATTGAGATAGAATGAAAAATATAAACCCGTACGACTTATAAGCGTTATTCATGTTATAATCATCCACGGAAAGATAAGTACCGACGGAATAGATATGGCGTCGCAACCCGAAAGGGGGTGACGCCATGTCACTGGTTGATCTGCTACTCAGAATTCTGGATACGTCAGCAAAGTGTATCGGTTTGATTGTTGGGATCGATAAGCTGTATGAGATCTGGAGACGAGTAAAAGACAACAAAAACCGCCGGGATAAAGGTTAGGAGACCTCCGGCGGTCTTAAGGGATATTTGATTCCGAGCGATCGCCGTATGATTCCGCCGATCTTGTCGATCCAGCCTGTAGTGGACCAACACTACAGGCTTTCTTTATGTATAGTATACACAATCCAGATTTCAAATGAAACATGGATCTTCAAATGAATATCATATTATAACGTAAATAAGTGTATACTTAATCAAGAAATAAGCAATAAATAACATCTTATCCATGCTTGAACAGACTACTACTTTTTATGAAAATAGTTCCTTATGAAATTTACTGAAAGTCTGAAAAATATCCTTGAAACATAACATGAATGCGTGTAGTATACATATATAATTTGATACAGGCCGTACAGGAGGAAGCAGCGCTATACCGAATAGGTATCGATTCTGCGTACATACCCACCTCTTTGGTACGGCGACCACTCATATAATATTGGGAATAGGGCCCAAGAGTTTCTACCGGATAACCATTGTAATTGTCCGACTATGAGTGAAGAACGTGCTGATCCTTTTTTGCTGAACGGTAAAAGGGATCAGGATGCGGCTTTTGGCGCATTCTGTATATGAACATGCATACAGGCAGGCTTCACTTGAGTGTATTAACTCAGGTGGCCTGCCTTTTTTTGTTTTATACATGAAAATTGAAGTCCAGACGAATACAGAACAACAGACAGACAAAAGGGGAGAAACAACATGAAATTACTGGAAGAACGCATACGGGCAGAAGGCAAGATTCTATCGGACAAAGTGCTCAAGGTCGATGCCTTTCTGAATCATCAGGTAGATACCATGCTGGCGGTAGAGATTGGGCGGGAGTTTGCCAAATTGTTTGCTCACGAGGAGATTACCAAGGTACTGACGATCGAAGCGAGCGGGATACAGTTCGCGATGGCAGCCGGAATTGCGCTGAACGTGCCGTTTGTCTATGCCAAAAAGAAAAAGGCAGTTACCCAGGGAGATCAGGTCTATGCTGCATCGGTGCATTCCTTTACCCGTGGCGAGACCTACCAGGTGAGCATCGTCAAAGATTACCTGAATCCGGAAGATCGCGTGCTGATCGTTGATGACTTTCTCGCTACAGGTGCAGCGCTGGTCGGACTGGCGGATATCGTCGCCGAATCGGGTGCAACGCTGGTCGGTGTAGGCTGCGTGATCGAGAAGACATTCCAGGAAGGACGCGGTCTGCTGGAAGAGCGCCGGATTCCGGTACAGTCTCTGGCACGCATCGTCTCCATGTCACCGGGACATGTGGAATTCACCGAGGAACAGCCGCTGCAGCCGATTATTGCAGCAGAGCAGTTGGCAGACACGGATCGCCATACAGATGATGTAAAGGAAACTATCCAGTCGTCACCAGCGACTGCAGATCTTAATCGAATCGGGGCGGGTATCTGATGCTGAGTAAACGCAAAGTATTCACGCTGGGACTCCAGCATGTTATGGCGATGTATGCCGGTGCTATTGCCGTACCGCTGATTATTGGTAATGCATTGAACCTGACGCCGGAGCAGATGGCGTACCTGATCGCAGCAGATATGTTCACCTGCGGTCTGGCGACTCTGCTGCAGGTGCTGGGCACACGTTATTTCGGAAGTGGGTTGCCGGTTGTGCTGGGCTGTACCTTTACGGCGGTAGGACCGATTATCGCGATTGCTTCTACGTCCAATCTGCCAACTGCCTATGGGGCGATTATTATCTCGGGGATTTTCGTCGTGCTGGCTGCTCCGTTATACGGCAAGCTGCTACGCTTTTTCCCGAAAATCGTTACGGGTTCGGTCGTTACGATCATCGGGTTGTCGCTGATTCCGGTTGCGATGAACAATGTTGCCGGTGGACAGGGCAGTGCAGACTTTGGCGCACCGCATAATCTGCTGCTGGCCGTAGTAACGCTGCTGGTCATTCTGATCGTGAATCGGGTAGCGACAGGTTTCCTGCGCTCGATCTCTGTACTGGTTGGTCTGGTAGTGGGTACGGTACTGGCTTATGCGATGGGCATGGTTAATTTTGCCGCGGTCGGTGACGCATCCTGGTTCCGGGTGGCGCAGCCATTTTACTTTGGTACTCCGCAGTTCAGCTGGATCGCGATTGCGACGATGATTATCGTGAACATTGTCAGCATGGTGGAATCGACGGGCGTCTACATCGCTGTCGGCAAAGCCACCGAACAAAAAGTAGAGCAAAAACAGATCGTAAGCGGTCTGCGTTCCGAAGGTCTGGCGATCGTGCTGGGCGGTATATTCAACGCATTCCCGTATACAGCTTTCTCGCAAAATGTTGGTCTGATCTCGCTGACCAAGGTCAAGACGCGCAATGTCATCTTCGCTGCTGGTGGAATTATGGTCGTACTTGGTCTGCTGCCGAAGCTGGCTGCACTGACAACCGTCATTCCGAGTGCGGTACTGGGCGGAGCCATGGTCGTGATGTTTGGTTCGGTCGCTGCTTCGGGTATGTCTATTCTGGGTGAAGTCAATCTGCGCAACGACCGCAATCTGATGATCGTGGCCTGCAGTATTGCGATTGGTGTAGGTTCCGCGGTACTGCCGGCTATTTTCGCCCAGATGCCAAGCTTCCTGCAGCCGCTGCTGCAAAACGGTATCGTTACCGGCTCGGTGGCAGCCGTTATTCTCAATCTGATTCTGTCGGACAAACGAACCGTCGATGCCGAAGAGAGCAGCGAGGAACCGGTAGTTGGACTGGGTGTGGATGCAAGCGCTGGTGTCAAAGCTTCAACTGGTCTGGAATAAAATGATAATGCTGCTCAAGCTGCCTTGTAGAGCATTGGCTAGCTGTGTGATACATGCAGTCGACGAAATACAGTCAGTGAGCATTCAATAAAATACAGTCAATGAAATGCAGTTAGTAAAATGTAGTTGATGAAATGCAGTATATAGAAAGACCCTGTGCCTACCGCAGGGTCTTTTTTGTTATATTGAAGAGAGAGAATCATCTGGAAGCGGAGGCAAAGCGATGAATAAAACAGAACGGCTAATGGCGATTGTACTGGAGCTACAGCGTCACTCGACACTGCGGGCACAGGATTTGGCAGCTATTTTCGAGACAAGTGTACGTACCATCTACAGGGATATGCAGGCGCTCAGCGAATCGGGCGTACCGTTACTAGGCTCGCCCGGTCAGGGTTATTCGTTGATGGAAGGCTATTTCCTGCCGCCGATTACTCTGACAGCGGATGAAGCGGTAGCGATGTGGATCGGAACCGACTTTGTCGGGCGCTATCTCAGTACCAAGTATCAAAAGGACGCTGTCTCGGCACGACGCAAAATCCAGTCCATTTTACCGGAATCTATTCATATGCAGTCGTCGGCGGTACGTGAATCGGTTCTGCTTATGAATGGACGCAATATGGAGAAAATCGACGATACGACCCATTTGCAGCAGATTTGTGAGGCGGTTGCGAGCAGGCACCAGCTGACTTTTCGCTATAACAAGCCATCACGTTCAGCAGATCCGGACGATAGCGTGCGTACAGTCTGTCCGTATGGAGTGGTGCTTACCGGCAGCCACTGGATGCTGGTAGCCCACTGTATGCGGCGGCAGCAGATCCGGCACTTCCGGCTATCCCGTATGTCCGAACTGACTATGGAAGCAGACGGATTTATCTGGCCGGAGGATTTCCAGCTTAGTCGCTATCGTCCGGAAGATGATCGCAAGACACTGGTCAAAGTACAGATTAGTGAAGGAATCGCTAACCGGCTGCGGGAGGACGGCAGCTTTTATTTGGAGCAGCTGGAAGAAATGGAGGGAGAGATCATCGCTATCTTGCGGGTACGCCGAATCGACGAGATTGTTCATACCGTGCTGGGCTGGGGAAAAGGGGCCGTGGTATTGGAGCCGGATGAGCTGCGCATTCGCCTGCGTCAAGAATTGCAAAATATGCTGAATAGTTACTGACACTATGCTGTCAGTAGTCATTCGATATACTGGGTACAGTTATTGATCCTGCTCTGAAAAACGGCACAGACAGCCGCTCAAAGCAGGCCTACTATACACTTACCTGGAGGTATACTTATGACAATGCAAACCGATAAAAACATGACTGCGAATATGAAATCCCAGATGAATCCGGCAACAAACAGCACGATCCATACCGCCCTAGAGCCAACTGTGGATATGAACAGCAGCATGGACACTCCTGCCCATATCAATCAATCAGCAAAGATGCAGCTGGCTCTGCAGCGTCTGGAACAGCAGCTGGATCAATATGGGCAGGAACTGAATCGTTATACACTGGAACAGCTCACCCGCCAGCCGAGCGCGGAAGAATGGTCACTCGGACAGATGTATCAGCATCTGATCGCTTCGGCATTGTACATGCAGCTCGGCAATATGGACAAATGTATCCGGCGGTACGAGCAGGATCTGCAGCAGGAATCCGCTATGCATGGAGCTTACCCGGAACATACGGCAGCAGCAGAGAGTGATTTTGCAGCCGGATCGGCCTCTGCTTCGGCTCAGGCATCGGCACCTGGGAAAACAGCGTCCGGTGAAAGCATATTTGCCGATGGAAGCTTCCCGCCTGTACGAGTCAAAGTGCCGGGCGTCCCCGATCCGGTACAGCCGGAGAGTCTGGAACAGCTGTTCAGTGGTCTGGAGCAGGTACGTATACGCGCTCGCGAGCTTGCCCCGCAGGCAGTATCGGTCCCCGCAATTTATACAGAGAAACATCCGCGGTTTGGTGATCTGACCGCGTCCGAGTGGTTGATACTGATCGAGATGCATTATCGTCATCACCTGCACCAGAAGCGTCGTCTGGATGAGTTTTTGAATAGGTCTGTGTAAGCTTATTTACTGGAATCATCGTAATCCTATACGATTTGCTATCAATCCCTGTGTCTATGCAGAATACTGCAGGACACAGGGATTTTGGTGTGTGGATTCCTTTGGCTTCAGCTCCATAATCCTGCATGGAACCTGTCTTTTATTTATTCTATAATCAAGAGGTATCTTCATATACACGATCATGGAAAAGTGTTAAATTTAGTTCTTATCAGGCGCAACGATCCCATCCGGCGGCCGGAGATATGAAGCACGCACAGTTATAAAGCGGCTGACGGATGAATCCATATCATACAGGTGTAACGGGTGGAGGGAAGACAGTTTATGAAAAATATTTTGTTTATCAATACAGGTGGTACGATCTCATCTTCGGCAGCAGGCAAAGGACTGACTCCGACGCAGTCGGCAGCCGATATTATCTCGGCTGTACCGGAGGTCAAGGAAATATGCAATGTAGAAGCGATGACGCTGATGAGCGTGGATAGCACGAATATTCAGCCGGAAGAGTGGGTGACGATTGCCCGTACCGTACACGAGCAGCTGCCAAGCTATGATGGCATCGTCATTGCGCATGGTACGGATACGATGGCGTATACGGCTTCAGCGCTCAGCTTTATGCTCGGCGCGCTCGACAAGCCGGTCGTGATTACCGGTTCCCAGGTGTCGGTACTGGCGGAATACAGTGATTCCCGCAAAAATATCAAAGACTCGTTCCTGACTGCATCCAGTGAGCTGTCCGGTGTGTTCGTTGTTTTTAACGGCAAGATCATCAATGGCGCACGGGCGTCCAAAGTGAAAACGAAAAGCTATGATGCTTTCGAGAGCATTAACCATCCCTATATCGGTTATCTGGAGGAAGATCGTATCGTATACAACGAGATTGAGCCGTCCGTTTATCCGGAAGGGCATGTATATAACGATCAATATTCGCCAGATGTGTTCCTGCTCAAGCTGATTCCGGGGATGCGTCCGGATATTTTCGATGCAGTGCGCAATCTGGGCTACAAAGGCATTATTGTCGAAGGCTTCGGTCTCGGTGGTGTACCTTTCAAAGAGATTAACCTGATCGACAAAATCGAGGAGCTGGTGCAGGGCGGCATCAGCATCGTCGTGACTACACAATGCCTGTACGAAGGCGGCGATCTGACGATCTATGAAGTAGGACAGCGCGCTTTGGAAAAGGGAGTTATTCCTTGTTACGACATGACAACCGAAGCGCTGACGACCAAAATGATGTGGGTGCTCGGACAGGCAAACAGCCCGGCCGAAGTCGCACGCATGATGGCAACCAATTATGTGGATGAGATTACGATGCCAATACGTAAATTGGTATAATAATTATCAACATCAGGTAGTAATAATATGATAAAGAAATTATTTCTGCTTAAAGGCTTGATCTTTGGCGCTGTGCTTGCCTTGATTACTACATTTCTGTTTATGCTGTTTGGTCAAATAGCAGCAGGTGGAATCACATCGTTATGGGGAGAAAGCTGGTTATATATATCTTTAATCATCCCATTTGCAGTCGTATTCATGCTGCTGGAAGGATATTTTTATAACAGAAATGAAGTCTCCAATAAAAAGTTATGGCTGCTTAGCCTGGTCATTGCCTTTATAGTAACGCTGTATAGTGGTACGATAGGAGCCATTCTGGGCGAATATATTGTGCACGGTGGGATCGAGACGATTAATGTAGAGAGTACGCTAATTTGGGATACTATTTACGCCTTTGTATTACTGCCTGTCACGGTACCGTGCGCCAGAATCCTGATCGGTGTTTTCTATCATTTTGCTTTTAGATCCTATAGAAAAAAGAGCAGCCTCTGGTAAACTGTACCCTTTGTAAA
>NZ_AOIG01000015.1:0-196621 GCF_000346635.1 Paenibacillus shenyangensis
TCCCGTCGGTTCCGCCATTTTTTTTCTGAGTTATTCACTAGTGAATAATTTGAGAAATATCTAATAATAAATATAATTATTAGAATGGCATATTGTATTTTTTCGCGGACGTGGCTCAGCGGTAGAGCATCGCCTTGCCAAGGCGAGGGTCGCGGGTTCGATTCCCGTCGTCCGCTCCAATATGCGCCCTTAGCTCAGCTGGATAGAGCGTTTGACTACGAATCAAAAGGTCAGGAGTTCGAATCTCTTAGGGCGCGCCATTTTTATTTTGAAAGACCACATATTTGCCGGTGTGGCGGAATTGGCAGACGCGCGCGACTCAAAATCGTGAGGGAAACCGTGGGGGTTCGAGTCCCTTCACCGGCATATCATCGGGATGTAGCTCAGCTTGGTAGAGCACCTGGTTTGGGACCAGGGGGTCGCATGTTCAAATCGTGTCATCCCGATATGCAAAAGCATCACTCTTTATAGAGTGGTGCTTTTTTATTTTATTAGCAAGTTTTTTAGTTATCGTCTGTTAGAATTTATTCCTTTTGATATAATAAAAAAAGATACATATGTTCGCCTATTTGGCTTATCATATAGTATGATAAACGGAAGAGATCTACTTAACAATAATGAATGATTCCTGTAGAGACACTAGAATAAACAAATAATAAGCTACACAGATAACAAGGGCAGATTATAGATGTGCAGAATGAAGGAGAGATAGGTTTGCGTATATTGGGGATTGATCCGGGGATTGCAATTGTTGGTTTTGGATTTATTGATAAGAACGGAAGCAAGCTGACACCTGTTCAGTATGGATGTATTCAGACAGAGGCGCACACGCCGGAAGAAGAGCGTCTGATGCATGTATATGAGGGGATGGTACAGTTAATCGATAAGTACAAACCCGACGCCGTTGCTTTTGAAAAATTGTTTTTTAGTCGCAATGTGACTACAGCCATGTCGGTCAGTCAGGCGCGTGGCGTATCGATTCTGGCAGCTGCACAGCGTGGACTGCCTATAGGGGAATATACACCAATGCAGGTTAAGCAGGCGATTGTAGGCTATGGTAAAGCAGAAAAACGGCAGGTTCAGGAGATGGTACGCATGTTTTTGAATCTGCAAAAAGTTCCAAAGCCGGATGATGTAGCTGATGCTCTGGCGGTTGCTGTTTGTCATGCCCACTCCTATGTATTAAATTCTAAACTAAATGAGGTACTTAAAAAATGATTGATTATTTACGCGGGCCTCTGGTCCACTTGGAGAATGAATATATTGTAATGGATGTTAATGGGATCGGATATCGGGTATTTTGTCCGAATCCTTTTGCTTGGGCGAAGCATACAGGTGAGATTACGGTATACACCCATCATCATGTTCGTGAAGATGCGATACAGCTATTTGGATTTCCTAGTCGTGATGAACAGAAGTTGTTTCGTAAATTGATCGAAGTATCCGGTATCGGACCAAGAGTCGCGTTAGGAATATTAAGTGGTGGTAGTCCGGAAGGCGTAATCACAGCCATTTACCAGGAGAATATTACTTTCCTGACCAAGCTGCCGGGGATTGGAAAGAAAACGGCTCAACGCATGATTCTGGATCTCAAGGATAAGTTGGATGGGATCGGAGATGCGCTTATCGCTACGGGTTTGTTTGCACAGACAGAAGCACCACTGGGGGCGCCAGGAGATGTATGGCCGGAAGTGCGGGAAGGTCTCAAAGCGCTAGGTTACACAGAGTCAGAACTGGATCGTATGTGGCAAACGCTCAAACATGAAGTCTTCCCGGAAGATACAGCCGATTCTGTTATGAAGCGGGCTCTGAAAATGCTGTATACTGGATCATAAGATAGGCCAGAACCAGCAGCGTATAGCCGGAACTGGTGAACCGAATTAATTTGTGTAATATAGATTCAAATACGATTCTTGGATAGACTGTATTTGATACAGGATACAGGATACAGGATACAGGATACAGGATACAGGATACAGGATACAGGATACAGGATACAGGATACAGGATACAGGATACAGGATACAGGATACAGGATACAGGATACAGGATACAGGATACAGGATACAGGATACAGGATACAGGATACAGGATACAGGATACAGGATACAGGATACAGGATACAGGATACAGGATACAGGATACAGGATACAGGATACAGGATACAGGATACAGGATACAGGATACAGGATACAGGATACAGGATACAGGATACAGGATACAGGATACAGGATACAGGATACAGGATACAGGATACAGGATACAGGATACAGGATACAGGATACAGGATACAGGATACAGGATATCAATGTTATTCGTATACTTATACTGATTGAGTATAAAAATGTAAACAGGGCACCAGATATCGGGGCCTTGTGCGAATATGAATTGCAACGAGAGGGGAGCGATAAAGATGACGGATGACCGCATCATATCGGCTAACTTGATGATGGAAGACCAAGCGGTGGAACTCAGTCTGCGTCCCCGCTATCTGGCGGAATACATTGGTCAAAGCCGGGTAAAGGAAAACTTGAAAATCTATATTGAAGCGGCCAAGATGCGTGGTGAGGCACTGGATCATGTACTGCTTTATGGTCCACCAGGACTTGGTAAAACAACACTTGCTAATATTATTGCCAATGAGCTAGGAGTGAATCTTCGTACCACTTCAGGACCGGCAATCGAGCGTCCCGGTGATCTGGCAGCACTGCTGACTAATTTGCAGGATGGAGACGTTCTGTTTATTGATGAGATTCACCGATTGAATCGCTCTGTAGAAGAGGTATTGTATCCTGCAATGGAGGATTCGGCGCTGGATATTATGATCGGTAAAGGACCAAGTGCACGATCGGTACGTTTGGATCTGCCTCCATTTACACTCATTGGAGCGACAACAAGAGCGGGTTTACTGTCAGCTCCGCTGCGTGATCGGTTTGGTGTTGTCAGTCGACTGGAGTTCTATACCGTAGATGAATTAACATTTATCGTCAGTCGTGGTGCAGATATTCTGGGAATTGAGATTCTGGGAGATGCTGCCGAGGAGATTGCACTGCGTGGAAGAGGGACTCCACGTATTGCAAATCGTCTGCTCAAACGGGTAAGAGATTATGCACAGGTACGTGGTGATGGTATTATTACACCGGAGATTGCCGAAGAGTCGCTGAATATGCTGCAGGTTGATCCATGCGGACTGGATCAGATTGATCATAAAATGTTGGAAGCAATGATTCACAGTTTCCGCGGAGGTCCGGTAGGTCTGGACACCATCGCAGCTACGATTGGCGAAGAAGGACAAACGATCGAGGATGTATACGAGCCTTATCTGCTGCAACTGGGGTTCTTGCAGCGTACACCACGTGGACGTGTAGTTACGCCAAAAGCCTACAGTCATCTGGGAATTCCCATGCCGGAAGACTTGAAGGGTAAATAAGTACAAGTCATGTTATAATAGAGGCTCTGATATGTAGATAGAACCTCTTGATAGCGCCAAGCCTGTTATTTATAGAGTGTATCTTCTATAAATAGCAGGCTTTTTATTGTATTGATCTTATAGGAATACAGTCAATAAGGATACGTTGAATAGGCATGCATTCGAAATAATAGTAGATCAAAAGCTCAAAAGATGGATAGATTGAAAAGGCTGAATTATTAAAATAGTTATATCTAAAGAGTAGTATATTTTAAAACTGGGTCTCCAAGAAACGAAGCTGCACTCCAAAAAAGGTTAGCTATAGTTAGCTTTAGGTACTGAACTATTATTTATATTGTAAATGGTCAGCCTTTTGTAATCTGTTGCCATTGATCTGTCTGATGATGGAAGAAGTATATGCTGCTTGATCGGGAATGATTATTTTAGTGAAAAGTGAAAGGAAGGTAGCAATGATGAAATTTGCAATGCTGCGAGAACAGGATCGGGAGAAAGCTGCTGGAGATAATTTTAACCACGATAACTGGCAGGAAAATACAGTTGTCAGGGCAGCAAACCATCATACTATAGGGTCTGATCATGGTTCCAGCCTGCAAAGGATACAACTAAAATCATCCATTATCATAGAACATGGAACATATAAACAAACAGGAAATGAACAAACTAACCGCACAATAACATGTATGGAACCGGAAAATAAAAAATATCGAACTTCTCTTATTGAGCTTCGCAAGCTGGTCGTACGTACTGCAGGCACATTGGCACTGGCAGCAGTACTCATGGCAGGATATGCAATGCCTTCTTATGCAGCAGGGCCTTCGGATGAAGAGATTCGGGTCGGAATATTTTTTAATGGAGGTAGTACGTATACTTCTATCGTACCTGTAGTAAATGTAAAGTCGGCCAGTGATCTGGAACTGGGTGAAATGAGCGGACGGACATTCGATTCCTGGCTGTCAATTGGTAAGCAGGCCAGCTTTGGGATTGATGGATACCGGGTTAAAGTATTGGAAACCGCAGACTTTGCTACAGCCGCGGCAGGGATCAAGCTGCTGCAACCAACCAGTGATAAGCCGATTGTACTCACTTCCTCCAAAAATGGAAGTACGATCTATCAATTATATACCGGCATGTATGCTACCGAAGCGAATGCTACAACAGCAGCTTCCCGTGTGAGCTCTACCGTACGTTCCCTATTAAGTGGTCAGACGCCATCCGTCAAAGGAAGTATGCACTTATCTGCAGGTAGCTATACGAGTGAATCTCAAGCTCAATCTGCGTTAATGGATGCACAGAATGCCGGTCTGGATGCATTTATGGCTTTGACTCACAGCGGTGGGCAATTGACCTATAATGTATGGGTAGGTGAGGAGGCTAACAGTGCCGGTCTCGCTGCTGTAAAAGCAGCTGCTGCGGCAGCACTGCCTGAGGTGACGCTGACAACAGTAAGCAGTACGGAGTCTGCGCTTATCATTCGCCAAAATGCAACATCAAGTATTACCAGTCCTGCTCCAATCGATCATTATATCGTGAGTGGCAGCAAAGCTGTTATGCGTCTCAAAGGAAGCGATGCCGGAACCCAGGTAACTGAACGTTCTGCTCGCTCCTATCGTGGAGACTTTGAGATTAGCAATTATAACGGTCAGTTAGCCTGGATCAACGTACTGCCGATGGAAGACTATCTCTATTCTGTAGTAGGTGGAGAAGTGTCTGCTTCATGGCCTGCCGAAGCACTCAAGGCGCAAGCTGTAGCGGCACGCAGCTATGCCAGATCCCAGGAAGGCACATCCCGTTTCAAAATAGCGGATGTAGTCGATGGGACACTCAGTCAAGCCTATAATGGAGTGAGTGCGGAAGACAAGCGAATCATCAAAGCAGTAGATGATACGGCCGGTGAAGTGGTCATGAAAAACAATAAGGTTCTGGAGACGATTTTCTCTGCCAATGCCGGTGGAGTCAGTGCGGACAATTCAGAAGTATGGAAAGGTAGCGGAGACGCCTATGTAAGTGTCGTCTCGGATGGAGATGCCGCTGCCCAGGCCAATCTAAAAAAATGGTATCATGTCCTGCTGGATAATGGCGAGTCAGGCTATATCCGTGAAGATAATGCCAAGCTCGCAGGCAAGCAAACGGAAGCGGGACTCGATTATATGACCGTGACTACCAAAAATACCAATGTACGTGAGCTTCCTGTCGTACAAAACAGTGTCAAAGCAGTTGCTCAGCTGAATCCGGGCAATCAGGCGGTTGTACTGGAGATTGTTCCAGAGTCGAATAGCTATGAATGGATTCGCGGCCCCTATACATCTTCACAGCTGTTATCTGCTCTGAAAGGCAAAACTACATCCAGCTTGCCGTCGACGATCACTTCGATTCAGGTAACCGAGCGTGGACCATCCGGACGTGTGACCGAGATCAAGGTAAATGGCAGCATAGTGAATGTTAAATATCCCGATATGTTCCGTTCGGCGCTCAACGGGCTGCCAAGTACGCTGTTTGATGTGGTGCAGACCGAGAAGTACACTATAATCGGCGCAGGGAGCAGTCAGGATGAACTGCCGGCAGCAGGAGTAGTGATTCTGGGAGCTTCCGGGCAAGGAAAAGGTACTTCCTCTACCGTTATTATGAACGGAGAAGGCAATGCCCGTGTTACAGAGCCAGGTGGATTCCTGTTTACCGGCCGAGGCAATGGTCATGGACTTGGCATGTCCCAGTGGGGAGCCAAAGGTATGGCCGATAAAGGTTCCACTTACAAAGAAATTTTACAGCATTACTTTAAAGGTGCAGTAATTACGAAAGGATAAATGAAGATGAAAGTAGATATGTACGATTTTAACCTGCCGGAGCATTTGATCGCGCAGGTACCGCTCAAAGAACGTACAGCGTCCCGTCTGTTGACGCTGAACAAAACAACTGGTGATGTGCAGCATGAGCATTTTGCAGATATTATTAATTATTTCCATGAAGGCGATACCCTGATTCTGAACGATACACGTGTTATTCCTGCACGTCTGTTCGGAACGAAAAAGGATACAGGAGCCAAAGCAGAGATTCTGCTGCTGACTCAGTTGGAAGGGGATCGCTGGGAAGCGCTTGTGAAACCGGGCAAAAAGATTAAAACCGGCGCAGTTATTCATTTCAGTGACGAACTGGAAGCGGTAATTGAAGAAGAAGGCGATATGGGGATGCGTGTACTTTCTTTCAAGTATGAAGGGATTTTTCAGGAAATTCTGGATCGTCTGGGTGAAATGCCGCTGCCTCCTTATATTAAGGAGACGCTGGATGATCGTGAACGTTATCAAACGGTCTATGCCAAAAATGAAGGCTCGGCGGCTGCTCCTACAGCCGGTCTACATTTCACTACAGAACTGCTGGACCAGATTCGTGCCAAAGGTGTACAAATCGGATTTGTCACACTGCATGTTGGTCTGGGAACCTTCCGGCCGATGAGCGCAGAGACGATCGAAGAGCATGTCATGCATGAAGAATATTATTCATTACCTGCGGAGACAGCGACGCTGCTGAATGAAACCAAAGCACGCGGTGGCCGGGTAATCGCGGTAGGTACCACTTCCGCACGCACCCTGGAAACAGTGGCTCGTGATTTCCAGGATCGTCCGCTGGAAGCAGCAAGTGGTTGGACACAGATCTTTATTTACCCGGGACATACCTTTGGTCTGGTCAATGCCATGATCACCAATTTCCATCTGCCCAAGTCCACGTTGGTCATGCTGGTCAGTGCGCTGGCCGGACGCGAGCATATTATGGCAGCGTATCAGGAAGCGATTGAGCGTGAATACCGGTTCTTCAGTTTTGGCGATGCGATGTTTATTTATTAAATCGATAAACAAACATCTGTAAATAATAAATATATCAGTACGAACATATATTGTGCTTCATGGGGTTGCTCCGTTATAATTAAATGTCGGTTGATTGCAGGACCGGTTCTGCCGGTCCTTTCTGTTTTGCCTATTAAATGACCAGAAGGATGAGAATAAATACTATGTCTGGACCTATAACGTACGAACACATCAAAACTTGTAAACAGTCAGGAGCCCGGCTTGGACGGGTTCACACTCCACACGGTATTATCGAGACACCGGCTTTTATGCCTGTCGGCACCCTGGCAACTGTCAAAACGATGAGTCCCGAAGAACTCAAGGAAATGGATGCCCATATTATTCTGAGCAATACGTATCATCTGTTCCTGCGTCCCGGTCATGATCTGATCAAGGAAGCTGGCGGACTGCACAAATTCATGAACTGGGATCGCCCGATTCTGACAGACAGCGGCGGTTTTCAGGTATTCAGTCTTAGTGAAATGCGCAAGATTACCGAAGAAGGCGTACATTTCCGTTCCCATTTGAATGGAGACAAGCTGTTCCTGTCACCGGAAATAGCCATGGAGATCCAGAATGCGCTCGGTTCCGATATTATGATGGCATTTGATGAATGTCCACCCTATCCGGCAGAGTATGATTATGTCAAAAAATCGCTGGAACGTACGACCCGCTGGGCAGAACGTTGCCTGAACAGCCATGCACGTCCACAGGATCAGGGATTGTTCGCTATCGTACAAGGTGGTATGCATGAAGACCTGCGCCGCCAGAGTGCGCTTGATTTGACTTCGATGGATTTCCCGGGGTATGCTATTGGTGGACTGAGTGTAGGAGAGCCCAAGCATTTGATGTATGAAGCTCTGGAATATACTATGCCATTTTTGCCAAGTAACAAGCCTCGTTATCTGATGGGTGTCGGTTCTCCCGATGCACTGCTCGAGGGTTCGATTCGTGGTGTGGATATGTTTGACTGTGTACTTCCTACACGTATTGCGCGTAATGGTACGACAATGACCAGTGAAGGCCGTGTTGTTGTACGTAATGCCAAGTATGCCAGAGACTTTGGACCGCTTGATCCCAATTGCGACTGCTATACCTGCCGCAATTATTCCCGTGCGTATCTGCGCCATCTGATCAAAGCGGATGAGACTTTTGGTCTGCGTCTGACTACGTATCACAATCTGCATTTCCTGCTTAACCTGATGAAAAATGTACGTCAGGCGATCATGGATGACCGTCTGCTTGATTTCCGTGATGAGTTCTTCGATCAATATGGACTGCATGATAATGATAAAGGCTTCTAAGCCGAATACTGTATCATAAAGAACATTGAATGATGTACCGGATCATTGCTGTATATTTTGCCGAACAACAGCTGGAAACACTTCGGGTACCGGAACTCCGGTCCCCGGTTTATATTAAAAAGGGGGCAATACCATGTTTAATTTAGCAGCAGCCGCTGGTGGCGGTACTGGAATTTTGGGGGCTATCATTCCATTTGTATTGATGTTTGTTGTATTCTATTTCCTGCTGATTCGTCCTCAGCAAAAGAAACAAAAACAGCGCAACATGATGCTGAATACACTCGGAAAAGGCGATAAAGTCGTAACAATCGGTGGTCTGCATGGAACGATTACGGAGATCACAGATGATATTGTGGTACTGCGTGTAAACGATGTCACCAAATTGACATTTGACCGTTCGGCGATCAGCCACTCGACTGCCAAGGATACTGCTCCGGTTGCCAAAGTCTAAGCGAATCTCGGCAAAACGGAATCATTCATAAATTGTTACCAAAGCGGACCTGCCTGCAGGTCTGCTTTTTTGTTATTAACTGCTAATTTGGGCTTTGCTATCCTGAAGGAATTTCATTATGATAGGGAATTGAGCCGGGGTATGATAGGAAACTGATGAACAAACCGGATAATGTGATAGGAGAAAGGATGTGTACCTTGCAAGTATCGGAGATGATGACATGGCAGCCGACAGCAGCTATCGTTATTTTTCTAGTTATATACGCCATATGGATAACAGATCAGCTGAATCGGGCGATGATCGCTGTTATTGGAGCAGTATTGTTTTTGCTGCTGGGTCTTGTACATTGGCAAAATGCCTATACGACGCATATCAATTGGGACACTCTGCTGCTCTGGATGAGCATGCTGGTGATTGCAGGCGTTATGAGCCGTAGTGGACTGGTTCATTATGCCGTCATCCGGAGTCTGGGATGGACACGCAGCAATCCGCTGCTTCTTTTCGTTATTCTAATGATATGGACAGCTCTTGGAGCTGCACTGCTGGATCATGTAACGATCATTATTTTGATGGTACCTGTTATATTTACCGTAACAAATCTGCTGAAAATGAAACCTGCTCCTTTTCTGATTGCAGCGATCATTACCAGTAATATTGGAGGAACAGCTACATTGATCGGCAATCCGGCCAATATGTGGATCGGTACTGCCAATCCACAGCTGACTTTTGTATCTTTCGTTACAATGCTGGGACCATTGATGCTCATTCTGCTGGCAGTGAATCTGCTGCTGATTGCTCTATTGTATTGGCAAAGCTTCCGCACTGCCTCACATACGGCGAGAACACTAAATCTGGAGCAGGAAGTAACAAGCTCTATCGAGAACAGAAAACTTGCTTTTGTAGTACTAATGGTCTTTGTATTGGTGATAGCAGGACTTGTTATCGGATCCTGGCTGGATCTTCGTTTATCTATCGTGGCAGCAGCCGGAGCGCTGATTATGCTGGTTGCTGCGATAGCAACAGGAGCGAAGCCCCTATCTATATTGCGTCATCTGGAATGGGACACCCTGTTATTTTTTGCAGGCTTATTTATCCTGGCAGGAGGATTGGTGGAGACCGGCTGGATTCAGACGGGAGCTCGTTATCTGATTGAACTGACAAATGGCGATATGTCATGGGTTGCTCTGATTCTGCTCTGGACAACCGGTTTGTTATCTTCAGTAATGGATTATATGCCATGGGTTGCAGTCATGATTCCGCTTGTTCAGGACACAGCCGTGCAAATGGGAGCTTCCACACCTGCTGTTATTAATCCGTTATGGTGGGCGTTGTCTATTGGTGCAGGTATTGGGGGAAGTGGAACACTGCTGGGTTCTGCAGCTGGACTGATTGCAGCTTCCATGGCTGACCGCCGCCAGCAACGTCTTGGTTATCTGGAATTCCTGAGAGTAGGTCTGCCGCTGACACTTATTTCGCTACTGATTGCATCATGGTATGTATATACCGTTGTATTGTAACCAGAAATTTCTCCATTATTATGCGCATTACACTAGGCGGCTGGCAGGAATTAGGGTACAGTTGAAGAATGTGTAACCTGTATAGATTATGAGGCAGCAATAATGATCATTTAATACAATGTAGTCATAAGCAACAGGAAGGTAGCTGGTGGACATGGACGAATTAAGCAATGCGGAATTGACAGAACTGATTGACTCGCTATGCCAGAGCAAAATCGAAGAGTTTGCGATGCTTGGATATGAGCAGCTGACTTCGGAAGAATTATGGGACTGCCTGAATAACAAGTATGAAAAGCAGGGTATGCCCCGGCTGTACGAGCTGGTCAACGATATTTTATCAATGAAACCCAATCAGTTGATGCATTATCTGACGATGTCTTCCTATAAGAAAATGGAAAGCGCGGATATGCAGGAACGGATACCTCCATTGCACGGATAATCTTGTTGACAGAAATATGGTATTGCACAGATCGTCTGCCAGATGGTAAGGTGTGTTCGCAGGTAAATTTAATTTTCTCATTGGACCAAGAATGAGCTGGGCCGGTGTCTGACAGGCATCAGCCTGTTTGTTTTGCTGACCATTGGTAAATTGACTGTCATTTGCCGCATCGCTATAATAGGAATATTGAGAATGAAAGGGGAACCACATACGGGATGAACAGAATCATCAGCTTCATAGTCGTCATACTTGTCGTAGCCGGTATTATCGGTACAACGACCCCGCTATTTAAAGATGTCCGTCTGGGACTCGATCTTAAAGGCGGTTTTGAAATCTTGTATCAGGCTACGCCAACCACGCAGGGGGAAGCAGTTACCAGAGAATCTCTGACGCAGACTGCAAGAAGTTTGGAACAGCGTGCCAATGCCCTTGGTACAAGTGAGCCGGAAATTACAACAGAGGGTACAGATCGTATTCGTCTGAGAATTGCCGGTGTTACGGATGAAGCAACTGTCCGCAAGACCATGAAAGAACCGGCTGAACTTACGTTCCGCAGTATGGATGGATGTTCCACGGATGCTTCCAAGCAATCAGGAAGCGCGTCTTCCGAGAAGCAGGACATTAACAAGTCCAAAGTTGCAGAAACAAAGAGCAGTACCGATAGCAAATCTTCGGATAGCAATCCAGTGTCTGCACAGACCGAAGGATTGCCGCAGGGAGTGACCGTAACTCCTGACACAGGAGCCGGCGCTACAGCTACAGAAAATACTTATGCCAATGAAGATCCGGCAAAACTTTATTGTAAAATCGAATTGACTGGTGATGACTTCAAAGAAAACGGTGCATCCGTAGTGTATAACTCACTGCAGCAGCCAGAGATCACGATCGAAGTCAAAGATGCCAAAAAATTCGGAGAGATTACCAAACGTCTGATCAATCAGCCGCTCGGAATCTTCCTGAATGGTCAACTGCTGTCGGCACCAACTGTACGAGCTGAACTGACAGATGGCAAAGCCAGCATTTCTGGCAGCTACACCGTTCAAGAAGCACAGCAGCTCAAAGACCAGATCAACCTGGGCGCACTGCCGCTGAAATTGACCGAAATCTATTCACAGAGTGTAGGAGCATCTTTGGGACAACAGTCTCTGAACGAAACCCTGAAAGCTGGTATCGTAGCTTCTATTATCATTCTGATCTTTATGATTCTGGTATATCGTATTCCGGGTCTGATTGCCGGATTCAGTATTATCACCTATGTATGGCTCACGGTTATGATCTTTGTTGCAGGTGATTTCACATTGACATTGCCGGGTATCGCAGCCTTTATCCTGGGTGTGGGTATGGCAGTCGATTCCAATATCATCACCTATGAGCGTATCAAGGATGAGATTCGCAACGGTAAGAGTATCCCGTCTGCGTTCAAAGCAGGAAGCAGAAGTTCATTCGGTACGATCATGGATGCCCAGTTAACTACCATTATTGCAGCTGCTGTAATGTTTGCTCTGGGTACAGGTGCTGTAAGAGGCTTTGCATTGGTATTGATTTTCAATATTCTTGTAAGTATCGTTACCAACGTGTTCTTCTCCCGCTTTTTACTGTCCCTGCTCGTCAAAGGGAAACTGGTTAACAAACCGGAGTATTTCGGCGTAAAGGAGAGTGAACGCGATGCGCTTTAAGTGGAATTATGACTTTGTCAAACTGAGTAAGTATTTTTATACATTCTCCATTATTTTGACAATTGCCGGTATTATCTCGTTGGCAGTTGCCGGATTGAATTATGGCGTTGATTTCCGTTCGGGTTCCAATGTCGATGTGACGCTGACCAAGACGTTAACAGAAGAACAGGTACAACCTGTAGTAGACAGCCTCAATATAGGAAAGGATCCAAGTATCAATATCGGTGGAGACGGACGGATGTCTATCCGTTTTGAAACAGTACTGACTGATACACAGGAAAATCAGCTCAAACAGGCATTCAACAAGCAATTGGACAGCGGAGCTTCCTTTGAAGTTAATACCGTCGATCCAACGATTGCCAAAGAGCTTGAGCGTAATGCTCTCTGGGCCGTATTGCTTGCCAGCCTTGGAATTATCATCTATGTAACAATCCGTTTCGAATGGCGTTTTGCGGTAGCTTCTGTAGTAGCGCTGCTGCATGATGCATTCCTGGTCATCTCGGTCTTCTCGATTTTTCGTCTGGAAGTGGATCTGACCTTTATCACTGCTGTACTGACGATCATCGGTTACTCCCTGAACGATACGATTGTTATCTTTGACCGTATCCGTGAGAATCTGCGTTTTGCCAAACAGAAAAAACGCGGAGATGTTGCCGATATCGTAAACAAGAGTATTTCTCAAACCATGACACGCTCCCTGAATACGGTACTGACTGTATTCATCGCTTGTCTGCTGTTGTTCATTTTGGGTAGTGAGTCCATTCGTATGTTCTCGCTGGCTATGATGATCGGTCTTGCTTTCGGAGCTTACTCTTCGATCTTTATCGCAAGTCCACTGTGGTTGGTACTCAAAAACAGACAGAAACCAAAAGCGAAAGCACCGTCGAAGACGACGGCCTAACATCGCAAGCTAACCTGCCTGAAGCCGCGTCCTGGTCCTCATACCGACGCGGCTTCATCTTGTCTTAGGAGGAAGTATGGTGAGAAATAACGATATCCGTCAGCAGGGAAAAGTATTCTGGACATCCATACTGGCTGGATTAATACTGGCTATAGTCAAAGCAGTCACCGCTTATGCGGCCAGCAACAAGGCATTGATGGGAGATGCTCTCTATACAGCTTCCAGTGCAGTCAGCAGTCTGGCAGAGCGCCTGTCCAAAAGGCATCAGGGTAGACAAAGTCGCCGGACAGGGGAAGATCATGCAGCCTCCAAAGAACGATATAACAAGACAGCGGCTCCATTTACGAATCTGCTGTTGACGGTCTTGCTGCTGCTTGGTGGCCTGGAGATTGCCATATCTGCGGTGCGTGATCTGATGTCAGAGCAGACTCCTGATCCCAAGCCCTATGCGATTGTAGTTGTTTTTCTGGCGATGGCAGTCAATGAAGCATTATTCCGCTATCGTTATCGTTATGCGAAAAAGCAAGGAAACACGAGGGCGGCCGAAGAAGTGGATATGCATCGTTATTCACTGTATTCCTCAATCCTCGTATTGGCCGGCATGCTCGGTACGATTGCGGCGCTGGAACTGCAGATGGATAACCTGTATTATATAGAGCCGGTCTCTGCTATTTTGGTCGCAGTAATTCTATGGCGTCAGGGCTATCGGATGGCCAGTCAGACTGTCTATGGTACGCTGGTTCAGGAACTGGAGCGTGAAGATGCCGCTGACTTTATGGATACTGTGCAGCGTGTACAGGGTGTCATTACGATTGAAGATCTGAAAGCCCAGGAATACAGAGATGGTCTAAGGATTCATCTAAAAATAGGAGTTAATCCCCAGATTAGCGTACAGGCTGCAGCAGAAATTGCAGACTATGCCAAAAATCTGCTGCTTACTCGATTTGCTCATGTAAGCAGTGTAGAAGTACAGGTTCTGCCGTATACGGGAGGCTATCCGTACAAGTCCAATTACGAGTGGACACAAAGCCGGGAAAAGTCCGGCGACGGCATGATTCATTAAGGAGGCACATCATGATTCATTCACAATATCACTGGAATGTACATTATCCCGATCCGGCTGCAGCCCAGATGCTCAGTGCCAAACTGGGGATCTCCGGGCTAACGGCTTCGCTGCTGGCAGGCAGAGGATATACAAGAGAAATGGAAGCAGCCGAATTCCTGTCGGGCAGCCGCAGTACATCTCATGATCCTTATCTGCTGGCCGGCATGAAGGAAGCGGTCGAACGTATACGCCAGGCTTTGTCGGCAGGCGAGAAAATATGGATCTATGGCGATTACGATGCTGACGGTGTATCCAGTACATCACTGATGATTCAGCTGATGCGCTATCTGAATGCCGATTATGACATTTATATTCCCCATCGTTCCAAAGAAGGCTATGGTCTGCATAATCATGCGATCGATCAGGCACATGCGCAGGGAGTCACGCTGATCGTTACAGTCGATACCGGTATCAGTGCAGTATCCCAGATTGCTCATGCAGCAGCACTTGGAATTGATGTGGTCGTAACAGATCACCATGAGCCACCGGCAGAGCTGCCTGAAGCCTGTGCACTGGTGAATCCCAAGCTGGCCTACTGCCCTTATCCTTTTAAGGGACTGGCGGGTGTAGGTGTAGCCTACAAGCTGGCACAGGCACTATTGGGTGAAGATCGGGTACCCGAAGAATGGCTGGAGATCGTATCGATTGGTACGGTAGCCGATCTGATGCCGCTGGAAGACGAGAACCGTATGATGGTACGTACAGGTGTAGAGCGGATGAAGCATAGTGCTTTTGCTGGTGTGCGTGCGCTGATCAATATTGCAGCAATTGATCCGGCACAGATGTCGGCTACCCATATTGCTTTTGCCATGGCACCACGGATCAATGCCAGTGGACGCATGGAGCATGCAAAGCGTGCGGTAGAGCTGCTCACGACGACTGACCAGGCGGAAGCGGACCAGATTTCCTTTGAACTGGATCAGCTGAACAAGGAACGACAGGATCTGGTAAACCGGATGGTGCAGGAAGCTATCGCTATGCTGGAAGCCGAGAAAGCGATGAACAATGGCAGCGTTCCACATGTAATTGTCGTAGCTGGTGAAGGCTGGAATCCTGGTGTGGTCGGTATAGTGGCATCCAAACTGCTGGATCGCTATTACCGGCCGACTATCGTACTGGGTATCGATCCACAGACAGGTATGAGCAAAGGTTCTGCACGCTCTATCCCCGGCTATGATATTTATAAAGCGCTGCTGGATTGTGAGGATGTGATGGATCATTTCGGCGGTCATCCATCGGCAGCAGGTATGAGTCTGCACCGCGATCAGCTGGATGAATTCCGTCGTCGGCTCAATGAACGGGCAGCAGGTATGTTGACCGAAGAAGATCTGGTTCCCCAGACAGCAGCAGATCATGAATGTACGCTGGATCAACTGACCCTGTCTGCGATTGAAGAGTTAGACCAGCTTGCTCCTTTTGGTATGTCCAATCCACTGCCACGCATTGTACTGCGCGGTGTAACGGTAACCCAGGCCAAAGCTATCGGCAAAACGCTGGATCATCTGCGGCTGGTGGTAGAGCAGGATGGAACCATGATGGAAGGTATAGCTTTCGGCAAAGGTGAACTGGCCGAGCTGCTGTCGGAAGGTGACCGGATTGATATACTGGCCGAGACCAGTATCAACGAATGGCGCGGTAATCGCAAACCACAGCTGATGGTACAGGATCTGGCTGTACCCGGGCTTCAGGTCTGGGATCGGCGCAGCTCCGGTCAATGGGAGCAGCATTTGAAGACGATTCGGCAGAAATGGTCCCGTTATATGGGGGTAGAAGGTGGCCAATTGGGAGTATTGTGCAGCGAAAATCGGGTGGAAACTTTAAAAACCCAATTGTCGGATGTATCCCTTTGGGGTTATGATAGAAAAGTTGATATCGCAGCTTGCAATCATGTCTCCACACAGTATGGGGCAGAAGCTATACGCACATTATGTCTGTTATCATTACCGGCGCATATCGAGCAGCTGGATACTATTTTCGAACGATTCACTTCTCTTGAAAATATCGTCCTGCTCCATGATCGGCCGCAGCAGCAGGAACGTCTGCAGATACCCGACCGGGATCGTTTTAAACTGATATACGGGTGGCTTGTCAAATCCAGCGAGACGATCGCGGAGGAAGCGAAGCTGATTCCCTATCTGAGTCAAAAAACCTCCAGCTCGGTGAGAATGGTACAGATGATGCTGGAAGTGTTCGAGGAACTGGAGTTTATTATCCGTCAGAATGGACAGGTAATGCTGAATAATGCTCCGGTAAAACGTCCGCTCGACAGCTCGCAGCTGTACCGGGAACTTGGCGAACTGGCTGAAATGGAATATATGTTATGTGAAAGTGATCTGCCGCAATTAACTTCATGGATGATTTCCCGCATGCAAGGCGCATCATAACCGATCTATTTTTAGGAGGAGATTTTTTTGGATTTTAAAGAGCATATTCGTGTGATTCCGGATTTTCCGCAGGAAGGAATCAGTTTTAAAGATATTACAACCCTGCTGCAAAATGGTGAAGCTTACAAAGCTTCCATCGAAGAACTGAAAAAGCTGGTAAAAGAGCTAAAAATCGATGTGATCGCCGGACCGGAAGCACGTGGTTTCGTAGTTGGCGCACCACTCGCTTATGCGCTGGGTGTAGGCTTTATTCCGATTCGTAAAACAGGCAAACTGCCGTACAAAACGATCCAGGCAGAATATGCACTGGAATATGGTAAAGATGTACTGGCTATGCACGTAGACGCGATCCAGGAAGGTCAAAACGTACTGATCGCTGATGATCTGCTGGCAACAGGCGGCACAATCGCAACTTGTGTAGACCTGATCCGTCAAGTAGGCGGTAATGTAGTAGGCGCTGCATTTATGATCGAACTGCAAGATCTGAACGGCCGTGAAAAACTGCCGGATGTGGAAGTATTCACACTGACACAATATCCTTTCTGATTCTGTTAACGGATCTGAACGGGTAAAATGAATACAAAGAGCATGAGGAGCAGAACTCCTTGTGCTCTTTTTTTATTTCTCCTATGTGTCTTGAAGAATAGAATAAGATCATTTTTGCAGATATAACCTGATACCTATCGAATAAGAATATATAAACAAGACCCGTTCGTATTTAATAACAGTTATTGAAGATGAATATACGCACATTTAGCATAAATAAAGGCTGTAAAATGAATATTTCGGTAAAATATTCATTTTAGGATTTCGCGGTAATCATCAATTTATAAGTTATCAATACAGGTTAATATTTTGGAAAAACGTCTTTTTTGGCGTTTTTTGAACGAAAAAGGCGAAAAATAGCCTTTTTTTTGAAACCATTCTGCTGGTACCCCGTATAGTGTAGAGAGGCATGCTGTGAGTGTAGCATTATGCATACACTGTATATGGCAATGTTAACTTATACAAAAAGGAGGGGGAAGTATGGCTATTATTCGTGAGACGGACTTGCCCGGTATTGGAAGGAAATTTATGGTGGAGACCGATGATCGCGAGAAAGTAGCGATTGTGGTCCATGAAGATGGCAAACGCGAGGTGTACCACAGTTCACCGGCAGCTCCGGATGACCACGAGCTTGTGATGACGCTGAATGATCGCGAAGCTCGTCAGGTTGCAAGTATTATCGGCGGTATGAGTTACCAGCCTACTGCGCTGGAGCAGGTAGAGTTCTCTATTTCCAAGCTGAGTATTGAGTGGTACAAGCTGCGTAAAGGGATGGACTGTATTGGTAAAAGTATCGGTGAGCTCGCGATTCGTGAGAATACGGGAACCGTTATTATTGCCAGTCTGGAATCGGCACAGCAAAAAATCAGTCCAGGGCCGGAATATGTACTGCAGGATGGATATACGCTGGTCATTGCCGGAGAACGCAACGATATTCAATCACTGAAACTGCTGCTTGAGAGAGGGGGCGGTTGAGTATGGATTATATTGTATTTGAGATTGGAATCGCTGTACTGCTGGTTGCTCTGGCAGGACTACTTGCTTCCAAGCTGCGTTTCTCGGTCGTGCCATTCTACATTCTTGCAGGTATGGCGGTCGGTCCGCATGCTCCTGTATTTGGAATCGTGGACTTCCGGTTTATCCAGAGTGCGGAACTGATTGAATTTATGGGCAAAATAGGTGTCATTTTCCTGCTGTTCTATCTGGGACTCGAATTCTCGGTAGGCCGGCTGATCAAGGCAGGACGCTCGATCGCTCTGGGGGGGACCATATATATTGGTATTAACTTCACCCTGGGACTGCTGTATGGATGGGCGACCGGATTTGAGCTCAAGGAGATTCTGGTTATTGCCGGTATTACGACGATCTCCTCCAGTGCAATTGTTGCCAAAGTGCTGGTCGATCTAAAACGTACAGCCAACCCCGAGACCGAAATGATTCTCGGCATCATCATGTTCGAAGACGTATTCCTCGCCGTCTATCTGTCTGTACTATCCGGACTGCTGCTCAGCGGAGCAACTTCAATTGGCGGGATCCTGATATCGGCGGGTATTGCACTCGGTTATATGCTGCTAATCCTTATTGTTGGCCGCAAGGCAGTACCGCTGTTGAATCGTTTGCTTAATATTCCGTCTAATGAAATATTCATGTGTGTAATCTTCGCTGCGTTGTTCCTGATCGCCGGTTTCTCCGAAACGATCCATGTGGCCGAAGCAATTGGCGCACTGTTGGTCGGACTGGTGCTGGCAGAGACGTCTCACATGCACCGGATCGAGAAAATCATTTTACCATTCCGTGATTTCTTCGGTGCCTTGTTCTTCTTTAGCTTTGGATTGACGATTGATCCATTGTCACTGGGAGGCAACGCAGTATGGCTGGCAATTGGAGCCGTAATTCTGACCATGATCGGTAACTATACTGCGGGCATGATGGCAGGCAAAACGGCCAATCTCTCTCCTCAGGCTTCAGCCAATGTAGGATTGACCATTATGTCACGCGGAGAATTCTCTATTATTGTTGCCAATCTGGGTGCAGCAGGTGCACTATCTGCTATATTGCAGCCATTTGCCGCGATTTATGTATTGATATTGGCTATTCTCGGTCCGCTACTGACCAAAGAATCCAAATGGATTTACAAAGGAATCGCCAAAGTATTCCGGCTAAACAAATAATATTCCCATGATCAAAAACAGAAGCAAATTATTTTCCTATAATGCGTAAGCCGAATAATCATTTTATCGATTCGGCACAGAAGATTCTGAGACGATCGTATTATAAGAAAATCACTTGCTCGGGATGGTTCGGTGAACCCAAATATCCCAGGGGGAAATAAAAATGGATATTATCCAGAATGGATCATTTCTGCATAGAATGGATAACTAAAACAACCCAAAAAAGGTGCCAGCGGATTCTGCCGTAGGGCACCTTTTTTGAATTCGAACTAAATTAGGCATATACATTATCTCTGTATAGGAATGACGGCAATTCCGGAATGTACGGAAAGTATGACTCGCAATAACAACGTCAACCTATCCATCTATCGGATACCAACCTGTAATGGATCAACTGTATAACCTGTACCTAATCCACCATATCCATGATCTTTCTAATCAATCCGGGATCTTGGCAGGTGGAGCTTCGTCATTCTTGTCGTTGGACAATCCGGTTACCTGCAAAATACGGAAGAACAGACTGAGCAGAATGCCTACGATAGTCGCCAGTGCCATTCCTTTGAGTTGTACAGAACCCAAGGTGATTGTAGCGCCGCTCAGACCGGTAATCAGCACCACAGTCGTCAGCAGCATATTTTGTGCTTTGGAGTAATCGACCTTTTGTTCCACCAGAATGCGCAGACCCGAAGCAGCGATAACGCCGAACAGTAGCAGCGAGACACCACCCATGACCGGAGCCGGAATCGCCGCGACCGTGCCGGTAAAAGTACCGGAAAAGGACAGCAGGATCGCAATAACCGCAGCGCCGCCAATGACATAAACGGAGTAGACACGAGTCAACGCCATTACGCCGATATTCTCGCCGTAGGTTGTATTCGGCGTAGAGCCGACGAACCCGGACAGGATGGTCGAGATTCCATTTCCCATCAAAGAACGATGAAGACCAGGGTCCTTGGATAGATTCTTGCCGACGATATTGCCGGTTACGAGCAGATGCCCGATATGCTCGACGATAACGACCAGAGCTACCGGTATAATCGTCAGAATCACCGACCAATTAAATGAAGGAGTGACCACATGTGGTACCTGCAGCAGGCTGGCTGTACGGATCGCTGTTGTATCGATCAGTCCAAGCGGGAAAGAAAGTGCATAGCCGACTACAATACCGATCAGAATATGTATGATTTTGGGGAATCCGCGAAAGGTAACTGCACCGATCAGCGTTACTCCCAGCGTAATCAGGGAGAGCGTAATGACTTTCATATTCGGCACCCATGTAGCAGCATCTACACCTGCAGGGGCGATAAATCCAGCCATTTGTGCAGCAACCGGAATCAGCTCCAGACCGATCAATGCGACGATCGCGCCCATCGCTGCCGGTGGAAACACGATATCAATCCAGCGTGTCCCGGCAAATTTGACGATCAGGGCGACGAGGATAAAAATAATCCCTGTTACGATAAAGGCACCCAATGCCAGCGAATAGCCCTGATCATTATAACCGTGCTGCGTCAGCACGAGTGATACCGGTGCAATAAACGCAAAGCTGGAACCCAGATAGGCAGGGATTTTCCCTCGGCAGATCCAGATATACAGCAGTGTCCCGATCCCGTTCATCAACAGAATCATTCCCGGATCGACCTTGAACAGATTCGGTACGAGTACGGTACTTCCGAACATGGCAAAAAGATGCTGCAAGCTTAACAGCAACCCTGGCCCAAGTGGCAATTTCTGATTAACCTGAATTTCACGCTGCAATGTATCCACTCCTTCGTTTCTATACTTTCGATTCTCTTCCTTGCATCCTTAATAGCTTAATGAGTTTGCATGGTTTTTTCAATAACGATTTTCAAAAGGGGGCTAATTCTTTATGAACCCTTCATTTAATACGGTTGACGCGGCTATGCGCAAGAGGCATAATTATAGGAAACCCCTTTTAGGGACCTGTTGCCGCAGTGAGCATGAACAGGTTCCATTTTGAATTTGTATGCGACTGAAGTCTGCAAGTTGACTACAGGGATACACGAAAATCACTGCTCCAGCGTACGAAAATGCTCAAAGAAATGTTTTATACGGGTAGAGATCGATTTGTTCTACCATTTATCTTATAGATACAGACCACTTTCATTACATTTAAGGGAAGTACTGCTTAAATGTTATTCATGAATAGAAAGGATACGACAACGATTCCATGGGCATAGAGCGATTACTTGAAAAGGCGTCCGCCTACATTAAAGAGAAGGATCTTGAGCGTATCAAAGAAGCCTATGAGTTTGCTGATCAGGCTCATCATGGACAGGTGCGCAAATCAGGAGAACCTTATATTTTGCATCCATTGGCAGTTGCAGATATCGTCGTTGGCATGGAGATGGATACCATCTCGATTATCGCCGCGCTTCTGCATGATGTTGTTGAAGATACAACCGTATCCCTGGAGGAAATCCGCAGCCGCTTTGGCGACAACTGTGCGATGCTCGTCGATGGTCTGACCAAGCTGGAGCGGATCAAATTCCGTTCCAAGGAAGAACAGCAGAACGAGAATTATCGTAAAATGTTTATCGCAATGGCACAGGATATTCGTGTCATTGTAATCAAGCTGGCTGACCGTCTGCATAATATGCGTACGCTCAAGTACCAGTCCGAAGAAAGCCAGCGGCGTATTGCCTATGAGACACTGGAGATTTTCTGTCCGGTTGCTCATCGTCTCGGTATTTCCGCGATCAAATGGGAAATGGAAGATATCGCACTGCGTTATCTGAATCCGCAGCAGTATTATCGTATTGCCAATCTGATGCACAAAAAGCGTGCAGAGCGTGAGCAGTATATCGATAATGTTATTGATCGTATTCGCGAGAAGCTCAAAGAAATGGGTATCGATGCGGATCTGTCCGGACGCCCGAAGCATATCTACAGCGTTTATCAGAAAATGACGACCAAAAACAAGCAGTTTAACGAAATCTATGATCTGCTGGCCATTCGGATTATCGTAGATAATATCAAGGATTGTTATGCGACGCTCGGTATTATTCATACGCTATGGAAGCCGATGCCAGGCCGGTTCAAAGATTATATCGCAATGCCCAAAACGAATATGTACCAGTCCCTGCATACGACAGTTGTAGGTCCTACAGGGGAGCCAACCGAGGTACAGATTCGTACATGGGATATGCATCGTACCGCAGAATTCGGTATTGCAGCTCACTGGGCTTACAAAGAAGGCTCCACAGGCGGCAATATCGAGAACAAGGTTCCTTTTTTCAAAGAGATTCTGGAGCTTCAGCATGAAGCACAGGATGCTTCGGAGTTTGTTGAATCCCTGAAAATGGACTTTTTCTCCGATCTGGTCTTTGTATTTACACCCAAAGGCGAGGTTATTGAGCTGCCAAATGGCTCGGTACCGCTGGACTTTGCCTATCGTATTCATACCGAAGTCGGTAACCGGACGATTGGAGCCAAGGTGAACGGTCGGATCGTACCGCTGGATCACCGTCTCAAAACCGGCGACATTATCGAAATTCTGACATCCAAGCATTCCTATGGACCAAGCCAGGACTGGCTCAAAATTGCCCAGTCTTCCCATGCGCGCAGCAAAATCAAGCAGTGGTTCAAAAAGGAAAAACGCGAGGAAAATGTACAGAAGGGCCGCGATGCACTCGAACGCGAGATGAAGCGTCTCAACCTGGAAGCTTCGGTATGGCTGACCGACGACAAACTGTCCGAAGTCGGCAAAAAATTCGCTTTCCATGATATCGAGGATATGCTGTCTGCTATTGGATTTGGCGGAATTACCGCTGCCCAGATCTGTACGCGTCTTACGGAAAAGATGCGCAGAGAGCAGGAAGAAGCCAGCATTATCGAGCTGACTTCCCAGGTCAAGGAAGTGAAAAGTGCGCCGGAACAACAGAAGCGCAGTCGTCCAACCCACGGTGTCAGCATCAAGGGTGTAGACAATCTGCTCGTTCGCTTTGCACGATGCTGTAACCCGGTACCAGGCGATGATATTGTCGGCTATGTAACACGAGGACGTGGTGTCTCTATTCACCGGAGTGACTGTACCAATGTGCCGGATGTGAGTGACAACAGCGAAGCAGCACGGATTATTGAAGTGGAATGGGAATCAGCGGTGGAAGCCAACTATAATGTGGATATCGAGATTACCGGCCATGATCGCCGTGGTCTGCTGAATGAAGTATTGCAGACGGTTGCAGAGAGCAAGACCAATATCTCGGCAGTGTCCGGCCGCTCCGACAAAAATAAAATGGCCATGATCCATATGACTATTATGATCCGTAATACCGATCATCTGCAGTCGGTTGTGGACAAAATCAAGCGTGTGCAGGATGTATATACCGTGCACCGTATTATGCAATAAGTATACTTTTTACAAAAAATGGTTTGATCAGAGGAGCCAATCCCGGCAGTATGGCGGTGATTGGTTTCTTTGCTACATAGCAATCAATACAGAAAAGGAGACATTCAATATGAGAGTGGTAATCCAGCGCTGCAAGCAGGCATCGGTAACAGTAAACGAAGAGATCGTAGGTCAGATCGGCAAAGGGTTGATGGTGCTGGTTGGCGTAACGCACGGAGATACCGTAGAAGATGCACGCTATCTGGCAGGAAAAGTAGCCGGAATACGTATTTTTGAAGATGAGCAGGGTAAAATGAATCTGGGATTGTCCGATATCGGTGGACAGGTGCTGTCGGTATCACAGTTTACCCTGTACGGTGATTGCCGCAAAGGCAAACGTCCGAGCTTTATCGAAGCGGCTCGCCCGGAGCAGGCAATTCCGGTATATGAAGCATTCAACCAGGCGCTGGCAGAACAAGGACTGGTCGTGGAAAAAGGCATATTTGGCGCAGATATGGACGTATCGCTGACCAACTGGGGACCGGTAACATTGATTATCGATAGTCCTGTACGCAATAAGGAAGAATAAAAGTAAAATGTGAATCTCTCTTCAGTAGTAATAGGCATACCTGAAAAGTAATAGGTACACCTGAAAAAAGACATCAAAAAAGGTCTCTCTGAATGTTTTGTGTTCAGCGGGACCTTTTTTGTATGGATTGCTCCATATAAGTAGAGTGTTTTTTGATCAAATATCTCATTCCTTTTACAATTATGCGCGTGTTGTTGTGTTGTCTGTTCTTGTATTTCTAGAAGTCGATAGAAATTTAAGACAATATAGAGCACACAGACCTACGATAATGTACACGATACGGGATAACATGGAATCTTGTCCAAAAATGGAAGCCACGAGGTCGAATTGGAAAAGACCGACCAGCAACCAGTTAATACCGCCTACGATCAGCAGAATCAAAGCAACCATATCCAGAGTTTTCATTTAGAATTCACCTCCTGTTATGTTAAATGTTAGCAGTTATTGACAATGTTAATATACCCCATTGCAAGGCTCCGAATCATTTCTGTATAACTGTTTAGATCAACCTCCGAATCGGGTAATAACAGAGCGACCACCTCTATCAAGTACGAAAATAGAGGAACTGAAAAATAATACGCATAAGCCTTGAAAGGAGAACTATCCCATGAGCAAAATCGCCTTTTTATTAGCAAATGAATTCGAAGACTCCGAAATGCAGGTGCCTTATGATGAATTGAAAAAAGCAGGCCATGAAGCCGATATTATCGGTCTTGAAAAAGGCCAAAAGGTAACCGGCAAAAATGGTAAAGCCGAATATACAATTGAAAAAGCAATTACTGAAGTAAGTGCATCCGATTATGATGCTCTTGTCATTCCGGGGGGTTCTTCACCGGAAGCACTGCGTCTGGATCCGAATGTACTGAACTTTGTAACTGAAATTAATAACGCCAAGAAAACAATCGGCGCGATCTGTCACGGTCCGCAAATTCTGGCAAGTGCCAATCTGCTGGAAGGCCGTACGATTACTTCCTATCCACCGCTCAAAGTGGATATGATTAACGCCGGAGCCACTTTCAAAGATGGCGAAGCGATTGTTGATGGCAACTTCATTACATCGCGTACACCGGACGATGAGCCCGCATTTGTACGTGAACTGTTGAAAGTACTGTAATTGTCACTATAACGAAGCAATCATCCAAGCTGTAATGATACGATCCGCATTTTGTAAGCCTATCAAATAAAATACTGGGCAGAATACACATTCTGCGTACAGTAAGGAGGCCATTATTATGACCAAACATATTCAGGCTTATTTCCGTACCGAAGATCAGGCAGAAAGTGCCAGAACGTCTATTCAGACCTTTGATGTCAAAAGTCTGGAAGTCGGCCGTCTGGACAAGCAAATCAATCAGGGCAGCCGTGTGATGGTGCCGCTGTTGCCATTGAATGCAGGCGCAGGTGGAGTGACCGGTAATTCCGCAGGAGTATCCGGTGGTGCTGGTCCAGGTACAATTATCCCGCCAACTGCCATTATCGATAATGACGGCAAACGTAACGAAGTTACAGACGATGATAGTGCTGCACGCCATGATAATGATGATACCGATGCATGGAGCGCCATTAACGCGACAGACAAGGATTATGATGATCTGAAATATGTATTGTCTGCTACGGTCATGGAATCGGATGTAGAGAATGTAGTGCAAAAGCTGCGTACCAATAATGCCTTTGTCGAGATTCTTGAATAGTTGAAAAGACACTCAAATAAAGTGTGAATGGTAATAATCGTAGCGAGAACCAAATGGGGGCTGGGTAGTGAGATTGCAGAGATAACAGTCTGCATACACCATTTTTACAAAGGTTTTACCTATTGTAATAGAACTGTAATATAGGAAACATCTTTTCTTAACAATCAGCTTCTATAATGAACCTATGACCCCCTTTTAACATACTATGTTGGCCTGCAGCCCGTTGCTGCAGGTTTTTTTCTGTCCAGCGATCCTTTTACTTATACGAAAGGTATTGACTTTAGCACAGCGGTTCATTAAAATCGTTAAATATAACATCGTGCTGACTTTGTGATTGATGAAGCAGATGACGGTGATTGTGTAATTGAATGAATGATTCATGGACGGGAAAAGTATCATCGGTACTGTACAGTTCCTTTACCGGAAAAGAGAGGCATTCCCTTGGGCTGCAAGGAATCCCTGGACAACGATGTGAAAAGACCTCCCCGAGAACATGATGTGAAAGATGGAAAAGCATATCCTGCCTGCAGCAGATTCTGCTCATGGTACCGAGAAATTCCGTAATCCGGGAGAAACTCGATCTGCTTTTGGAATCCAAGTAACCTCATGCGTAGTCAGCGGGCGTTAACCGCTTAATGAAGCGAATGTATACCGGTAAAATGGCTTAAAGTACCGGACTGTCGCTGTATTTGCTGCCTGATTCCATGGAGTTATGCGCATACAGCAGAGTTAGAGACAGCAGCATTCGAAATGTGGGTGGCACCACGGGTGAATGGTATATCCAGTCCCTCGTCCCTGTTTGTTTACGAACAGTGACGTGGGGCTTTTTTGTGCTTTTTTATAAAGTCAGTATCCGCAGTCACTGGATGAGTTGAATGAAGGAGGAAATAGAATGGCATTTCAAAAACCGACAGGCACACAGGACTTCTTGCCAGGCAAGGTAGAGAAGTGGCAGTATGTCGAAGAGAAAGCAAGAGATTTGTGCAGAAGATTCAATTATCGTGAGATTCGCACACCATTATTCGAACAAACCGAGCTGTTCCAGCGCGGTGTGGGCGAGACAACGGATGTCGTGCAAAAGGAAATGTACACTTTTGAAGATAAAGGCGGCCGCAGCATGACGCTTCGTCCGGAAGGTACAGCTGGAGTCGTACGTGCCTATGCCGAGAATAAATTGTATGGCGAGCCTGATGTAACCAAGCTGTATTATATGGGACCCATGTTCCGTTATGAGCGTCCGCAGGCTGGTCGTTATCGCCAGTTCCATCAATTCGGTGTCGAAGCCTTCGGTTCGGTTGATCCGGCGATTGATGTAGAGGTTATCGCACTCGGTCTGCAATTTTTCAAAGAGCTGGGTCTGCAGGGTGTGTCGGTCGAGATTAACTCGGTCGGTACTTTGGAGACACGCGCAGCCTACAACGAAGCACTGCTTGGCTTCCTGCGTCCGATGAAGGATACACTGTGCAGAGATTGTCAGCAGCGGATGGAACGTAATCCGATGCGTGTGCTCGACTGCAAAGTCGATCAGGACAAATTTGTCGGTGCACCGTCTATTCTCGATAGTCTGGATGAAGAAAGCACAGCTTATTTCCAGCGTGTACAGGATTACCTGACAGCGATGGATGTGGAATTTACAGTAAATGAGCGTCTGGTACGCGGTCTGGATTATTACACGCATACGGCGTTTGAATACAAAGCACAGGGAATTGGCGCCATTGATACAATCGGTGGCGGTGGACGTTATAACAAGCTGGTATCCGAAGTGGGCGGACCGGAACAACCGGGAATCGGCTTTGGGATCGGTCTGGAACGTCTTCAGCTGATTCTGGAAAGTCAGGGAGTCGAAGTACCAGCGATCAAGCGTCTGGATATCTATCTGGTCGCTCTGGGTGAGGCAGCCGAACAGGAGACCGTACGTCAGCTGTTCAAGCTGCGTACACTGGGCTTCTCGGCGGAACGTGATTATCTCGGCCGCAAGATGAAGGCACAGATGAAATCGGCAGACCGCTTCCAGGCCCGCTATACAGCGATCCTCGGTGAAGACGAATTGTCCAGAGGCGAGATCGCGCTGAAAGCAATGGATACCGGAGAGCAGCAGAATGTGAAGCTGGACGAACTGGCAGATCACCTGAAATAAAAGAAGCACAAAATAGGCTATCACGATAGCGGGGCATATGCTCTGCTATCGTGAGAGTATCCATACTTATTATGTACAATCAAAGGAGACGATAACATGCTAAGGACTCATAAATGCGGTCAACTGACAGCAGCGAACATTGGCGAGACAGTAACACTGAACGGATGGGTACAGACCCGCCGTGATCTGGGGGGCGTACTGTTTATTGATCTGCGTGACCGCAGCGGACTGGTACAGATCGTATTTAACCCGGCTTACTCCGGTGAAGCCCTGCAAATCGCTGATCGTGTACGCAGCGAGTATGTACTGGCTGTCAAAGGTGAAGTCGTACGCCGCGAAGAAGAAACAATCAACGCCAATCTGCCAACTGGCGATATCGAAGTACGCATTACCGAAATCGAAGTGATGAACGCAGCGAAGACACCTCCATTCTTTATTGAAGATGGCGTGGAAGTCGACGAATCCCTGCGTCTGAAATATCGTTATCTGGATCTGCGTCGTCCGGAAATGCAAAAAACACTGATGCTGCGCTCCAAAGCGACCAAGATTTTCCGCGACTTCCTGGACGAGAATGGCTTTATCGATGTAGAGACACCGATTTTGACCAAGAGTACGCCGGAAGGTGCCCGTGACTATCTGGTACCAAGCCGTGTGCATGAAGGTGAATTCTACGCACTGCCGCAATCTCCGCAGATCTACAAGCAGCTGCTGATGGTGAGTGGACTGGAGCGTTACTACCAGATCGCCCGTTGTTTCCGTGATGAAGATCTTCGTTCCGACCGTCAGCCGGAGTTTACTCAGGTCGATATCGAGACTGCCTTTATGTCTCGTGACGAGCTGCTGGGCATGATGGAGCAGCTGATGGTTAAGCTGTTCAAAGAAACGATCAACGTAGATATTCCTGTACCATTCCAGCGTATTACCCATGCGGAAGCGATGGACAAATACGGTTCGGACAAACCGGATCTGCGTTTTGGCCTGGAACTGGTAAATGTGAGCCATATCGTGGCAAGCAGCGGTGCCAAAGTATTCGCATCCGTCATCGAAAAAGGCGGCGAAGTCAAAGTACTGAACGCCAAAGGCTGCGGTACATGGACACGTAAAGAGATCGACAGCCTGGAGCCTTATGCGAAGCGCTACGGCGCCAAAGGTCTGGCATGGATTCAGATCAAAGAAGGCGAATTCAAAGGCCCTATCGTGAAATTCCTGAGCGAAGGCGAAATTCAGCAAATCCGCGAAGCCACCAATGCAGAAGAAGGCGATCTGCTGCTGTTCTCCGCTGATACCAAACAGGTTGTTGCTGATGTACTCGGCGCAATGCGTGTGAAAATCGGCCGTGATCTGGGTCTGATCGATGATAATGTATACAAATTTGCATGGGTCGTAGACTTCCCGCTGTTCGGTTACGACGAAGACGCCAAACGTTATGTAGCTGAACACCATCCGTTCACTCGTCCTTACGAGGAAGATCTGGAACTGTTCAACACCGATCCGGGTAAAATCCGTGCACAGGCATACGATATCGTGCTGAACGGCTACGAAGTGGGCGGCGGTTCCCAGCGTATCTACAAGCGCGAACTGCAGGAGAAAATGTTCGAAATGCTTGGATTCACACCGGAACTGGCACGCGAACAGTTTGGTTATCTGATGGATGCATTCGAATACGGTACACCTCCACACGGCGGTATCGCATTCGGTCTGGATCGTCTGATCATGCTGCTGGCAGGACGCACCAACCTGCGTGAGACAATCGCATTCCCGAAAACAGCCAGCGCAACCGATCTGCTGATGAACGCTCCGGCACCGGTAGATGGAGCACAGCTGGATCAGCTGCATATCCGTCTGGCACCGCCAAAGCCAGTGGTAGATAAAAACTGAGGCGGGTAAATACCCTTTAAGCACGACCACCAGAATGATCTTCTGCTGCAAAGGTGTGATGCACCATTTGCAGCAGTTGTTTTGTGTAGAGCGTTGAAGACCATACAGCAAGCAACAGTATGGAAAGTGAAAGGAGAGAATCCTAATGTTGAACCAATTCTCACGTACCGAACTGGCTTTTGGACCGGAAGGTATCGAAGTGATGAAAAACAGTACAGTCGCTGTACTCGGTATTGGCGGTGTGGGTTCGATTGCTGTAGAAGCACTGGCGCGTACCGGTGTCGGCAAAATTATCCTGATCGATAAAGATGTGGTCGATATTACCAATATCAATCGCCAGATCCATGCCCTGACTACTACCGTGGGACAGAAAAAGGCAGACCTGATGGTCGATCGGGTCAAGCTGATCAATCCGGAATGTGAAGCGATCGCACTGAATATGTTTTACACCGAAGAAACGTACGAAGAGCTGTTCAAATATGATCTGGATTATGTAGTAGATGCTTCGGATACGATTATCTACAAAGTGCATCTGATCAAGGAATGTCTGCGCCGTAATATTCCGATCATCTCCAGCATGGGTGCAGCCAACAAAGTCGATCCGACATTGTTCCAGGTTGCCGATATTTCCAAAACGCATATGGACCCGATTGCCCGCGTAGTGCGTACCAAGCTGCGCAAAGATGGTATTCGCAAAGGTGTCAAAGTAGTCTTCTCTACCGAGCAGCCCAAAAAGCCGCGCCAGGATGTCACCGAGAAGATCGTTCCCGAGAATGCACCGGAAATCCGTAAAGCGCAGCAGCCACCAGCAAGTAATGCTTTTGTACCACCGGTAGCCGGACTGATTATGGTTAGCGTAGTTGTCAAAGAAATGCTCGCCAAACACGGAATCGAAATTTAGTTTTCTGGTAGTGAATCTGTTCGCTGCCCCAGGTTATCAGAGTGTGCCTGTCCATTCGCGGAGGGCACGCTTTTTTTAACTTGGAAATGAATTGTATAAAGAGAGGGAGTTATATCATGCGTGAAAAGTTACAGCGGATGCTGGGCTTTATGCCAGCCCGTGATGTGCTGCGCAAAGAAATACTGGCCGGTGTCGTCGCTTACTTTGCCGTCGTCTATATTGTACTGGTCAATGCCACGATTCTGTCCGATGCAGGCATTCCGCTTAAGGCAGGAATGGCAGCGACGCTGTTGATTTCGATTATCAGCTGTTTGGTAATCGCTTTCCTCGGTAAATCGCCGATCATTGTTGTACCGGGTATGGGGGTTAATGCTTTTTTCACCTATACGCTGGTACGATCGATGGGACTGAGCTGGCAGGAAGCACTGATGGTAGTTACCGTATCGGGACTGTTATTTGCAATCGTAGCTTTTACATCGCTGCACCGGCTGATCAGTCAGGCGATTCCGGCTATGCTGCAGCTGGGGATTACAGTGGGTATCGGATTGTTCCTGACCTTTGTCGGTCTGCAAAAAAGCGGGATTGTTATCGCGCATCAGACTACATTTGTCACCATCGGTCATTTTAATGATCCGAAAGTAATTGTATCCTGTGTGACGCTGCTGGTGGCTGTAGTGCTCGTTATTCGGAACGTTCCCGGCGGACTGCTGATCAGTATTCTGTTCGGGACGATTATGGCGCATCTGCTCGGCGTGGGCAGTGCTGCGAATATCGGGGAAGGCAGTGTAATCTCGGCATATACGCCTTTGTTCGGTGCTTTTACGCTGGAAGGAATGCTGCGTCTGCCGTTCTGGATCGCTGTGTTCCTGCTGCTGCTGATTCTGGTATTTGAAAATATTGGCCTGATCGGTGCGCAGACCGATATGGCCCAACGTCCAGAGACATTTAAAGGCAGTCTGCGGGCATTGTCGATCTCCAATATTCTGGCCGGTCTAATTGGCTCCAGTCCGACAGTAGCCGCCGCAGAATCTACAGCAGGCATCGCAGCAGGCGGACGGACAGGAATTACGCCGCTGATCACTGCCGTATTGTTCGGTGCGACTTTCTTCTTTATTCCGTGGCTTGGTTATATTCCGGACAGTGCGCTGGCACCGGTGCTAATCGTCATTGGAGCGATGATGACGCAAGCGATCCAGGAGATCAAGTTCAGCAATTTTGCCGATTCGTTCCCGGCCTTTCTAATCATCGTCATGATTCCGTTTACGTATAGTATTGTGGATGGCATGGCATTTGGCTTTATTGCTTATCCGGTCGTGAAGCTGGCGCAGGGCAAAGGCAGGGAAGTACCGAAAATTCTGTACGGCATTGCTATTCTGTTCCTGGCAAACTTTGTGGTTAATGCGCTGCTCTAGGCATACATCTGGATGATAGAGAAGCAGGATGTACACAGGATTAATGAATTAGCCTGTATTTTTGCTGGTATTTACCAGATGGCTGTGATATATTGAAATTCCTTTGTTCATGGTAAAAACTATAAACAGAAGCGCTAACATACAAGAGTACATCAGGCAGAACCCGGCCGTATCGGCTGCAGGGAATGACTGGTGTGCTCTTTGCTTGTTATTGCCGGACAAAGAGACCAAAGCATTTCTTAGGAGGTAACTGAAATTGGAAAAGGATTTTCAAAGTGCCTATCAAGAAGAGAAGGACAAACTGCAGCACACATTGGATGAGGTCGATGCGCAGCTGAACAGGCTGCAGCAGATTCCTGTCTACACCGGGCATGACTTTACCGAACAGGTACTGGAGGCCGGCCGTGAGCAGCAGCGTCAGACTCTGGCAAAAAGCGCACGTGAACCTTATTTTGGACGGCTTGATTTTGCGGAAAATGGCAGCGGGGCAAGACAGCCGCTGTATATCGGCAAAGTAGGTGTCGGCAAATCGGAGATTGATGATCAGCCGCTGGTGGTAGACTGGCGTGCACCGGTTGCCAGCCTGTTTTATTCCTTTACTGGCGGGGAAGAGATGGCAGAGTACGAATCACCGGAAGGCCTGATCGAAGGTCTGGTGTATCTGAAACGCAATATTGTGATCCGTCAGCGCCTGCTGGAACGACTGGCAGACACTTATGACCGAGAGAGCACCGAGCCGGTCGTCACGGATGAATTTCTCGTCTACCGGCTTGGAGAGAATAAAGATAACAAACTGCGGGATATCGTCTCTACGATTCAGGCCGAGCAGGATCGGATTATCCGGGCAGTGAAGAATACCGCACTGGTTATTCAGGGCGTTGCCGGTAGCGGCAAAACGACAGTTGCGCTGCACCGGCTGGCATTCCTGCTGTACCAGTATCAGGAGCAGGTATCCGCCGAGAAAATGATTATTTTTGCACCGAATAATATGTTCTTGGACTATATCTCGGAAGTGTTGCCGGAGCTGGGCGTAGGCGATATCCAGCAGAGCACGTTTGCTGATTGGGCGCAGAGCATTCTGGAAAGTGATATCCGGCTCGTACCGACTTCGGAGACGTATGCATACTGGTTCGAATCGCCGGACCGTCCGGCAGTCAGCGAAGAGACGCCATCGCGGTTCAAGGGTTCGATTGCCTTTATGAAGCTGGTTCGGGAGTTCGTGGAGCGGCTAGAAAAGACAGCTGTACCGGATATGGATTTTAGTCCATGGGATGACGCCGTACTGAGCCGGGACGAGATTATGGACTGGTTCAGCAATGAATACCGTCATTATCCGCTCGCCAAGCGTAAAGAACGGGTGATTGCCCGTATTCATCGCTGGGTAGAAATGAGACTCAAAAAAGCGCCATCTGAAGCAATCCGCAAAGAGCGCAAAAAAAAAGCATCACAACGAGAGAAATCCTACAGTAATAAATGGCCCAAATACGAACCGCTGGCACTGTACAAGCAGCTGTTCAAAACCGGCAAAATTACGGGCGATGCCGAGAGTCTGGCTGCTGTCTGGGAGCAGATTCCGTCAGCTATTCTCAAAAGCGTCTCCGCTGAACTCAAAAAAGACCGGATTACCGATGATGATCTGCCGGCACTGGTCTATATTCACACCCTGCTGAACGAGATGGACGGCAGTCGCCGATTTGACCATGTGGTTATTGATGAAGCGCAAGATTTCTCGCCGTTTCATGTGGCTCTGCTGGATTTGTACGTACGCGGCAGTTCCTTTACCATTCTGGGCGATCTGTCACAGGGGATTCATGCGTACCGTGGTGTGCATGCCTGGGAAGAAATGAACAGTCTGTTCCCGGAAGAAAATACCGATTATTTCCCTTTGACCCGAAGCTACCGGTCAACAATGGAGATTATCGAATTTGCCAATATCATTCTGGAACGCGGCGTACGCAATGGGATTACGGCTGTGCCCGTCTTCCGGAGCGGTGACCCTGTACGGATGCTGCCTTGTCCACCGGATAATCGTCCGGCAGTGGTTGCCGACTACTGGCAGCAGCTTCAGGCCAAGGATTACAGGACAACCGCCATTCTGACTCGTACCCTGCATGAAGCACGCGAGCTGCACGAACAGCTCACTGCAGCCGGTCTGGATATTCAATTCATCGATGGCGGCAAAGCGACCTATCAGGGCGGACACTCGATCCTGCCAGTCTATCTGTCCAAAGGACTGGAATTCGATGCAGTTATCGTTACCGATGTGGATACAGATCATTACCGCAATGATTCCTGGGATGCCAAGCTGCTCTATGTCGGATGCACCCGTGCACTGCACGAACTATGGCTGCTGCATGGCGAAGAGATGCCGGAATACGTTACTTCTGGAGCCGACCAAGCAGCAGAGTAATATGTACTAAGATTCCTGCATTGATATTGATCAGCAAAGAGGTTCCAGTTCCTACTGGAGCCTCTTCTTTTTCATTTATACACTTCAGTGGTAAAATATATAGGTTGGAGGCTAGTTCGTATAGCCAAGAGAAGAACGCGAGTCAGGTCAAATGTACATTGAAAATATTGATTTTAACAATGATTTTGAAGTTGATTTTACAAGTGATTTCCCTTCCCCAAAAGTATATCCCAGCATATAGCGAAGGGAAGAGAATTCCATCCAAGATCGACTTTTAAGAATGGAGATCGATCTCTGCAATTGGTTGTTCAGGATCTCCATTCTTAACCGAAGGTCGTGATGGAATCTCTGGCCGGAGCGATTGACGTATATACCACACTAACCAAAGACAGGATGTGATCCTTATGGATTTGTTCTCCTTTAACGAGAATAGTAATACCGGGTCGGACGGAATGGGCGTGCTCGCAGATCGGGTACGTCCACAGTCGCTGGATGAATATATCGGCCAGGAAGATATTGTGGGACCGGGTAAGCTGCTGCGTCGTGCGATCGAAGCGGATCAGGTCACTTCCATTATCCTGTACGGGCCACCGGGATGCGGCAAGACCACACTTGCTCATATCATATCCAAACATACCAAGGGCGAATTCGTCCGTCTTAATGCGGTCGATGCCACCGTCAAGGAAGTGCGTGAAGTGATTGAGCGTGCCCAGACGAACAAGTCGCTGTATGGCACCAAAACGATCCTGTTTCTGGATGAAGTACACCGGTTTAACAGCTCCCGTCAGGATGCTCTGCTGCCGGCTGTAGAGAAAGGTACGATTATCTTTATCGGAGCGACGACCGAGAATCCTTTTCATTATGTAAATGGAGCCTTAATGAGCCGTTCGACACTGTTCCAGCTGCATCCTCTCACCAAAGAGCATTCCCTGATCGCTATGCGCCGCGCACTGGATGATACGGAGAAAGGTCTGGGCTTTATGAAGCTGCAGGTGGATGAGGCAGCCTTGGATCATATTGCTTCGATGGCGAATGGCGATATCCGCCGTGCGCTGAATGCTCTGGAACTGGCAGCACTCACTACACCACCGGAAGCAGACGGCACGATTCATCTGACGCTGGAAGTAGCAGAGGAGTCGATCCGCCGACCGACCGTACGGGCAGATGAATCGACCCAGTATGATGTATTATCCGCTTTTCACAAAAGTATTCGTGGATCCAGTGATGCGGCGCTGTTCTGGTTCCTGTATGCGGTGGAAAAATTGGGCATGGACCCGATGACCTTTATCCGTCGCCTGATTGCCGCCAGCAGCGAAGATATTGGTCTTGCCAATCCACAGGCGATGGTACAGGCACTGGGTGCACTGGATGCTTACCGGACCAATGGCTGGCCGGAAGCCAAGCTTAATATTGCGCAGGCTATTCTGTTTGCGGTCGAGAGTCCCAAGTCCAATGCTGTCTATACAGCGATCTCCCGCGCGATGTCTACCATGGATGAGATCAAGTCTGCCGAGGTACCGCTGCATCTGCGCGATACCCATTACAAAGGCTCTGCCCAGCTCGGTCATGAAGGATATAAATATCCGCATAATTTCCCGAATCATTATGTAGAGCAGGAATACCTGCCCAAAAATCTGGCCCGGCGTGTATTCTACCAAGCGACCGATCAGGGCAATGAATCCAAAATCCGGCTTAATCAGGAACGACGCAGAGGAAATAACTAAGCACTTCTGGAGAGGCATTTACACGGATACCGGAATAGGCTATATTGTAAATAATTGAATCGGCGATGGAGTTCGCCGTTAACCGCTGGAATCCTAACCAGCTGATGACTCCTACCTGTTTAGCCAACGTATGATACGGCTCTGTTCAGGTAGGAGTCATTTTTTGTGGAAAGGGAGAATGAATGATGCTGTATGTACTTGTAGCTTTATTTGGCATGCTGGGTGCAGTATGCCGCTATCTGATCAGTGTGTTGATCCCGAATCATGGCTTCCCGCTAGCAACGCTACTGATTAATCTGGTAGGCTGTTTCCTGCTCGCTGTAATTATGAAATATCTGGCCCGGCTGCCAAAGTTCTCACCCATGCTTATTACAGCCATGGGGACCGGGTTTGTCGGTTCATTCACGACGTTCTCTACATTCAGTGTAGAGAGTATTCAGATGATCGAGAAGCAGTGGTATGGGTTCGCTGCGCTGTATATTGTGATCAGTCTGATTGGTGGTCTGCTGGCTTCTCGGCTTGGCTTTTACCTGAGTGATCGCTGGATGGCCCGGAAGGAGGCACCACATGTTCATTAATATTCTGCTGGTTGCTGCGGGCGCTGTATTTGGCGTATTGTCCCGTCTGTTATTATCGAACTGGATCAAACGGAAGTGGCCGATGGACTTCCCCCTGGCGACTTTTCTGATTAACAGCTCGGGTTCCTTGCTGTTGGGATTGCTGGTAGGATCGGGAGCGGACAATCATATTCAGCTACTGATCGGTACCGGATTCATGGGCAGTTATACGACCTTTTCCACTTTCAAATTGGAAAATATTGAACTGCATCTCAAACAGAAACATACGACCCTGTTTAGCTATCTGGGACTATCTTACATATGCGGCATTTTGCTGGCAGGTCTGGGCATCCTGCTTGGTCATCTTTATTTTTAAGATAGGACTTGCCAAACTACATACCAAAAGCTTCCTTGTCCATATATGGAGAGGAAGCTTTTTTATAATGATCAGAATTTTGAAAAGGACTACTGCTTATTGTCCCGGATAGACAAAGGAAGCTAAACGTGCATATTTGCTCAGCTCTTCCTCGATCCGCAGGAACTGATTGTACTTGGCTACGCCTTCGGTACGGGCGACAGCTCCGGTCTTGATCTGGCCTGCACTCATGCCAGTAGCAAAGTCGGCGATAAATGTATCTTCCGTATCCCCCGAGCGATGAGAGATCATCGTCGTATATCCAGCCTGACGCGCCAGCTTGATCGCTTCCATAGACTGCGATACAGTCCCAATCTGATTCGGCTTGATCAGAATCGAATTACCGATCCGCTTACGAATGCCTTCACGGAAAATCGCCGGATTGGTAACAAAGATATCATCGCCCACCAGCTGTACACGATGTCCGAGCCGCTGAGTCATCGCCTGCCAGCCGGTTTCATCCTTTTCCGACATGCCGTCTTCAATAGAGATTACCGGATATTTGTTAATCAATTGCTCATAATAATCACTCATCTGGCTGCCGGTCCACTGATTTCCTTCAAAATGATACAGCCCATCCCGGTAAAATTCGCTCGCCGCAGGATCGAGTGCAATCGCAATATCTTTGCCCGGTTCATAACCAGCCTGCTGAATCGCTTCGATCATCAATTGAACCGCTTCTTCGCTGGAATCCAGCTGGGGAGCGAATCCTCCTTCGTCGCCTACGGAAGTGGCAAGTCCCCGATCCGCCAGCAGTGAACCAAGCATATGATAGGTCTCGACGACCCGTTCCATCGCTTCTCGAAAATGCACTGCTCCTACCGGTGTAATCATAAATTCCTGAATCGCAATGCCGGTCTTGGCATGCTTGCCACCATTAATAATATTGAAAAAAGGAAGCGGCAATTCACTATCTACGCCGCCCAGATATCGGTAGAGTGGCATACGCTGGGATTGCGCAGCAGCGCGGCATACCGCCATCGATACTCCGAGAATTGTATTGGCACCAAGCCTTGATTTATTTGACGTTCCGTCCAGATCGATCATAACCTGATCCACAGCGGCCTGATCAAAAGGCGAGTGGCCTTTGAGCGCTTCGGCAATCGTCTCATTGACATGATGTACTGCCTGCAGCACGCCTTTGCCACCAAGCCGCTTGCCTCCGTCCCGCAGTTCTACCGCTTCATGTTCACCTGTGGATACACCGGAAGGAACCGCTGCTCGTCCCCAGGTACCGTCACCGAGCAGTACATCCACTTCCAGAGTAGGGTTACCGCGAGAATCAAATATTTCCCTTCCTTGCATCGCGCAGATTGTCGCATTGGGCATAATGGGAAACCTCCTGTAGATAGGATGCTGGTGCCGGAACAACGAATGATAAACGAATGTTTAACGAAAGGAGAGAGTAGAAGAAAAGTAATCCGATCCATATACATAATAATTATCTCGAAAAGGTTTATGCCTATCACGGCAAAAACGTAACAGTAAATTTAGAAGTAACTACGTCAATAAATAAAAAACGTTCCCTGAGCTGTACACCAATCTCCAAAATCAGAGCGTGGTATCAGCAGGGAGCGCTGTTTTCAATACAAAGTATATCCTAGAAATACATCCTGTCCAACCAACAATTAACGTTACTCTCCCTGTATTTGTTTTACACGATCTATCTCCATGCCAAACGATAAAACAGGAAAAAATTGGATTTGATTATACAAGCGCCTCATAAGATACTTTTTCCACAACATCAATGGTACCGCCACCCAGACACAGATCGCCATCATAAAAGACAACAGCCTGTCCCGGTGTAATTGCTTTTTGCTGTACATCGAATTGTACATGCACCGTTCCGTCTTCCTGCCAGGTCAGGGTTACACCCTGATCCGGTTGGCGATAGCGGAATTTGGCAGCACATGTAACCGTAGTACCGGCTGCCGGAGTAGAGCCGTCGATCCAGTTCACGCCGGAAGCGATCAGACCGGTAGAGTAGAGACTTGGATGAGCGTCACCTTGTACGACGTACAGGATGTTTTTTTCCAGATCCTTGTCGGCTACGAACCATGGATTACCATTGCCGGAACCACCGATTCCCAGCCCCTGGCGCTGTCCGAGTGTGTAGTACATCAGACCGTCATGTCTGCCTTTGACTTCACCGGTCGCAATATCGACCATTTCGCCGGATTTGGCAGGCAGATAGTTGCTCAGGAATTCACGGAAATTGCGTTCTCCGATAAAGCAGACACCGGTGCTGTCTTTTTTCTTGGCAGTGTACAGATTGGCTTCGGCAGCAATGCGGCGCACTTCCGGCTTCGGCAGATGGCCGATTGGGAACATTGCTTTGGAGAGCTGCTGCTGGCTGAGCGCATTGAGGAAATAGGTTTGGTCTTTGTTGTTATCTACGCCGCGCAGCAGTTTGTATTGTCCGTCTTCTTCGATGACACGAGCATAGTGGCCTGTGGCTACATAATCGGCGCCCAGATCAAGCGCCTTGTTCAGGAATTCCCCGAACTTGATTTCACGGTTGCACATAACGTCCGGATTCGGTGTACGTCCACGCTTGTACTCATCCAGGAAATACGAGAATACTTTATCAAAGTATTCCTTTTCAAAGTTGACGGTGTAATAAGGAATGCCAATCTGCTCGCAGACGCGGCGTACATCTTCCGCATCATCCTCAGCGGTACAATTCCCGAATTCGTCGGTATCATCCCAGTTTTTCATGAAAATACCGATTACGTCATAGCCCTGCTCCTTGAGCAGCAGCGCAGTGACGGAAGAGTCGACGCCGCCGGACATACCGACGACGACACGTGTATCTGATATTGCTTTGGTCATGGCTGTTCACTTCCCTGATAAAAGAATTTGGCTGTCTATAAGACAGCTCTATATGTCGTTAAAACTCGAATAATGAATAATTTCCCATACCCCGCACATCTATGTTACGATAGGTAAGAATAAAGATCGGAATACACTGAATTATTGAAAGTGCGTAACGGATATGCAACTGCTAATTATAATTCCTCTTACTAAATAAAGCAATAATCTTTCGTGATTTTGGTCAAATCAAAGATGAGGTGTTCTTATGAAAATTTCAACCAAAGGACGTTATGGTCTGACAATTATGATGGAGCTGGCCGGCCGTTTTGGCGAAGGTCCAACTTCCCTCAAAAGTATCGCTGAGAAAAACCAGCTGTCCGAACATTATCTGGAGCAATTGATTGCACCACTGCGTAATGCCGGCCTGGTCAAAAGTATCCGCGGTGCCTACGGCGGATATATTCTATCCCGTGAACCGGAGCAGATTACAGCCGGTGAAGTTATCCGCGTACTGGAGGGTCCTGTTTCTGTCGTTGACTTTACCGATGAGGATGTAGCGGCCAAGCGTCACCTATGGATGCAGATTCGCGATGCCATTGCAGGCGTTATCGATTCCACAACCCTGCAGGATCTGATCAGCTACCGTGAACAGGGACAAGAAGACAATTATATGTTCTACATCTAAAGCCAGTCATATCCTGACCGGTAACGATATACCCTGCCGGATGCACCGGAGCGCTGATCGAGAAGCTGCTTCGGACATTCGACAGCTGTAGCATAACCGATAACGGAAGGGTAAATTGGCTATTGAAGCCAGCCCTTCCGTTTTTGTCGTTCTGCCGCAGACTCCCCACTATTGGTTATATGAATATCGATTGAAATATCTATGCCTATCTACCATTTCCTATGAAAGTTCAGGTGACTATATAATGAAATCCATTTACCTTGATCATGCAGCTTCAACTCCGGTTCATCCAGAGGTCGCACAGACCATGGTGGAAGTAATGACCGGTACGCATGGAAATGCATCCAGTGTGCACTCTTTTGGCCGTGCTGCCAAGCGGATTGTCAGCAATGCGCGTGACAGTATTGCAGCTCGTCTGGGCTGTCATCCCAATGAACTTGTATTTACCGCTGGAGGAACAGAGAGCGACAATATGGCGCTGTTCGGAACTGCCGAAGCACTTCAGGAGCAGGGACGTCATATTATTACTTCACAGATTGAGCATCATGCCGTACTGCATGCTTGCAAAGCACTGGAGAGTCGGGGTTATGAAGTGACTTATCTACCGGTAGATTCCACTGGTCGTGTGAATCCAGATGATGTGCAGGCAGCGATTCGTCCGGATACGATTCTGATCAGTATTATGTTCGGCAATAATGAAGTCGGCACGCTGCAGCCAATTACCGAAATCGGGATAATTGCACGGGATCACGGAATCGTATTTCATACCGATGCGGTGCAGGCACTTGGTGCTGTACCTATCCACTGCAGCGAACTGCCGGTTGATCTGATCAGCTTTTCTTCCCACAAAATCAATGGCCCACAGGGAATTGGTGCACTCTATGTACGTCAGGGAACCAAGCTGGAGCCACTGCTGCATGGCGGATTACAGGAGCGCAAACGTCGTGCCGGTACCGAAAACCTCGCGGGGATTGCCGGATTTGGCAAAGCGGTCGAACTGGCAACCGACCAGCTGGAAGCTCGTCAGGCGCAGCTGGATGGACTACGCAGACTCATGATTGAGACGCTGGAGCAGGAAGCCGGTGCAGATGCTTTTGTGATCAATACACCACTGTCTCATTCTCTGTCGCATATTCTGAATATGAGCTTTCCGGGCGTGACCAGCGAGACGATGCTGATGAATCTGGATATGGAATCGATCGCAGCGGCGAGCGGGTCAGCCTGCACTTCCGGTTCCCTGGAGATTTCCCATGTGCTGGAGGCAATGAAGCTTCCTGAAAATGTACTGCATTCGGCGATTCGCTTCAGCTTTGGAATGGGTAATACTAGGGAAGAAATAGAACGCACCGCTCAGAAAATTGCAACCATCTTAAAACGCGTACGTAAATAATGATCAGGGCTCCCCTGTGTGGTGACTAAGGGAGGGAAGAGGTCAGACGACGCCAACAGCCGGGCAGGAAGGAATGCATATTCCCCACCTGCGCAATTTGTGCGATAAGGAGGTCCTGCCAGTGTTGAAGATGCAAGGAATGATCGGGCTTGCCGTATTTGATATTGAGGATGGCAAACAGCTTGGGAAGATTCATGATTTCATCTTAGGGGAAGACTGGTCTGTCCAGGGCTTTGAGCTGGAAGGCAAAGGGTTGTTTTCTTTACAGGTTCGGACCGTTCTCTGGGAGGATATTGTATCCCATGGAGAGGACGCTATTATGATTCGTAATCAACAGTCGGTGCGCCAGGTGGCGGCTGACGATATCAAGCATACATTTCTTCTTGGAGACAACAAGATCAAGGACATGCCCGTTCTGACCAACGAAGGAGCCAGACTGGGCTATGTCTCGGATGTTTACTTTAATCCGGAACTGGGTAAAAGCATTACCGGGATTGAAATTAGTGACGGTTTTATCTCGGATTTAATTGGCGGCAGAAAATGGCTCCCTGTCAGCAGCCAGATTGCTTTTGGTGAAAGCGCCATATTGGCGCCGGAGGCCAGCAATGAACGCCTGGAGGAGTGCCTTTGATTTGCAGTTGATGCTGTATGGACGGTGAATTCTGATTGAAGCAGACACAGGATACCTGGTATTTTGCGGTGTGGGAGAATCAGGACAGGCGCCAGAAGGATGGGTCAACTGCCCAAACTTTTAGACGGATAGGGTGAGCGCGGAGTGAAATGTCCAAACTGTAGTTCCAAAGATATCGGCAAGATCGGTTCCCACCAGTTCTATTGCTGGGGCTGCTTTATTGAGCTGACGGTGAACGGCGGCAAAATGTCAGTGTATCAGGTGGAAGAGGATGGCACGCTCAGTTCGCTGGACGATCTGTTCATTGAGAAGCCGGTAGCTGCATCTGCTCACGCGCAGATGTCCTCGTGAACATTTACACATGATGACAGATAGTGGTCATGGCCGCAGCTATGCAATCTTAACAGGATACATACCCTTTATATAGCAGCAGGCTAATGACACAGGCCCCGGCAGATCGTGTACCTCGATAGTGATGTACAGTAGATCGGCCGGAGGCCTTTTTGCACCAGAGCTTTACGAATAACAGGGATAGCAGATCGATCGAGGATGGTGTGCGCTGTACGATTGACAGACTTTCGCACGCTGGATATACTGATATAGGTTGTTGAAAAGCCGTGAAATCCCGGATCATGCCAATAAATTTGTGTAATTTGGATATACAGTGGGTTAATGCCTGTTGTTCACCAGCCTTTGCATAATAAAAAAGGGTTGCAGGGATACACCGCTGTACGGAATACAAGAATACCGTCCCTGATCTTTGACAGGGGCGTTTTTTAGATTTTAAGGCTGTTACATAGCATTTTGCGAAATGCTGTCCATACCCCCAAGGAGGCTCATACTTATGAAAGCAAGTGAAATTCGTTCCAAATGGCTCGCTTTTTTTGAAAGCAAAGGACATAACGTCGAGCCGAGTGCACCACTCGTCCCAAATAATGATCCATCCCTGCTGTGGATCAATGCCGGTATGGCTCCACTGAAAGCGTATTTTGACGGTCGCGTTAAACCGGAAAATCCGCGTATTACGAACTCGCAAAAATGTATTCGTACCAATGATATTGAAAACGTGGGTAAAACCCGTCGTCACCATACGTTCTTCGAGATGCTGGGTAACTTCTCCATCGGCGATTATTTTAAAGAGGAAGCGATTACCTGGGCATGGGAATTCTTGACCGGCAAAGAGTGGATCGGCTTCGATCCGGAGCGTCTGTCGGTTACGGTGTACCCGGAAGACGAAGAAGCATTCAAACTGTGGAACGAGAAAATCGGTCTGCCTGCAGAGCGCATCATCAAGCTGGAAGACAACTTCTGGGATATTGGCGAAGGCCCTTGCGGTCCTTGTACCGAGATTTTCTATGATCGCGGCGACGCCTACGGCAAGCTGGACCCAAGTGATCCGGAAATGTATCCGGGTGGCGAGAATGAGCGTTTCCTGGAAGTATGGAACCTCGTATTCTCCCAGTTTAACCATAATAAAGACGGCAGCTACACACCGCTGCCTAACAAAAATATTGATACAGGTGCAGGTCTGGAACGATTCGCTTCCATTATTCAGGATGTAGATTCCAACTTCGACACGGATCTGTTCCAACCGATGATTCAGGAAACCGCTCAAATCGCTGGCGTAACTTACAAGCAAAATGAAGAGACCGATGTAGCACTCAAAGTTATTGCTGACCATGTGCGTACGGTAACTTTTGCTGTCGGTGATGGCGTACTGCCTTCCAATGAAGGACGCGGTTATGTAATCCGTCGTCTGCTGCGTCGTGCGGTTCGTTACGGTAAAGTAATCGGTCTGGACAAGCCATTCCTGTTCAGTCTCGTCAAAACCGTCGGCGATGTGATGGGTGTATACTATCCGACTGTTGTCGAGCAGCGTGAATATATCGAGAAAATTATTCGTACCGAGGAAGAACGTTTCCACGAAACACTGTCCGATGGTCTGAACATTCTGGCTGAACTGGCAGAGCAGGCCAAACAGCAGGGACAAAATGTAATTAGCGGTGCAGAAGCATTCAAACTGTACGATACCTACGGCTTCCCGTTCGATCTGACAGAAGACTATGCACTGGAAAATGGTCTGACCGTCGATCGCGAAGGATTCGATGCATCCATGGAGGAGCAACGTAAACGTGGACGCGAAACTCGTCAGAGTAGCGGCGGCATGATGGTACAGGGCGGCGTATTGTCCGACTTTGAAGGCAAGAGCGAGTTTATCGGCTATGAGCAGCTGACCGTACAATCTACAGTAGCAGCTATTATTAAAGATGATGCTTTTGTAGAAAAGGCAGGCGCAGGTGAATCGGTCCAGGTTATTCTCGATGTGACTCCTTTCTATGCAGAGAGCGGCGGTCAGGTTAGTGACCTTGGTCTGCTGAGCAGTGACAAGGTAGAAGCTTCGGTAGAAACCCTGTTCAAGGCACCACGTGGACAATCGGTTCATATCGTAACGGTAAGCTCCGGCGAACTGGCAGTTGGTGACGTGGTTACCGCTCAAGTCGATGCACCAAATCGCAATGACATTATCAAAAACCATACAGCGACTCACCTGATGCACAAAGCGCTCAAAGAAGTACTGGGCAACCATGCCAACCAGGCAGGTTCCCTGGTAGAAGCCGAGCGTCTGCGCTTTGACTTCTCCCACTTCAGCAGCATCACACCGGAAGAACTGGCTGATGTAGAGCGTCGTGTCAACCAGGAAATCTGGAAAGCTCTGGACGTAGAAATTAACTATATGGGTATCGATGAAGCCAAGGAACTGGGCGCTATGGCCTTGTTCGGCGAGAAATATGGCGATATCGTTCGTGTCGTGAAAATCGGCGATTACAGCATTGAGTTATGCGGAGGTTGTCATGTACTGAATACCTCCCAGATCGGTCTGTTCAAAATCGTATCCGAGAGCGGTATCGGTTCTGGTGTACGCCGGATCGAAGCGGTAACCGGACGTCTGGCGTATATGTTCCTGGACAGCCAGCTGGATCTGCTCAAGCAGGCTGCTGTACAGCTGAAATCCAATGTGCATGATGTACCAAAACGTGTAGAAGCACTGAACCAGCAGCTGCGCGAGCTGGGCCGTGAGAACGAATCCCTGCAAAGCAAGCTGAGCCTGATCGAAGCCGGACAGCTGACCGACAAAGTCGAAATGATCGGCGAGACACAATTGCTGGCAACAGCAGTCAGCGTATCCAGCATGGATGCACTGCGTGGTCTGGCAGACGAGCTTAAAGGCAAATTGCCGGAAGCTGTACTTGTACTGGGCGCAGCGATCGATGATAAAGTAAACTTTGTCGTTGTTGTACCAAAATCCGGTATCGAGCGCGGACTGCATGCCGGCAAACTGGTAAAAGAAGTCGCAGCTATCTGCGGCGGTGGCGGTGGCGGCCGTCCGGATATGGCTCAAGCCGGTGGTAAAGATGCATCCAAGCTGAACGAAGCTATCGAAGCAGCCAAGAAACACGTTGCATCGATCTAATTTATAAGTTCTGTAATCTGCCATATAATCATCCCAAAGTACAGATATCCAATCTGTCACCAGTGATTATGGGAACAGGTGTACAAATGATCTTGTAAATGTCTAAAACATTTAAATACCTGAACGACCTATCATGTTGTATGCTTTACCCACAATTAAATGTAAAATCTGCTGTAGCACCGGCTGATGCAATAAGCGCAGAGCGGAGGCAAAGGAATAGGGCAAAGGACGACACTGGAGCACAGGAATCTTCATTTCCACCTGCTTCAAAGATTCCTGTGCTCCACCGGAGGACGTGCCCTATCCCTTTCCGCAGCGCTTGCTGCACCTAGCCGCATTTCTCTACACAGACTTTCCAAAAAAATGTAACTTTTTGATTTGTTTTAGCGTAAATATTTCTTGTATATCCCTTGATGTGTTATGATGAGGAAGAATCAACATGATCATCAGGGGATTCCATTTTGAGGAAGCGTGTGAGCAAACACTTTTTCCGAAAAGCGAGGTGTCAGCGAGTGGACTCCATGGACAAAACAGTCAAGTTTAGCGTGAAGGGCGATGAGCACGAGAGCTCCTCACAGGAAATCCTACTCACCGTGTACGATGCACTGGTTGAGAAAGAGTACAATCCGATTAATCAGATTGTCGGCTATCTTATTTCGGGGGACCCCGCTTATATTCCCCGTCATAATAATGCACGCAGCCTGATCGGCAAAAAAGAGCGGGATGAATTAATAGAAGAACTGGTCCGTTCCTACCTGGCCAGTCATCGGTAGAGACGGAGCGTACGCAATGAAAATATTAGGACTGGATTATGGAGACCGCCGGATCGGTGTCGCTGTCAGCGACGCATTCGGTTGGACCGCTCAGGGAGTCGAAGTCATCGATCGTCAGCGCAATCCCCAGGTTGACGAGCGGATCGCTGAACTCATACAGGAATATGAGATCAGTGAGATTGTGGTTGGACTGCCCAAGAATATGAACGGTTCTGTCGGTCCCCGTGGTCAAATATGTATCGATTTTGCAGAACATCTTCGGGAATCTGTGCAGCTGCCTGTTCACCTATGGGATGAGAGGCTTACAACGATGTCAGCCGAGCGCACATTGATTGAGGCTGATGTAAGTCGCAAGAAGCGCAAGCAGGTCGTTGATAAAATGGCCGCAAGCTTGATACTACAAAATTACTTGGATTCTAAAAGTAAAAGGTGAGGGTGGTTAATATGGCGAAGGATCAAAATTTGCTTGAGGACGAACCAGAAATTATTTACATTCCTGATGATGAGGGTAATGAAGAGGAATTTGAAGTCATCATGAAATTCGAAGTCGACGGTTCGGACGCCAAATATATGATGGTCGTGCCTATGGAAGCCACAGAGGACGATACCGATGAAGTATATGCGTTCCGATATGAAGAGGAAGAAGACGATCTGAAGCTCTACATCATTGAAGATGAAGCGGAATGGCAGATTGTTGAAGAAACTTTCAATACATTAGTTGCTGAATTGGATGGTGAATAAACCGATGAGTGATCTTTCTGCGAGTAGCGTCAAGTTAACAACAAGACTGCTGGAAGCCTATGGTGTGCTGATCGAATTGACAGATGAGCAGGACCAGACAACAGTTTATCGTCTGATCAGTGAGTTTGAGACGGAGACCGGTGCTTATGCTGTACTGCAAAAAGACACAGGTCTGCCGGAGGATGAAGTAGAGATTCTCAAAATTATCGACTCCACCGAAGGTCGTCCGGAGCTGGTAACAATCGATGATGACGATGAATGGGAAGATGTAGCCGAGCTGTATGACGAACTGACATTACCGTTTGAAGATTAATCACGGCTGGTTACAGCACGCAGTCCTATCAAGTGCTCAACTCATGTACTTACCTGAAAAGAGCGGAATCTTTCCGCTCTTTTTGGCTGTCAAAGGAGATGTTATATCTATTGCGTAGGCGAGCTGGAAAATTGGGTTGTCTATTTTTGATCATTATCGTTATTATTGTGGGAATCGTAGTATACGGCTGGAGGGCGATGCAGCCAACTGCCGCATCGGAACAACCGGTCGCTTATACACTGGAACAGGGAACCTCCAGTGCAACACTGGCCAACCAGCTGGAAGAGAAAGGCCTGATCCGGAATGCAACAGCATTCCGGCTGTATCTGAAGATGAACAGTCAAGGCAGTCAGTTCAAGGCAGGCGATTATGAATTCACACCAGGAATGACATACGAACAGATTATTACCAAGCTGAACAATGCAGAGGTCATCGTGCCCAAAACGATGAAATTTACGATTCCGGAAGGATATACGGTCACGCAGATTGCCGACAAGCTGAGCGGCGAAGGATTTGTGGATCGTGCCAAATTCATGGCACTGGTCGATGACCCTTCCCAGTTCAAGCAGGCACGTGAATGGAATGTACCAACCGGCAAAGGAATTCTTCATCCGCTGGAAGGCTATCTATTCCCTGCCACTTATAATCTTCCGATTGAAAGCACCGAAGAAGATGTTATTGCCAATATGCTGGCAGGTACACGTACCAATCTGAACAGCATAAAGGAACTGGATGCCAAGTTCAAAGTGCGCAAAATGACCCTTCATGAATTGCTGACCGAAGCATCTCTGGTCGAACGTGAAGTAGTTGTACCGGAAGAGCGCGCTGAAGTCGCAGGGGTTATCGATAACCGTCTCAAAAAGAATATGAGATTGCAGATTGATGCGACTGTCCAGTATGCACTGGGCAAGCAAAAAGCGCGTCTGTTATACTCGGATCTTGAAATCGACAGTCCGTACAACACGTACCGGAATGAAGGGCTTCCGCCGGGGCCGATTGCCAATCCGGGGATTGAAGCGATCCGGGCAGCTTTGGAGCCGAAGACTTCCGAATACCTGTACTATGTTACCAAAAAAGATGGTACAGGCAGTCATCTGTTTGCGAAGACCTACCAGGAGCATCTGAAAAATATCGAGACCAGCAAAGCAACCAGCTCGACTAACGGTGGATAGACAGTAGATCCAGAGAATACACATACACAGGGATATAGTCCGGCAGGTCCGGGATATATCCCTGTCTGTCCGTCCTTTACTAAAAATTAGACAATATATATTCACTACCCTGCAGTCAGAACCGTAGAATTACTGGTACAATGAACAATATAGCTAGACAGGGAAACGCAGATAGGATTAATATACAGCCGCACAGGCTGGGAGGTGGGCTTTACATGAGTAACAAACCTGAACTGTTGGTGACAGTCTCCTCGATGGAGGAATTGCGCCGTCTGGCAGAAGCAGGAGCCGACGCATTTCTGGTCGGTGAGGAGCGTTATGGCATGCGTATGCCGGGGGAATTTACACGAGAAGATGTTGCCGAAGCAGCAGCTTATGTGCATGCACAGGGCAAGCGCATCTATGCAGCTGTCAATAATTTGATGACGAATGATGTACTGGATGAACTGCCGGCTTATATTGCCGCACTGCGCGATGCAGGAGTCGATGGTGTCGAGTTTGGTGATCCATCGGTGCTGGCAGTAGTACGTGAAGTTGCACCGGAGATGGCGCTTCACTGGAATGCAGAGATGACGTCGACCAACTCATCCACAGCCAATTACTGGGGCCGCAAAGGGGCAACCCGAGCCGTACTGGCACGTGAGCTGAATATGGATGAAATCACAGGCATGATGGATAAAATGCAGGTAGAAGCCCAGGTACAGGTGCACGGAATGACTAATATTTATCATTCCAAACGTCAGTTGGTACAGAGCTATATGGAGCATCAGGGTAGACCGGTCAGCGGCGATCTGGGATTGCAACGAGGATTATTCCTGATCGAGGCAGAGCGCCGGGACGAGAAATTCCCGATCTATGAAGACAGCAATGGAACCCATATTATGAGTTCTGAAGATATCTGTATTCTGGAAGATCTGCATCTGCTCATGGAAGCAGGCGTACAGAGCTTCAAGATTGAGGGGATACTAAAATCGACAGCATATAACGAAGCTGTGGTTTGTGCCTATCGTCAGGCGATTGATGCTTACGCAGCCGATCCGGATCGTTACGAGTTTGACGAAGAATGGCTGGATGAAGTACGTCGTCTGCAGGATCCCGAGCGGGAGTTGGGATTCGGCTTCTTTTATAAGGAACAGGTGTATTGATAAGCAACAAGATCAAGGGGGAGATCTCCATGAATACCATGGATAAACCAAAATATTTCGGAAAACGTCATCGTCTTGCCAAGCCGGAGTTACTTGCACCTGCAGGTAACCTGGAAAAACTCAAGTTTGCGATCCACTATGGTGCAGACGCTGTATATATTGGCGGACAAAAATACGGCCTTCGGTCCAACGCGGATAACTTCAGCTTTGAAGAGATGCGGGAAGGCGTTGAATTTGCCAATAAATATGGAGCCAAAGTATTCGTCGCTACGAATATCTATGCCCATGATGAAGATATTGATGGTATCGAAGAATACCTGCGCAATCTGGAGAATGCCGGAATCTCGGCGATCATCGTAGCTGATCCAACCATTATCGAGATCGCTCTGCGCTGTGCGCCGAAGCTGGAAGTGCATCTGAGCACCCAGCAGTCGACGATCAACTGGCAGGCCGTGAAATTCTGGAAAGAAGAAGGATTGCCGCGTGTTGTACTGGGACGCGAGACCAGTCTGGAAGAGATTGCCGAGATCAAAAAGCATGTGGATGTAGAGATCGAAGCATTTATTCACGGCGCAATGTGTTCTTCTTTCTCGGGACGCTGCGTATTGTCCAACCACTTTACCGACCGTGATTCCAACCGTGGTGGCTGCTGTCAGTCCTGCCGCTGGAAATATGATCTGTTCGAAGATGCCCGGCCACAGACCGAATGGGTATCCGAAGAAGAAGCAGCAGACAATCGTGTACTGGAGCAGTTCCGTCTGGGTGTCAATCAGAAGCCGCTGTATGAAGAGAATGATAATCCATTCTCTATGGGCTCTAAGGATCTCTGCATGCTGGAAGCGATCCCCGATCTGATCGAAGTCGGCATCGACAGCTTCAAAATCGAAGGCCGTATGAAATCGATCCACTATGTGGCAACCGTGGTGAATGCGTATCGTCAGGCAATCGATTCCTACATGGCTGATCCGGAGAACTATGTACTGAAACCCGAGTGGCTGGAGGATATCAACAAAGCTGCTAACCGTCCACTGAATACTGGATTCTTTTATGATACGCCGGATAACGAAGATCATATCTATGAGCCGGAAGACAAAGCTGTACCGTATGACTTTGCCGGATTGGTACTGGATTATGATGAAGCTACAGGCATCGCTACGATTCAGCAGCGTAATAATTTCAAGCCGGGTCAAGAAATTGAATTTTTCGGTCCAGGCAATACATTCTTCAAGCAGACTGTAGGCCAGATCTGGGATGAAGAAGGCAATGAACTGGATGCTGCCCGTCATCCACTGCAAAAGATCAAAATGAAAGTGGATCAGCCGGTTCGCTACTTTGATATGATGCGCAAAAAGAATGTCAAAAAAGTCAAAATGTCAGCAGCGGTATAATATCGTTAAAAGGTATCATGATTTTTTAAACATTAGATATAGCTAAATAAATAAGGTCTTTTATACTTTATAGTATAAAAGACCTTATTTTTGTGCGAAAAAGGTTAATTTATCCTGATGCTGTACCGATAATGAAAGCATACGTATATCCATCGTACCTGTTTGGCAGTTTATGATAGTACATTTTAACTGTATAACTAACTTAGAATAACATCTTAATTAAAATGAATTCTAATGTGGTAGGTGAAGGGTCATGGGATTGGGACGCAAACGGAGCAAGTCGGGTCAGCAGCCAGCCAGACTGGATAAAAAATTATTGAAAAAAAGCAGGAAACAAAAGGAATCGCTGCAGCAAACAAACATAACCGATTCATCAACTTCAAAAGCGGATCCAAAAGCAATACATAAATGGGCTAAAGCAGCCTCCGGAATAGTGAATTCCACCTCCGGACGCAATAAATCAAGGAGAACGAGCGGCACAGAACAGCTGGACATACTACAAACTGCTCAGCAAGAAGCAGTCGTGCAGCAGGAAGATAAGGTTTCCTTTGCCGATTCAGAGAACCAGTCCGGTAGGAAGCCAGTACACCGGAAAAGAAGCAAAGAATCGAAAAGTCGCTTACGTGCTGGTGCTGGAAGATTCATTCCTGATTGGCGAGCACTGCATCCAGCCAAATCGGTAGGGATGAAGCTGTTTTTGATTTTCTTTGTAGCGATTATGCTGTTTGTGATTTCACTGGGCAGTTTCTCGTATTTTCAAGCTAAAAGTGTAATTAAAGAGAACGCTGCAATCAGCAATGAACAGACCATTATCCAGACCGGAGAAAAGCTGGACGTAATGCTGAATCAGCTTGTTAATTCTTCGATTCAGGTATTTTTTGATCCGACTATGCAAAAGGATCTGGCTACTCTGGGAAGAAAAGATCTTAATGATTATGACAAATACCAGACAATCAATTCGATAAGCGATAATCTGCAGAATCAGATGAATTCCATGGATTCGATCGAATCTATCTACATGGTACCTCTTGATGAAACGATGAATATTATTGGTGCAGGCGTAGGTATACCACAAGGCAGTGAAGTTCGCAGTACAGAATGGTACAAGTCTCTGGCCAAGGGCGATAGCGTCATGACCTGGATACCAACTGTACAAATGGATGGAGCCAACAAAAACTTTACGTATGCACGGGCGATGCGTATATCCAGCAGTGCCAGTTCCTTTGTCTTCGTGATGAGTATTAACAGCAAATGGATCAATGACCAGATCAGCAGTCTCAAGTTGGGAGACGGCAGCCATGTGGATCTGATTGGTGGACCGGATCATACCGTAATCGCTTCCACAGAGCCGGACACTGTTGCTAAGCCTTCTGTATATGGATTCCTGAATGAGATCCAAAATGGCAGTGGACGCTTTCAGAATGATGAAGGTGCAGCGCCGATACTGGTAGCCTACAGTGTACTCGACACCGTGGATTGGAAGTTGATAGGAACCGTGCCTGTTCAGTCACTGGTTGCCAGTGCCGACCGGATTCTGACGATGACCTGGATTATGGCCATCATTGACGGGCTGGTCGCGATAGTAATCGGCATATTGATTATTCGCATGATTGGCAGACCGCTGCGCAAGCTGCAGCAGTTGATGAATCAAGGGGCACAGGGAATGCTTCATGTGCGTACCGATCATCGTTCTTCGGATGAGATTGGTCAGCTCTCGCTGGCTTTTAATGAGATGATGAGCAATATTACTGCATTGGTACAGCAGACTAATCACTCTGCCCAGCAGGTGCTGGATACTGCGACTTCTCTTAGTCAGGCTTCCAGACAGACAGCCACTTCGGCGAGTGAGATTGCTACAGCTACCGAAGAAATCGCAAATGGAGCCAGTAGCCTGGCACGTGAAGCGGAGCGGGGCACGGAACTGGCAGATACGATGAATCAGCAGATGGGCAAAGTGGTAGCTGCTAATGAACAGATGGGTGCTTCTGCCCAGCAGGTAGAGAAAGTCAGTGAGACCGGTGTACAACATATGGAGCAGCTGCTTCAAAAAACTACAGTGACCCAGGATATGATTCGTTCTCTGGGAGCACGCATAGATTCACTCAAAGAAAGTACGTCTTCTGTACAGCAGGTACTGGACGCGATGCAGAATATTACCAAGCAGACGAACATCCTGTCCCTGAATGCGACGATTGAAGCCGCCAGGGCTGGAGCAGCAGGCAAAGGATTCATGGTCGTAGCCGGCGAGGTTCGGAATCTGGCGGAGCAGTCCCGTCAGTCGATTCTGATGGTCGGCGAGATTACTGCCAATATCCAGAATGAAATGGAAGAAACGGTGAAGGTGCTCAATCAGGCCTATCCTCTTTTCCGGGAACAGACCGAATCGGTCAAAGATACCACATCGATCTTCGAGACCGTACAGAGTCAGATGGTGGAGTTTGTAGAGAAGCTGAATTCGGCGACCACCTCGATCAGTGAGCTGAATCAGGTACAGCAGGTGATCAATGAAGCGATGAGCAATGTGAGTGCAGTGGCAGAACAGTCTTCGGCTACCTCCGAAGAAGTCGCTTCGCTCAGTAATGAACAGCAGAATGTCAGTGGTCAACTGGTCACGCTGTCTGGTCAGCTGGAAAATGTATCGGTAGAGTTGAAAGAAACAATCTCCCGATTTACCATTGAGCAAGAGCAAGAGCAAGAGCAAGAGCAAGAGCAAGAGCAAGAGCAAGAGCAAGAGCAAGAGCAAGCACTGGTACAGGCGCCGTATCAGGTAGATGTAGACACAGATGATGGTAAAGGAAATAAAAAGCAGGCGGATACCGCAGTGGATAATATAGACCAGTCCACTCGCGTAAGAGATTCTGTAGACCAAGAGAACAAGGAAACTGGGTTACCCATATTGGAAAAAGAAGCTTAACGTATTTCCAGAAAGTATCCATTCACTTCATTGGCAAGTCGCTGTAAATATTATTCGATCATCCATCTTTTCTGAATATTAGAACTATCCTACTAACAACATATTTCCAACAAATCTACTCAACAACAAAACCCATCGATATTCCGACTTGTATCATCTGTCAGGATATCGATGGGTTTGTTATTGTACAGGTATGTCCGAATAATGTCTGTATCTACAATCAATCAGGATCGGGGAAGATCCTCACGAATCGGTTCGAACTCTTCTTTGGGCAGACGAATCCAGCGCTTCAGATAACCCTGTTGGAACAGTTCCTTGAGCAGGATGATCAGCACAGGCGATAATACCAGACCGGCCACTCCAAAAATAGATAGTGAAATGATCATGGCAGACAGCATCAGATAGGCAGAAGAGATACCGATTGAATTGCCGGTAATCTTGGGCTCCAGCAGCTGGCGAGTCAGCATGACCACGATCAATACGACAGTCAATCCGATCGCAAGACCTGTCTGGCCTACGATAAACAGGTAAATAATCCATGGAATAAAGACGACGGGAATCCCAAGCAGCGGCAAAATATCAAAAGCAGCACTAAGCAGCGCCAGCGCAAAGGAATGATCCACACGCAAAATCAGCAATCCTATGTATACAAGTACAAATGTAATGATGACCATGATGAGCTGGGCTTTGATATATCCGCCAATCGCGCGGAATACATATTGCTTCAGAAAATAATAGGCTTTTTTGATCGTATTGGGCGTTTTCTCCCCGGCGACTCTTCGCCACAGATTAATCTCTGCACTCAGGAAAAAGGCCAGAATAATACCGACAACAAAGTTCCCGATAAAAGAGGAGAACGTACCGAGCCAGCCAATCGCATAATTAAAGGTTGCTTTGACCCAGATAGCCAGTCCGGCAGTAAAGGTAGCAAAATACTCGTTGATCCGTTCGGTAAGATCGGCAGGTAGTGCATTCATTTCCCGCTGCAGTATCGTGGTAAAACTGGCGAAATGCTGCTGTACAATAACGGCATAACGTGGCAGTTCATCCGCGACCTGACTGATCTGCGATACAAAGATCAAGCCGGCGCCAAACAGAGCACCCAGAATAATGAGTACAAAGGCAAGAACGGCTATCGCGGAGCAGACCATTTTGGGCAATCCTCTGCGATTCAGGAACATGGCAAACGGCTCGATAATTGCAAAGATCAATACCGACAGGAATACCGGGGCAGCAATTCGGTAGAGCTGACTGGAAATCAGCATCACCAGATAGACCGTTAGAATAACAATGCCGATATCAAACGCGGTTCGCCAGTACTTTTTGTAAAGGGGTAACATAAGATAGATAATCTCCTTTTCTCTATAAAATAAATCAGCATGGGTCAAGGTTCGCAGCATAATACTGCGATGAAGCAGAATATCGGACTGTACTTATACGATGTAAAGGCTACATTTGTTACAAAAAGAATGATATATCCCAATTACAGACAAAAGGCTTTCCCGCCTGATTTTCATCAGGGAGAAAGCCTGGGATGATCCGGCAAGAGACAGAAGATATTTTTGCCGGAAAATAAGGTTGGATCAGATTTTCATGATACCGCCCATGCTTGCATTGGTCACAAGCTTGGAGTAACGTGCCAGATAACCGGTTTTGACTTTTGGCTCGAATTCTTTCCATTCGGTACGACGGCGTTCAGCCATTTCTTCTTCGCTGATATGAAGTTCGATTTTGCGTTCGTTCAGATCCAGCTCGATGATATCTCCATCGTGTACGAAAGCGATTGGACCACCTTCGGCTGCTTCCGGCGAGATGTGACCGATACTGATACCGCGGGAAGCGCCGGAGAAGCGTCCGTCAGTGATCAAGCCGACTTTGGCACCGAGACCCATACCGACGATCTGGGAAGTAGGAGCGAGCATCTCAGGCATACCAGGTCCGCCTTTTGGACCTTCGTAACGGATAACGACAACATGGCCTTCTTTGACATGACCATTGGCGATACCGTACAGTGCATCATCCTGGGAATCAAAGCAGATCGCAGGACCTTTGTGATAGCCGCCTACAGAAGCATCTACTGCACCGACTTTGATAATAGCACCTTCTGGAGCGAGGTTGCCGAACAGTACAGCCAGACCGCCACGTTCCGAATGCGGGTTGTCGATCGCATGGATAACTTCATGATTCTGGATCTCCTGGCCTTCGACATTCTCGCGAAGTGTCTTGCCGGTAACCGTGATACAGTTCTCATGCAGTGCACCCGGTTTTTTGAGCAGTTCGTTCAGAACGGCGCTCACGCCACCTGCCAGATGGACATCTTCAATATGCCAGTCGGATGCCGGAGCGAGTTTTGCCAGATGCGGTACACGGTTGGCTACTTCGTTGATGCGTTCGATCGGATAGTCGATCTCGGCTTCGTGTGCCAGTGCCAGCGTGTGCAATACCGTATTGGTGGAACCGCCCATTGCCATATCCAGTGCAAAAGCATTGTCGATGGCTTCCAGTGTAACGATATCACGCGGCTTCAGATCCAGCTTGATCAGTTCCATTAGCTGCTTAGCGGATTTTTTGACGAATTCCTTGCGGTCTTCGGAGACAGCGAGGATCGTACCGTTACCCGGTAGTGCGATACCAAGTGCTTCGGCCAGACAGTTCATGGAGTTGGCTGTGAACATACCGGAGCAGGAGCCACAGGTTGGACAGCCGAACTGTTCCAGTTCCAGCAGACTCTTGTCATCGATTTTACCTGCCTGATAAGCACCTACGCCTTCAAAGACAGAAGTCAGGGAAATCGAACGGCCTGTGCTGTCTTTACCAGCTTTCATCGGTCCGCCGCTGACAAACATGGTCGGGATATTCACGCGCAGTGCGCCCATCATCATACCCGGTGTGATTTTGTCACAGTTCGGGATACATACCATGCCATCGAACCAGTGAGCAGAGACTACCGTTTCCAGGGAATCTGCGATAATCTCGCGGCTTGGCAGGGAATAACGCATGCCGATATGACCCATGGCAATACCGTCATCAACACCAATTGTATTGAATTCGAATGGAACGCCGCCAGCTTCACGGATCGCTTCCTTGACGATTTTACCGAATTCCTGCAGATGCACATGTCCCGGTACGATATCGATGTAAGAGTTACATACCGCGATAAACGGCTTGCCAAAGTCTTCCTCTTTTACCCCTGCTGCACGCAGCAAACTGCGATGTGGCGCCCGATCAAAGCCTTTCTTGATCATATCGGAACGCATCTTTTTGTTTGTGTTGACTGCCATGGTGTCGGTTTCCCCCCAAATATATAATATAGTAGCTTTTTTGCTTTAGCGCGTTTGAACGCCAAAGGCACAAGCTGAAAAGAAGATGCATAATACGACAGGATACTACACGAATTACACAAAAGTTTTTAATAGAGTCTATCATAACTGCTATCTTTTTACTAGCTTATATTATATAACATCACAAAAAGCAGACGTCTCTGCCGATTGTGACCAGAGAAGTCTGCTTGATCTTGCATTATGACAGAGCATAATGCATCTATAGGGAGAATTAACGGCTGCCGCCCTTACGTCCAATTTCTTTGTAGAAATCTTTATCATGGGACTCTGAAGTTGCTTCTCCGCCTTTGCGCCCGATCTCCTGATAGAATTCCTTGTCATGGGATTGGGAAGTGGCCTGACCACCTTTTTTACCAATTTGCTGATAGAACTCTTTGCTGTGATTTTTGGAAGTAGCCTGTCCGCCCATGCGCCCGGCTTCTTCGCGGCTCATTTTCCCAGTACTTTTGCTGCGTGCCATAACAATATCACTCCTGTCAAAATAGATTAGGTAAAGCTACATGTAGTTGCTCTTTAATTACCCGGTCCATTTGCCATGAAACGATATTTAGCCATTTATTTAGATATCGACTGCGAATTCTTCAGCGCAAAAACGAATATCGGCGCTGTGCGTGACGGAATTTAAGACGTACATAACGCGGAAGCTCCGGTTCTACCCAGTAATGTGTCCAGTGCCGGACAGCTGGCTGGGCAAGCAGCAGCGTGATCAGAATTGCCAGTACGATCATTAGCATAACTCCGGTTGTACTACTGATATGACCAAATATACCGGAAGCTTCCATCGTACGGACAAGCAGACCATGCAGCAAAAATACATACAATGTGCGCCGTCCAAGCTCGGTAATATAATGGGATCGCCACGGAACAAAAGCGAGAAAAGCGAGAGAGGCAATCAACTGCAGCACATACATACCCAGTCTTCCTGCCAGACCTTGCCATAGATCTACACCCAGCTGGATAAAGGTCTGGTTGCCGTAGAACCAACCGGTATTCAGCTGCCATTCTGCCAGAACGAATCCGGCAAGCAGTATTATCGACAATCCGGCGGCTAGCAGCTGACGATAATTACGGAACCAGGCTGTAAATCGTTCAAATCTGAAGTGATAACCGATAATGAAAAAAGGAAAATAGATGAGCGTCCGCGATAATGCCAGCCATACGCCGTCTACAGGCAATGAACCTACGAGCAGTCCAAGTACAACCGACAGAGTGAGCTGCTGGGCAAAGGTGAGCTGACGCATCATGATCATCATCAGCCGCCACAAAATATGTCCGGCGAGAAACCAGAGCAGCAGATAGGGGGCAAAAAACGAATGTGTAATCCCGTGCACCCGAAATACCGTAAAATCCAGCAGCGAATAGATGCTCTGAAACAAAATATACTGCAGCCCGATAGTGCGCAGGATTTTAAGTCCTGTGCGACCATAGAGATTGGAACGGGCAAAATATCCGGTAACCAGTACAAACAGCGGCATATGGAATGAGAAAATCCACAGGAAAATACCATGTGCCACATCGGAATGATGGATCAATGGTTCCAGCATATTTCCGATCACCACACATATAATTAACAGAAAACGCAAATTTATAAAGTAAGTCTCGCCTGCTGCGGAGCAGTGGGCATGAGCTGATGTACGCGGCGGTTGATAGAGATGGCTGATATTCATCATTTTCCCTCCACAAATTCTGATGATTTAAAAATAAGACAAAAAAGATTTTAATATTGTGATTAAATTCACAATAGAAAGCGTTCTCTGTCATTAAAATTGTGTATATATGATGAAGCTGCATCATTGACAACAAAGAAAGCGGTTGCGAAAATGGATAATATGACCAGCTACATACCACGGCATGAAATGATGCCGAATCAGGAGGATGGATAATGAATAATAAGAATGGTTATCCGGAAGTGGTCACTTTCGGGGAATCCATGGGTTTGCTGACTGCGGAAGACTCCCGCGGACTGGAATATGCGGCACAGCTGCGAAAATCATTCGGCGGTGCGGAGAGCAATCTGGCGATCGGTATTGCACGACTCGGTCACTCAGCCGGATGGTGCGGTCGACTCGGCGATGATCCGTTGGGTCATATGATCCAAAAATCGATCCGGGGAGAAGGCGTGGATGTATCCCGCTCTATTCTGGCAGAGGGGGAACCCACCGGGCTGATGCTGCGTGAAAATGCGTCGGGTCATGCATCCGTCTACTATTACCGCAAGCTGTCAGCGGCCAGCCATATGACGCCGGAAGATCTGGATGAGGAGTATATCCGTAATACCCGCATCCTGCATGTGACCGGTATTACGGCAGCGATCAGTGCATCCGGACTTGCTACAGTGAACCGGGCCATGGATATTGCAAAAAAAGCCGGTGTAACCGTATGTTTTGATCCGAATCTGCGGCTGAAGCTATGGACACTGGAAGAAGCTCGTCCGGTACTGCTTGCGCTGGCGGAGAAATGTGATTATTTCCTGCCCGGGCTGGATGAACTGGCATTGCTATACGAGACAGAAGATCAGAACGAGATCTTTGCCCGTCTACGTCAGCTACATGCGGTAAGCATTGTCAAAGGCGGTCCTGATCTTACGTATGTGGTCGAAAAGGATAATACGCTGGAAGTTCCCTATTTCAAAGCAGATCGTGTACTCGATACAGTCGGGGCAGGTGATGGATTCTGTGCTGGCTTCATTACAGGATTGCTGCGCGGCTATACGATTGAAGAAGCGGTACGGCTGGGTAATCTGAATGGTTCCATGGTAATTCAGGCAGTCGGAGACTGGGAAGCATTACCGACAGACAAGCAGGTACAGGCCAAGCTGAGCAACAAAGTCCATGTAGAGCGTTAATTGGATGATTGCAGAGGTTGTTAATTACAGGTTATGAGAAGATGGAGTTTAAGGTGTTTGATAGACATATATCAGCAGAACATAAGCAGTTCTGACAGGTATATGGATTTATTTCTAATCTAATTTCGATAACGAAGGAGTAACGACATGAAAAAACTACAACTGCTGCAAAAAATGATGGATAATGGTGTGGTCGCTGTACTGCGTGGAGATTCTGCAGATCAGGTATTCGCGATGGCTGAACAGGCAATTGCCGGAGGGATCAAAGTTATCGAAGTTACACTGACGGTACCGGGAGCACTGGGTGCCATCGAGAAGCTAAGCCGGATGTACAGCTGGAAATCGGATGGCGACAATTTTGCGATTATCGGAGCAGGTACTGTACTCGAGCCGCAAACTGCACGTGCAGCCATTATGGCAGGTGCCGAATTTGTTGTAGGTCCATCCTTGAATCCGGAAACCGTAAAAATCTGCAATCTGTACCGTATCCCTGTCCTGCCGGGTGTAACGACACTGGAAGGTGTTCAGCATGCATTGGAACTGGGTGTGGATATTGTCAAACTGTTCCCTGGCAACCTGTATCAACCATCCATTATCAAAACGCTCAAAGGTCCTATGCCACAGGCCAACTTTATGCCAACAGGCGGAGTATCTCTGGATAATCTGGGAGAATGGATCAAAGGCGGAGCAGTAGCTGTAGGGATTGGGTCCGATCTGACGACAGAAGCTGTCAAAACAGGCAACCTCAGTCTGGTACGTCAAAGAGCCGAGCAGTACATGCAAGCTTACCGGGAAGCCAAACAGGGATAATTCCCCTTTTTAATCATTTTTGCAGACGTGTGCATAAAAAATAAAGAAAACTGCTTCAAATGAGGATGTACAACAGTGCAGATGTTGCAGGATGGATAAGCTGTATTTATCTGTAAAACACATCAAACATATCGGTGCAGTCACCGGGTCCTAATTATTACTCCTAAATAACTATTTTGATCGGAAAGACGACCGAAAGTGTATTCCGTCTCATGGAAAGTGGTATACTACACATAGAGCAGCCTGTTGTCCTGCCAAGGAAACAGGCTGCTCTTGTATATCAGCAAGGCTCCGGCGGACTATAGATCAGGGTATCTGTTCATATCGGCACAAGCAAAAAGCAAGCTGGCGTTTATGACCCATTTCTGATCTGATACAATCCATAATGACCGGACTTGAAGTGGAAGGAGAACTTATGTTTAGACGGAAACGTAAATACGCAGGAAGTTATGGAGGCAGCCGCCGCGGCGGACGTGCCGGCAAGATTGGCAAGATTCTACTGGGTATTCTGATCGTGCTGCTTATTGTGGGCGGACTGGCTGCCTGGTATCTGTTGACGCCTTATGGGCCGACAGGAGAAGCAGAGCAGGCATTAACTGCACAGCAGCAAAAGGTAACCGTACATACGACAGAGAACTGGATAGCATTTGATGCGGCCAAGCCGAAAGGCAATAGTGTGATTTTCTATCCTGGAGCACGGGTGAAACCGGAAGCGTACAGTCTTTTTGCCAGAGATCTGGCTGCATCGGGTCATTCCGTATATATTATGAAATTCCCATTTAATTTTGCTTTTACCAAAGCGGATGCGGCCGATGCCGTAATCAGCAGCCATCCCGATGAGAAGTTTGTAATCGGAGGACATTCACTGGGTGGCGTGTTTGCTTCACGATATGCAGTCGCTCATACAGACCGGATTGCCGGTGTCTTTTTCCTGGCATCCTATCCGGATCAAAATGGCAATCTGGCGGAGCTCGGTCTGCCGGTGATGTCGATTACAGGCTCCAATGACGGTGTCCTGCAAAAAGACAAGTATGAAGCTTCCCGTTCCATGCTGCCAGCGGATACGGCTTACTATAGTGTACAGGGCGGCAACCATGGACAGTTCGGCAGTTATGGTGAGCAGAAAGGCGATCAGCCTGCCCAAATCAGCGAGAAAGAACAGCGCGCCCAGACGGTCAATGCCTTGATCAGCTGGATGAAAGGCATCCCGGCAGACAGCAAAAAGTGATCATTCCGATCTGAAGATGGTCCAGATATGGAAGCGGAGTCAGTCCTCTATTAGGTATAAATACTGGGCTGCAGAACTGGCTCATAGAGAATTGTGCAATGTCAGCAGATCAGCAAATAAATACCAAAGCATGATGCATCCAAGCAGTGTCTTTTTCCGTTGTTTTATCCGGGGGAAGACACTGCTTTTTGTATAGGTGGTTTTGGGGGTAAACTAATAAGGAAGATCATAGAATCACGGAAAGGAGACAATCAGTGGCAATTATCACGTATCAGTCACGTCAGATTCACTGTGATGCCATACTATGGGACAAAGATGGAACACTGCTTGATTTTATGCAGCTGTGGGGCAAATGGGCGGAGCTGCTGCTGGGTCATATGGAAAATTACTTACATGAGCGTGGTGATTCTTTTACAGGCAGCCGTGAAAAGGTCATGGGAACGATCTATGATCATTCCGGCCGCTTGGTTGGTTATGATCCACGGGGGCCGATAGCCATAGCTTCTGCACCGGAAACGGTAGCGATTCTGTCCTGGCAGCTGTACAGCGCCGGTGTACCTTGGGACGAAGCGGTGCAGCATATTACAGACTTCAGTCGTCAGGCGATGGAGCATATGGAACAATCGAGGCCTGTTCAGCCGCTGCCCGATCTGGTACCGCTGCTGGACAGCTGCCGCCAGGCTGAAGTGCCGATGGCAGTCGTGACTTCGGACTATACTTCCGAAGCAATCAAGCATCTTCGCTGGAGCGGGCTGGAGACTTACTTTACCGAGATTATCGGCAGTGATCAGGTAGCGACAGGCAAGCCTGCACCGGATCTTGCTCTGCTGGCCTGTCAGCGTCTGGGGGTTCTTCCGGAACGAACCGTATTGATCGGAGACAGTAACGCCGATATGCAGATGGGCCGCCATGCAGGCTTGGATTGCTGTATCGGTATTTCGCCGACTGCGGGAGTTTCTGGACATTTGCCGGATGCAGATATTGTTATTGAACATTACGGAGAACTGCAGATGTTATCCATGAGATAGCCTGTCTTGCTGGTCCTGCCATAGAGGGAGATGAATTCTCTCCTGTTACATGGATATAGATCACAATTAGCAAATAAGGAGTGATTAATAGATGGATAAAGTAAACCAGCTGGCTCAGTGGATCAGGGAATCCGACCGAATCGTCTTTTTTGGCGGAGCAGGAACATCAACCGAGAGTGGAATTCCGGACTTTCGATCGGCTGCCGGACTGTATCAGGAAATGGGACAGCGTGGATATTCGCCGGAAGAAATGCTGAGCCGTCGATTTTTTGACCGGGAGCCAGAGCTGTTTTATGAATTTTACCGGTCCAAAATGCTGTACCCGGATGTACAACCCAATCCGGTGCACACGATTCTGGCTGAGCTGGAACAGCAGGGCAAGCTGCTAGCCATCATTACGCAAAATATTGACGGACTGCACCAGAAAGCAGGTAGCCGCAATGTGCTGGAGCTGCATGGTTCGGTACACCGCAATTACTGCATAGACTGCGGACAGAAATATACGCTGGCAGATGTGCTGGCACAGTCCGGCGTACCACGCTGTCCGGTGGATGGAGGCATTATCCGTCCGGATGTAGTGCTGTATGGAGAGTCACTGGATGCAGACGTGATCGACCGCGCAGTAGCAGCACTATCCTCTGCCGATCTGCTCATTATCGGTGGGACTTCGCTAACGGTGTACCCGGCTGCCGGATTCATCTCTTACTTCAAAGGCAGACATACGGTACTGATGAATGCCTCGACTACAGCGCATGATCGTCATGCCGATCTGCTCATTACCGATCCAATGGGACAGGTGATGAAACAAGTGCAGCAGCTGTTGGCAGAATGAAGATTGCATAATGATAACGCTTCCGGTATGATTTGTGAGGATATATGGATTTTATTCAGCTGAAGGGTGGGAATTACTTTGGTATATGTAGCTGCGGAAAATCGTTATGAGAATATGAAGTATAATCGTACCGGTCGTACCGGTCTGAAATTGCCTGCGATCTCGCTGGGGTTGTGGCATAATTTTGGAGGAATCAATTCCTATGAGAATTCCAGAGAGATGCTGACACGCTCCTTTGATCTGGGGATTACTCATTTTGACCTGGCGAATAACTATGGACCACCGGCAGGATCGGCAGAAGAGACATTCGGTCAGGTGCTCAAACATGATCTGGCTGCTTATCGGGATGAGATGATCATCTCGACCAAAGCCGGTTATTATATGTGGCCCGGTCCATATGGCGAATGGGGCTCCCGCAAAAATCTGGTAGCCAGTCTGGACCAGAGCCTGAAGCGGATGGACCTGGACTATGTGGATATTTTCTACTCTCACCGTTTTGATCCGGAGACGCCGCTTGAAGAAACAATGATGGCGCTGGATCATATCGTACGCTCCGGTAAAGCATTGTACGTCGGTATCTCCAGCTATAATGCGGAGCAGACCCGTGAAGCAGCACGTATTCTCAAAGAGCTCGGTACGCCGCTTGCGATTCATCAGCCGCGTTATTCCATGCTGGATCGCTGGATCGAGAACGGTCTGCAGGATACGCTGGATGATGTGGGAGCAGGCAGTATTGCTTTTTGTCCACTGGAACAGGGTGTACTGACCAGTAAATATCTGAATGGCGTACCGGAAGATTCCCGTGCTGCCGGTTCTTCGGTCTTCCTCAAGCAGGATCAAATCAAGCCCGAGACAATCCGCAAAGTGCGTGCACTGAACCAATTGGCTGCAGCTCGTGGGCAGAGTCTGGCACAGATGTCACTTGCCTGGGTGCTCCGTCATGGCCGTCTGACTTCCGCATTGATCGGAGCAAGTCGTGTATCCCAGATTGAAGAAAATATCGTTGCGCTGAACAATCTGGAATTCTCTGCAGAAGAACTGCAGCGCATTGATACCATTCTCAAATCATCGTCCGACCACAGCGAATAAACGGATACGATAATAGCATCATAGCTTCCGATATGGACTTGACCAGACAAACTTGTTCAATCAAGTATAAAAGGGTCTGTAGATTCGTAACATAAGGGTTATACAGTTGACCTTACCATGATTCTGTCGGAGGCTGTACCTGCCATTATCGACCCTGCTATTGGCTGAATAGGCGATAACACATATCAGAAAAGGCTCCCTTGATTGAGGGGGCCTTTTTATTTGTTTTGCAAGAAGTAGACAGATCGTATTCGATCAGGCATATCCACCTCACATTCGGGGCTGGATCGAGGCACGGTACTGGCTTGGAGAGACCCCATAGAAGCGCCGGAATTGCTTGGAGAAATACAGCGCATCGGTCAGTCCTACCGAAGCGGCGATCTGCTGGGTGGATAATTCCGGTCGTTCCCGCAGCAGCTGACGCGCTTTGTCGATCCGAAGCTTGAGCAGGTAGGTAACAGGGGTCATCCCGGTTTCTTTTTTGAAAATACGGGACATGTAGGCACGGTTATAACCGATACTACTGCACATATCCTCGATCGATACTGGATGGGCATACTGGCTGGACATATAATGGATCATCTGCTTGACGGTTCGCCGGGTGATGGATTCGGCTCCAGGCAGCGCCGCCTGACGGGTAAGGCGTTCGCTGGCTTCCGCCATAATCAGATGCAGGTAACCCAGAGCAGCCAGATCGGAGCTTTCCTTTTGGGTATAAAAGGCCTGTAGCATGGACTGCAGATACGAACCGATCGGACCCGGATCTTCGTGCTGTTCCGAGCGTGCAACTGGCGAACCGGCATGAAATCCGGTTTGCTCGGCCAGAGCATCTGCCTGTTCACCAGCGAAAGCGACCCAGTGATAATGCCAGGGCTGCTGACGATCGGATACATAGCTGACCAACTGGCCGGGATGAATCAGAAAGGAATCACCTGCGCTCAGCTTGTATGTGTGATCTTCGGTAATAAACTGTCCCTGTCCACTATCGATGTAATGATACAAATAATAGTCGTAGATTTTGGGACCCAATCGGTGGGATGGTGGAGTCTGGCTCTCTCCGGTGAACAGTACATATAGTGTACCCTCATCATGGAAGATTGGATTGGGAGCGACCTGATAGGTTTTTTCCGGCATCGATGCAGTGACCTCCTCGCTTGAAATAGGGCAGAAGAACATCTGTAGAAGGAGTGAAGTTAAATGAATATGAGTATGCCTTGTGAATAGATGTCGTTTTATAATAGAATTATACAATAGTGAAGTCACATTTATCCATATACATAGCACATCTGTTCATTACATATCATAACGCTTTCAGGATATACTGGGATCAGAACAAAAGAGAACTGATAGCAGATTGAATTTATTGAATAAGGTGGAATCAACCCATGAATCAGGAACAGATGAAACAGGCATTTACAGATAAATACGGTGCAGCTGGCGATATCCGCGTCTTCCATGCTCCCGGTCGCGTAAACCTGATCGGTGAACATATAGATTATAACGGCGGCTATGTACTGCCCGCAGCGCTGGAGTTCGGTACGGCGCTGGCTGTAAGAGCCAATGAAGATGGCAAGGTACGTCTGGCATCGGTGAATTTCCCCGAGCTGGCAGGAGAGTTTGCAGTCGAGACGATTGGTACGGAACGTACCGGTGAATGGATGGATTATCCGCTCGGTGTTATCACGGTACTGAAGCAGCAAAATCAGCCGCTGACCCGTGGATACGATCTGCTGTTCTTCGGTAACATCCCGAATGGTTCGGGATTATCCTCTTCCGCATCGATCGAGGTTGTTACCGGCTACGCATTGATTAGCATGGAGCAAGGTCACATTGACACTGTCGAAATTGCAGTTATGTCCCAAAAGGCAGAAAATGAATTTGTCGGTGTTAACTGCGGCATCATGGATCAATTTGCTGTTGCCAACGGGGTCAAAGATCATGCGATTCTGCTTATGTGCGATACGCTGGAGTATGAACGTGTACCTTTCCGTACGGGTCAGTACAAGCTGGTAATTGGCAACACCAACAAGCGCCGCGGACTGGTGGATTCCAAGTACAATGAACGCCGTTCCCAATGTGAAGCTGCGCTAACTGCCCTTCAGCCGCATGTGGATAACCTGAATTACCTTGCCCAACTGACACCCGAGCAGTTCGGTCTGCTGGAAGAACAAATACAGGACAGCATTGTGCGTGATCGTGCCCGTCATGTCGTAGAAGAGAATGCCCGTGTGCTGGCTTCAGTAGAAGCGCTGAGACAGGATGATCTTCAGCAGTTTGGACAGCTGATGAACGCTTCACATGAATCTCTGCGTGATCTGTATGAAGTAAGCTGCACAGAGCTGGATGTGATGGTAGAGGAAGCGCGCCGGATTCCCGGCACACTCGGCTCCCGTATGACAGGCGCGGGATTCGGCGGCTGTACGGTATCACTGGTGCATGAGGGTGATACCGATCTATTCGTACAGCAGGTAGGTCAGGCTTACCGCGAACGTACCGGACTGGAAGCGGACTTTTACATTTGCGGCGTCGGTAACGGCGTAGAGGAATGGAACGGATAACAGGAAGCGTACAGATAAACGAATAACAAGAAGCATACAGATAATGGATGCATCAATGTAATCGAAGCAACAACGTCTCATTCATAATTCATCCAAAGTTAAAATTCAGACGGTATAATATAACAATAGATGCGAACAGAACATCAGGAGCGCATAGAGCAATTTAATTATAATAACAGCCATCCGCCATACGGACTGACCGGTACATTATGAAAACCGATGTATTCGGAACAGACAGATCTTATGGCGGAAGGACTGACAGGAGGAAGAAAACATGGCTATTTTGGTAACAGGTGGCGCAGGATATATTGGATCGCATACGGTAGCGGACCTTTTGGAACGCGGCGAAGAGGTAGTGGTAATTGATAATCTGATGACAGGTCATCGTGAAGCCCTGCTCGGAGGCAAATTATACGAAGGCGATCTGCGCGACAAGGAACTGCTGGCCCGCATTTTCAGTGAGAACAACATCACGGCGGTAATCCACTTTGCAGCCAGCTCGCTCGTCGGCGAGAGCATGCAGAATCCATCCAAGTATTATGATAACAATGTGTACGGCGCAATGTGTCTGCTGGAAGAAATGCAAAAAGCCGGCGTCAAAAATATCGTCTTCTCTTCCACAGCTGCTACCTATGGCGAACCGGAAAAAGTGCCGATCGAAGAAAGTGACCGCACTGAGCCTGCCAATGTGTACGGCGAGACCAAGCTGGTTATGGAGCGCATGATGGCCTGGTTCGACAAAGTACACGATATTCGCTATGTAGCCCTGCGCTACTTTAATGCAGCAGGTGCACATGCCAGCGGCAAAATCGGTGAAGACCACCGTCCGGAATCTCATCTGGTACCACTGGTACTGCAGACAGCACTGGGTCAGCGTGAACATATATCCGTCTTCGGCGACGATTATCCGACAGAAGATGGCACATGTATCCGCGACTATATCCATGTCAGCGATCTGGCGGATGCGCATGTCAAAGCGGTAGAGTATCTGGGAGCCGGTGGCGGCAGTAATGTATTCAATCTGGGTAACGGACTCGGCTTCTCTGTAAAACAGGTTATTGAAACAGCCAAAAAAGTAACCGGACGCGATATCCCGACGAACTATGAACCACGCCGCAGCGGCGATCCTGCCGTACTGGTCGCTTCTTCGGACAAAGCACGCAGCGTGCTCGGCTGGAAGCCTTCACGCGATCAACTGGAAGATATCATTGCCAGCGCATGGCAGTGGCATGAATCTCATCCACAGGGATATGGTAACCATGAATAATATGACCGAGCGTACAACCGAACAAAACAGCGCATTGCTGGCTATCGATGAACTGATCAAGTTCGCGTTTGCCAAGCAAATGATCAAAATAGCCGACCTGGATTATAGCCGTAATCTGCTGCTAAGCAAGTTCCAGTTTGATGAGCCATATAATCCCAATGTGGCGATCTTGAGTATGGTAAATGAAGGGCAAGCAGCTGCAGAGCCGCAGATCATGATCGATACACTGATCGATTATGCACATAGCATCGGGCAGCTGCAGGAGAATACCGATACGTACCGGGATCTGATGGATGCCGAGATTATGGGGCTGCTGATGGCACGCCCGTCGGAAGTAACGGCTGACTTTTACGATACGCTGGACCGGGAGGGGATTGAAGCAGCGACAGACCAGTTCTATCAGCTGTCGATCAATTCCAACTATATTCGTATGGATCGTATCTCCAAAAATGTATACTGGAAGCAGCCGACAGGCTACGGCGATCTGGAGATGACAATCAATCTGTCCAAGCCGGAGAAAAGCTCGGCCGAAATCGCACAGGCTAAGCTGATGCCGCCGCCATCCTATCCGAAATGCCTGCTGTGCCGGGAGAATGTTGGTTATGCCGGACGGATCAACCATCCGGCTCGTCAGAATCTGCGTGTTATTCCGCTGCAGCTTAGCGGGGAATCCTGGTTCCTGCAGTATTCGCCATATGTGTATTATAACGAGCATTGTATCGTGTTCCATCATGATCATGTACCGATGCAGCTTACCAGTCAGACGTTCCGCCGTCTGCTTGATTTTGTGGATGAGTTCCCGCATTACTTCCTCGGCTCCAATGCCGATCTGCCGATCGTGGGCGGTTCGATTCTGACCCATGATCATTTCCAGGGTGGTCGTCATACATTCCCGATCGAAAAGGCAGCTGTCGAGCAGGTCTATCAGCATCCGGCTCGTGAAGGACTGACACTCGAACTGGTGAACTGGCCGATGAGCGTCGTGCGTCTGCGTGCCTATAATGACTCGCAGCTGCTGGAAGCGGCGAATGATATCTATGAACAATGGAAAGTGTACAGCGATGAACAGGTAGATATTCTGGCTTCATCGGAAGGTCCGGATGGTGTACCTGTGCGTCATAACACGGTTACACCGATTGTACGCCGCCAGGGCGAGCAGTACGAGATGGATCTGGTGCTGCGCAATAATAGGACGAGTGAGCAATATCCCGATGGCATTTTCCATCCACATCCGGAGATGCATCATATCAAGCGGGAGAATATTGGCCTGATCGAGGTCATGGGTCTGGCGATTCTGCCGGGCCGCCTAAAAGAAGAACTCGATCTGATCGCTTCCATTCTGACTGGCGATGCTGCCCTGCTTGAAGCGGTACGTGCGCAGCCGGATCATCAGCTGGCTCTGCATGGACCATGGATTGAAGTGATGGTCGATCAGTATGGAACCGAGCTGGAACATGATCAGGCGACTCTGGCTGTACAGGACGAAGTGGGTCGCAAATTTGCCCATATTCTGGAGCATGCCGGCGTATACAAAAAAGATGCTGCCGGTCGTGAAGGGTTTGCACGCTTTATGACACATCTGGGATATCGCTTAAAATAATATTATATTAAACCGCGTTAACCTGACGGGTACATTCTGTTAACACTGTCTCTGTTTTTTTATATGATGACCAAAGACGATTCCTTTGTATACAAAGGGTCGTCTTTTTTTGATGTAATTTTATAAAGAATACGCAGGTAACAAGATAGATCGTACAACAGGGATGCTTCTGCAATATCCCGATTATCAAGCTGGATGATAGCAGGCAATCCATATATAAAATAGACTCTTCTTCATCTGTACTTAAATACGTACAAATATCGAATTATGGCAGTATGTCACAAAAACCGAAAAACAGGTGGATATCGTTGCGACCTGCTGCAGTACGCAATTTCTGTAAGCTGAATGTTAAGAATCGGGAAGGATAGGAAAATAAGGAAGTGAAGTTGAAACTGGTAATAAGTGGTGGTTATAATACAAGAAAACATACCAAATCTTCCCAAATGAAAAGAGCCTACACAAAACACTATACCTAAACTCTGTATTTCGAAAACAGGATGCCTGTCTCTGTTATTGATCTGGTAACTAAGAGGATAAATGACTCTATACAGCAGCGGTAGCTTTAGAGGGTTGTGGTACATAATGGTATAACGCTGCGCTTTTGTTCCAGCGACCCAAGCACAATTTGAGGGGAAAAGGAATGCATACTTAAAAGCGTATCCGCTGCATAATCTTTGAGGATTCTTGGGAGTCAGCCAGATGTAAGAGTCACCAGCGTCTTTTGCAAAACGACGAATATGGTGCTTTTCGTGATGCTCTTTTTAAATAGGATTAATTAACATATATACAATAATTGTTATTTTTGAGTTATTTTTTGTTAAATTTTCGAAAAACGTATTTACAGCTCTCTCTGGATGTATTAAGGTAGCCTTGTAAGTTCGATACACATTATTATTTTTTTTATTTTAACTATCAAAATTTAAAAAAGGAGAGAGTATGGGATTAAAATTGCTGGCAAATAAAAATATCTTGATTATGGGGGTGGCCAATAACCGCAGCATTGCCTGGGGGATTGCCCAATCGCTCGCTGAACAGGATGCACGGCTCGTTTTTACATACGAGAATGAACGCGTGAAGAGCCGTGTTGAGAAGCTGGTAGAGTCTATTCCCGGAGCTGTTTTGCTGCCCTGTGATGTGCAAAACGAATCGGAGATCGATCAGCTGGCCGCTTATTTGTCTGAACATATAGGTGTACTGCATGGATATGTTCATAGTATCGCTTATGCACGTCCGGAAGATCTAGATGGGAACTATGTGGATACATCGCGTGAAGGGTTCGGTCTGGCGCAGGAAATCAGTGCCTATTCGCTGGTTGCTGTAGCCCGCCGTATTTATCCGCTGATGACCGAAGGCGGCAGTATCATGACCATGACCTATATCGGCGCAGAGCGTGCTATCCAGAACTACAATGTAATGGGCGTAGCCAAAGCCACGCTGGAAGCTTCAGTACGTTATCTGGCCAATGATCTGGGTATGCATGGTATCCGCGTCAATGCGATTTCTGCAGGTCCTATTCGTACACTGGCTGCCTACGGAATCAAGGATTTTAACGGCATGCTCAAAAAAATCGAAGAAACTACGCCGCTGCGCAAAACGGTAGATACGGCCGAAGTCGGAGATACTGCCGCTTTCCTGATGTCGGACTGGTCCCGCGGTATTACGGGCGAAGTGATCCATGTGGATGCCGGTTATCATATTACTGGAATGTAAGGAGGAGCCCTTTTGCTGACCGCACAGATGAAATGTCAGATTATTTCAGTGGACGGCAGATCGAGTCGGGAACAGCTCGAACAGGATGCAACCGGGATTAGCCGGTTATTGTCGCTCCGAGGATTATCCTCAGACAGCAGGGTCATTCTGAAATCCGCCAACTCGTACTTGTTTATCGCTGCGTTGTTTGGCCTGTGTCATCACGCTGTATCGATAGTTGTCGTTGATCCGCAGATTGGTCTGGATGAGCTGCTGTATATTCATGGCGAGACCGAATCGGATCTGCTGCTTGCGGATATCGATCCGCAGCTGCCAGGATTGGAAACTGTGCTGCTCTCCGAGTTGGCAGAGAGTGTGGCGGTGTCGCATCGAATGGCAATCCAGTCTCCACAGGAGACCCTTTCGCTGGATGCCTGGTGTGCCCGGCGTGATGCACTGATTCTGTATTCATCAGGCACCACCGGCAAGCCCAAAGGCATTGTCAAATCGGGACAGCTGTTTATGGAAAATATCGTACATTCGATTCGGGCGATGGGCTATCAATCTTCGGACTGTATGCTGCCGGTTGTGCCGTATTCCCATTTTTATGGAATTTCATTAATCTTCTCATGGTGGTTAACTGCCTGCTCCCTCATCGTATGTAACCCACAGAATCTACGGAGCGTGATTACCAATATTACTCGTGAACGAGCTACAATCGTAGATGCCAACCCCTCTGCTTATTACACCTTGTTACGCATGTTAGCCCGTAAACCAAGACAGCTGGAAGCCCTGCAACATGCTCCGGTTCGGATGTGGTGCGTGGGCGGATCTCCTCTGACGAGAGACCTTGAAGAAAAGTTTGATGCTTTGTTCCACAAGCCGCTGCTCAATGGCTACGGATTGTCGGAACTGGGAAATGTAACCCTTGGAACGCCCGGTAATCCGCATGGCTGCGGTGCTCCGCTGCCTGGTATTGAAGTTCGGGTACTGGATAATCAGGGGAATCTACTACCCGATCAGGAGATCGGTGAAGTATGGATACAGACGCCCGGTTGTATGGAAGGCTATCTCCATCGCCCGGATCTGACCGAAGCAGCCATTATTAACGGCTGGTTCCGCACCGGTGATATGGGATTTACCGATAATGGCAATCTTCATGTTGTCGGACGCACAGGCAAAACGGTAAACCGGATGGGCTACCTGGTCTCGCCTGCCTATATCGAGAGCCGAATCAGTCTGCTGGGCTGTCGCTCATGCGTTATCGCACTGGAAGATGAACTCAAAGGCAGTCTGCTGATCACCTTTGTGGAAGACGAAGCTGTTCTGACGCTCGCCGAACTGCGCAGGGAAATGAACCAGATTCTGCCGACCTATATGTATCCGGATCTGCTGATTCCACTGCCAGGATTTCCACTGAATCGTAACGGTAAGGTAGACCGGCTGGAATTAGAGAAACTTGCTATAACCAAAACTACAGAGCGTAGTGTGCGTAAATCCGCCGAAACAGTAGTGTGAAGCAGATAACAACGATTTAATAAACTACAATTTGTAGTTTTTATACTGACCTTTCTTCGGTTTTAAACAAGAAAACGACGAAAGATCAGAACCAATTCAAGAGAGAAGGGATGATTAATAATGAGTATGGACCAGAAGCTGACGGAGGATTTGTTGTTGTTGGAAAGGCACGGAGCGGTACTGAAATGCCTGAATTATCTGATGACACAACGTCAGGAAGTACTGGATATCCTGTCACAAATCTCGTCGTATCGTGCTGCGAATGCCGAGATTGATTCTACGATCATGACACTGCAGGGGGCACTGGAAGAAGTGCGCAACAACAAGCCGGGCTGGCAGCAGTCGATGGCGGTATTTATGCCTTCGAACGTTATTCTATACTCCTATGCGCTGTATCTGCTGATTCCTTCGCTGTATGTAAACGAGATTGCGTTCCGCCCGGCTTCTTATGTGGCTGAAAATGTAGGTCTGCTGCATGAGAAGCTGCAGGCGGTACATGGTCTGCCTATCCATCATCAGAAGGTCAGCCAGAAAGTATTCGTAAATGAATATGTCAAACCGGCTGATATCGTTGTTTTCACTGGTGGATACTCCAATGCAGAACAGATCAAAAAACAATTGCGCAAAGAGCAGCTGTATATTTTCTTCGGTCAGGGAATCAATCCATTCATTATCGGTCCGGATGCGGATCTGGCACTGGCAGTAACCGATGTGATCCGTATGCGTCTGTTCAACTCCGGTCAGGATTGCCTCGGACCCGATATTATTCTCGTTCATCAGGAAGTTGCAGATACATTCAAGAATTTGCTGATCGAGCGTGTGCAGGGATTGACCTATGGACACAATCAGGACCCGGATGCACACTATACGCCTATTTTCTACAAAGACACGCTGTATAGCGTATCCGAATATTTCAATACGCATGATCAGTTTATCGTATATGGTGGCGGGATTGATTTCCGTACCAAAAAGATGGATCCAACGGTTCTGTACAGCACGCTGGATGAAAACCTCGACATTATCGAGTATTTCTCGCCAGTGTTTAACGTAGTGAGTTATCGGGATGATGAACAACTGATTCAGCGTATCTCTTCCAGCTACTTCAGCGAGCGGGCGATGGGCTGCAGCCTGTATGGCTCCGAGCATCTGAGTGATATTTTGCGCCGCAAGCATACGCTGACGATCAACGAAACACTGGAAGATGTGGATCAGGGGAACAAGGCATTCGGCGGCTATGGAACCATGTCCAACTATATTTTCCACAATAACAATCTGGTCTCCAAACCGATCCTGATCTCGGCAGTTGTTGCAGAGTACCTGCAGGACAAGAGGACTCTGGTATGACCGCTTCACTACCTGCCTGGGATATCGTCGTACGCTATCTGGAATCTGTGGGTGTGAAGCATCTGTTCGGACTGCCCAGTGATGATCTGAAAATTCTGGAGCCGTTATCCAAAGCCGACATGGAATTTGTCATCTGCAAGGATCAGCGCAATGCGGTATTTATGGCTTCCGGATATTCACTGGCTACCAGTCGTCTCGCCGTCTGTGTGGTAGGGAAAGGACCGGCGCTCAGCAATACGCTGACCGGTCTGCTGGAAGCGCAGAACCTGAGCGTTCCGCTGCTGTTGTTGGCGCTCGGAACCGGTGGAGACAAGCTGGGAACACGTTCTTTTCAGGAAGCTGATCAGATGTCAATGGTGAAGCCACTGGTCAAATGGGCTTACCGGGTTGAGCATGGTGAGCGGCTGCAATGGGCGCTCGAAAGAGCTGCCTTTATGGCAGTCAATGGCGCTCCCGGTCCAGTGTATATCGAACTGCCAGAGCAGCTGGTTGATCAACTGTCACCGGTACAAGAGCCTTTTGCTCCACTGGAACGACTGAGTGTACTGCCAGGACGTGATCAGCTGGAAGCAGCAGATATACTGCTGCGAAATGCACGTCGTCCGCTTATTCTCACCGGTGGTGGCATGAAAAATGGAGACGGCAGTCGATTGGAACAGCTGGCTTCCAGATATGGAGCTGTCATATTTGCAACGGCGTCAGGTCGCGGAACAGTGGATGAGTATCATCCGCTGTTCGGCGGAGTCGCCGGATTGTACACGGATGTCAGCTGCCGGGCGCTATGGGAAGAAGCCGATCTGGTCATTGCGCTGGGCAGTCGCTTGGAAGAGACAGCAACTTTTGAATGGGAATCGTGGCTGGAGCAGAAGCCTTTGATTCAGGTCAATATGGAGCTGAATGATCTGGCGCATCAGTACAAAGGACTCAAGCTGCTGGGTGATGGATATGCCGTCCTGGATCACTGGCTGGAGCAGCCGCTTCGTCCGGCAGATTCGGACTGGGTACAGCGGATTGCCGATTGCAAAGCGGCAGCCGTAGAACGCCGGGAAGCTGCAATGATCGAAATCGCTGCAGAACCTGGCTTGCATGTACCGGAGCTGCTGAAGATGATCAATAACGAGTGCGGCGAAGAACTGGTGCTGGTACAGGAGAATGGGCTGCAGGATATGTGGTCATATTTCTACCCCTATTTTGCTTTTGGCAAGCAGGCATGGTCGATTGTACCGAGTGATCAGACAAGTCTCGGATTCGGAGCCGCGGCAGCGCTTGGAGCCGCAGTAGCCGGGCAGCGTCCGGTAGTAGCACTGGTGGGAGATGGTGCGTTCAACCTGTTCCGCTCGGATCTGATCACAGCAGCGGAATACCGTATTCCTGCACTGTATCTGGTACTTAACAATGGCGGATACGGATGGCTGCAGAATCAGCTGGGCTATCAATCTTCTACACTGAATGGTTCCTATCCATTCGTATCCGGTCAGGAGCAGTTGGATGTGAGCAGTATTACTCACGAATTTGTGGATAACCGGGTCATTCGCAGCCGCGAAGAAGCGGAACAGCAGCTGGCTGCAGCCTGGGAATCCTATCGCGAAGGCCGCTTGGTCATCGTCGATGTTCAGGTCACGCTGACGGATATCCATGAGAAAATCCGCCATGTATATGGAGACTTCCCGCTGCCGGAACGGTCGGCAGTTACGAAATAATCTCAACAACAATAAAGGACGTGAACCTATTGAAAAGGCGTGTAGTGGTGACCGGTCAAGGTGTAATCACACCGGTTGGACTGAATACCGAAGACTTCTGGAAATCACTGGTTGAAGGTCGCAGTGGAGTAGGTCTGGTAGATCATTTTGATGTATCCGATATCCCGACCAAGATTGGAGCTCAGGTCAAGGACTTCGATCCCCTAGAATATATGAGCAAAAAAGAAGCCAACAAAATTGCACAATTCACCCAGTTTGCATTGGCTGCTGCCCATCAGGCGATGAAGCAGTCCGGTCTGGTCATCAATGAAGAAAATGCGTCCCGTATCGGTGTTGTTATCGGCTCGGGAGCAGGGGGTCTGGATGTGGTGGAAGAGAATTATCGCAAGCTGACCGAGATCGGTCCCAAGCGGGTGTCCCCTCATTTTGTAACAGCCATGATGATTAATTCGGCACCGGGTGAAGTTGCGATTGCTTTTGGCGCCAAGGGTCCTTCGTTTGGAGTGGTTACGGCATGTGCAACCGGCAGTAATTCTATCGGTGAAGCGCTGCGCACGATCCAGTACGGTACTGCCGATGCAGTAATTGCCGGAGGCGCAGAAGCGAACTTTAGCCAGCTTGATCTGGCGGGATTTGCCAATATTCATGCGCTGTCCAGACGCAATGAAGAACCGCAGCAGGCCAGTCGTCCATTTGACTCGGCGCGTGACGGGTTCGTCATCGGCGGGGGAGCCGGCGTAGTGATTCTGGAAGAACTGGAACATGCACTCAAGCGGAATGCGACTATTCTGGCAGAAGTAGTCGGCTATGGTTGTACAACCGATGCCTATCATATTACAGCTCCGGATCTGAGCGGCGAAGGCGCAGCCGATGCGATCCGATTGGCTCTGCAAGATGGCGGACTTCAGCCGGAAGATGTGAATTATGTGAATGCACACGGAACCAGTACTCCTTTTAACGATCAGATGGAAGTAAACGCCTTACGCAAAGTATTCGGCGAACATGCACCGAATCTGGCGATCTCTTCGATCAAGTCGATGACCGGTCATCTAATGGGCGGTGCAGGAGCGGTAGAACTGATCGCTACCGTGCAAAGTATGCTGCACAGTACCGTTCCGCCAACGCTCAACTGTGACGATCCGGATGATAAGGAACTGAATTTTGTACCGAATGTAAGCCAGGAAAGGGAAGTTAATGCAGCCATCAGCAACTCTTTTGGTTTTGGTGGACATAACGTATGCATCGCTGTACGCAAATGGAAGGGAGAGTAACTCCTTTGGATTTGACCAAGATTCATATTCCTGACGTACTTCCTCACCGCTATCCATTTCTGATGATTGATGAGGTATCCGGCTACGAGACATCCGGCTGGGCCAGGGGGTACAAGCTGGTCAGCTGGAACGAATGGTATATCAGTGAAACCCAGCCTTATATGCCGTCTACACTCATTGTGGAAGCACTGGCACAGCTGCTGGCTTTTGCCACGATTGACGAAGCAGGTATTTCCTTTTTGACCACATTAAAAGGAGTGCGTGTCCATGGGCAGGCTGCTGCCGGAGATCGTATTGATCTATATGTGGAAGTGCTTCGCCGCCGCAAAGGTTATGTACTTGGCAAAGGAACAGCTTCTATAGGAGAACGAATTATCCTCGAAGCGGATGAGATCGTGTCCTACGATCTGAAGCGTTAAGACCATCATAGAAAGGGAGTTAACAGAAATGCAGCTATATTCCTTAACGAATGCCCAACAACGGATATGGTACACAGAACTGCTATATCCAGGCACTTCCGCATCCCAGCTCTCTGCGACGATCCGAATGACAGGGAAACTGAATCTGCCTACTTTTATGAAAGCAATCAATCTGGTTATTCGTCAGTATGATGCTTTTCGCCTGCGCATTACTACCGTGGAAGGGGAACCGCGCCAATACGTGGTTCCTTATGAAGAACAGCAGTTCGAATGCGTAAGTCTTGAAGACTTTGACAGCATGGAACATCTGGAAGCCTGGCTGGAAGAGCAGAAACGCCAGCCGTTGCCGGTAATGGATTCCTGTATGTTCCGCTTCCTGTTCGTACGGATCAGTGAAGAGGAATACTGGCTGAATATCAAGGTTCATCATATCATTTCCGACGGAATCTCGATGGTGCTGTTCGGTAATCAGTTTACCGATTATTATATCGAGCTGATGCAGGGCAAAGAGCCGGTGATCCCGGAAGACTGTTCCTATATCGATTATCTGACAGCCGAGGAAGAATATGTGGAATCCGAGAAATATGCCAAAGATCGCGCTTACTGGATGGATAAATTCGCCGATATTCCAGAAGTGACCGGCTGGAAATCGTATAACCCGATGACAGTTAGCACGGCGGCAGTGCGGGAACATTTTGAAGTACCGGGTTATCTCAAGGACGAGATTCATGCCTTTTGCCGGGAAAATCGGATCTCGCTGTTCCAGCTGTTCATGAGTTCCATGTATGTCTATATGCACAAAATGACCAATCAACAGGATATTGTGATTGGTACGTCCCTGGCCAACCGTCGTACCAAAAAAGAAAAGCAGACGATGGGGATGTTTGTCAGCACGATTGCCGAGCGTGCACTGGTAGACAAGGATATCCAGCTGCTTGATTTTGTCAAAGGAGTTGCCCGGGGACAAATGTCGGTACTGCGGCACCAACAGTATCCATATAATCAGCTTATTCAGGATTTGCGGGATGCGCATCACCATAATGATCTGCAGCGGTTATTCGGTGTATCGATGGAATACCGTCCAATCAGCTGGGTCGATCTGGAAGGAATCCGTATCTTGACGGATTATGACTTCTGTGGAGACGAGATCAATGATCTGGTGCTGCATATTACGGAGATGCTGGATGAGGACCGGATGATGCTGCATGTCGATTATCGCAAAGAGCTATTCGATCATGCGGAAATTGCCAATATGGTCGATCATCTGGGCATGATTACCGCACAGATTGTACGCTATCCGGAGATGACAATCGGGAATGTCTCCCTGCTGAGTGAAGCGGAGAAACAGCAGGTATTGTCCTTTTCCCAAATGGCTGAAGCGGATTATCCACGCGAGCAGAATATTCATAGTCTGTTCGAACAGCAGGTGCAGCGCACACCGCAGCATATCGCTGTACAAATGGATGAACAATCTCTTACATATCAGCAGCTGAATGAGCAGGCGAATCGTGTAGCTCATCAGCTGCGCGCTCGTGGAATCGGTGCGGATTCCCTGGTGGGTGTGATAGCGGAACGCTCGCTGGATATGGTCGTCGGTATGCTGGCCGTACTCAAAGCCGGCGGTGCCTACGTGCCGGTCGATCCGGAGTACCCGGAAGAGCGCATCCGCTATATTCTGGAAGATTCCGGTGTGCAGGTCGTGCTCAGTCAGGTACATCTGCAGGGGCAGATTCCGTTTGACGGGATCTGGATTAATATCCACGAAGCTGCAACTGAGGGGGAGACCGTCAATCTGCCGCATGTATCGGGACCGCGCAATCTGGCATATGTCATCTATACATCAGGCACCACCGGCAAGCCCAAAGGCACACTGATCGAACACAAAAACGTTGTTCGACTGCTGTTTAATGATCGGAACCGTTTTGACTTTGATGATCGTGATGTATGGACGATGTTCCACTCGTTCTGTTTTGACTTCTCGGTCTGGGAAATGTACGGGGCGCTGCTGTATGGCGGCAAGCTGATCATTGTCCCATCGATGGTTGCCAAAAGTCCCGAATCGTTCCTGCAGCTGCTCAAGCAGGACGGCGTGACCATTCTCAATCAGACACCGACCTACTTTTATCAATTGATGCAGGCGGAGCTTGCACATACAGGCAGTGAACTGAACCTGCGCAAAATTATTTTCGGCGGTGAAGCCCTTAGTCCTTATTTGCTCAAAGACTGGCATGATCGCTATCCGCGCACACAGCTAATCAATATGTACGGTATCACCGAGACAACGGTCCATGTCACGTACAAGGAAATCGGAGCAGCCGAGATTGCTGCAGGCAAAAGCAATATCGGGGTCACGATTCCGACGCTCAGCGCCTATATTCTGGATGAACAGCGTCGTCTGCAGCCGGTAGGTATTCCGGGCGAACTGCATATTGCCGGAGATGGTCTGGCACGAGGATATCTGAATCGTCCAGAGACCACTGCCGAGAAGTTTATCGAGCATCCTTTCCAGTCTGGTGAACGCATGTATCGTACCGGTGATCTGGCACGCTGGCTGCCGGACGGCAATCTGGAGTATCTGGGACGGATTGACCATCAGGTCAAAATTCGTGGCTATCGGATCGAATTGGGTGAAGTGGAAGCGCAGATTCTGCGTATTCCGTCTGTACTGGAGACCATTGTACTGGCACGTCCGGATGAGCAGGGACAGGATCTGCTCTGTGCGTATTACACCGCCTCCGCAGAACTGCCTGCGGCAGAGCTTCGTCAGCAGCTGACTGCAGCGATGCCGGCTTATATGGTGCCGTCCTACTTTATCCAGCTGGATCGTATGCCGCTCACATCGAACGGCAAGCTGGATCGTCGTGCACTGCCTGAACCGGTGACCGGTGTGCAATCTGCTGTAGAATATGTGGCTCCGAATACGCCGGAAGCTATGGCACTTGCTGCATTATGGCAGGATATACTCGGTGTGCAGCGTGTAGGTATGCTGGATAATTTCTTTGAAGCAGGTGGACATTCCCTGCGAGCTGCACAGCTGTCTTCGCGGATTCAGCAGGAATTCGGCTGCACAATTTCGCTGCGGGATATTTTCCAGGCACCGACGCTTGAGAATATGTCCCTGCTGCTGCAAAGCCAGATTCCGGTGCTGTACGAATCGATTGCTCCGGCAGCGAAGAAGGATTACTATCCGGTATCTTCGGCGCAGAAGCGGCTGTATGTACTGAGCCAGCTGGAAGGCGGCGAGACAAGCTACAATATGCCTGGTGTCTTTATGATGGAGGGAACACTGGATACGGAGCAGCTGCAGACGGCTTTCCGTGCATTGATCCGTCGTCATGAATCCCTGCGTACCAGCTTCCATTTGCAAAATGGGGAGCCAGTACAGCAGATCCATGAGCAGGTAGAGTTCGCGCTTGACCATATCGAAGCGGACGAAGCGCAATTGGATCAGGTTATCGAGCAGTATGTACGTGCTTTTGATCTGAGCCGGGCTCCACTGCTGCGTGCCGGTCTGGTATCGCTTGGTGCAGAGCGTCATCTGCTGCTGTTCGATATGCATCATATCGTATCTGACGGGATCTCGATTGCGATTCTGACCGAAGAATTATCCGCTCTGTATGAAGGAGAGACACTGCCGGAGCTGGCTATCCAGTACAAGGATTATGCAGTATGGCAGCGCGAACAGCTGGAACAGCAGCGGATGAAAGAAATGGAAGCCGCCTGGCTGAGCATTTTTGAAGAAGAGATTCCGGCTCTGGATCTGCCAACGGATTATGTCCGTCCGGCGGTGCGGCATTTTGCCGGTAACCGGATCGACTTTGCCGTAGGATTGCAGGAGAGTGAAGCGATTCAGCAGTTGACCCGTGAGACAGGAACTACGCTGTATATGGTGCTGCTGGCTGCGTATTCCGTACTGTTGCACAAATATACTGGGCAAAATGATCTGGTTATCGGTTCTCCGGTAGCGGGTCGTCCGCAGGCCGAGCTGGAAGGCACCATCGGTATGTTCGTTAATACGCTGGCAATGCGTGTACGTCCGGAAGGCACTGTTACTTTCCGTGATTACCTCGCAGAAGTGCGCGAGACCGTACTGCACGCTTTTGACCATCAGGAATATCCATTTGATCTGCTTGTGGATCGTCTACAGCTGGATCGTGATTCCAGTCGTAACCCGGTTTTTGATACTCTATTCGTTTTGCAAAATATGGATCGCAGCGAACGGGGAATGGGCGATCTGCGCTTTACGCCATATCCGCAGGAGGCCCATATTGCCAAATTCGATCTGTCGCTCAATGCAGCAGAGGAAGCAGATGGACTTGCTTTTAGCCTGGAGTATGCAACTTCACTGTATCGCCGCGAAAGTATCGAACGTTTGGCTGCCCATTTCCTGAAAGTGATGGAGTCCATCAGTGCCAATCCTTCGATCACACTGAATGAGATTGAAATCATTACACCGGCAGAGAAGCAGCAGATTCTGGAGCAATTCAATGATACGCAGGTTCCTTATCCGCATAACAGTACGATTCATGAACTGTTCGTGGAGCAGGTCAAGCGTACACCGGATCAGATTGCACTGGTCAACGGAGACCGTAGAATGACCTATTATGAACTGGAACAGCGCTCTGCTGCTCTGGCCCGTACTTTGCTGGCTCAGGGAATGCAGCCAGAAGAACCGGTAGCGGTCATGAGTACCCGCAGTATGGAAATGGTCGTGGCTCTGCTCGGTATTCTGCGTGCAGGCGGTGCCTATGTACCGGTTGATCCGGAATATCCGGAAGATCGTGTACAGTATATGCTCGGCGATGGCGGCGTCAAATTGATGCTCGTTCAGGATTGGGAAATGGCCCAGGGAGATTTTGGTGTTACGGTGCTGAATCTGAATGACAAACATGCCTATACGGATGGTCATTCCCTCCCGCAGTCTGCAGGACACGCCGGATCACTTGCCTACCTGATGTATACATCCGGTACAACCGGTCGTCCCAAAGGTGTTATGATCGAACACCGCAATGTAGTTCGTCTGGTAAAAAATACCGATTACGTTCAACTCGATGTATCAACGCGGATTCTGCAGACCGGATCGGTTTCCTTTGACGCTTCGACTTTTGAGATCTGGGGAGCACTGCTTAACGGCGGACGACTCTACCTGGCTGATAACGATGTGATTCTCGTCGCCGAACAGCTCAAGGAAGCGATTCGGTCATGGGAAATCAACACCATGTGGCTGACTTCACCACTGTTCAATCAGCTGACCCAGCAGGATGATCAGCTGTTCACAGGTGTACATACACTCATCGTCGGTGGCGATGTATTGTCTGTACCGCATGTGAATCGTACACTTGCCAATCATCCGCAGCTGACGATTGTTAATGGCTATGGTCCGACCGAGAATACAACTTTCTCTACAACACATCGCATCACAGGCCCAATTCATGGCAGTGTGCCAATCGGACGCCCGATTCACAACTCTACTGCCTATGTGGTGGACAAAGGGTTCCATCTGCAGCCGGTAGGCACATGGGGAGAACTGCTGGTCGGCGGCGATGGCGTAGGACGCGGCTATCTGAATCAGCCGGAGATGACAGCAGACAAATTCCTTCAGGACATTATTCGTCCAGGTGAAATCTGCTATCGCACCGGTGATATGGCGCGCTGGCTGCCGGACGGTACAATCGAATACAAAGGGCGGATTGACGAACAGGTCAAAATTCGCGGCTACCGGATCGAATTGCCGGAGATTGAAGCACAGATTCTCAAGCTGGATGCCATCCGTGAAACAGCGGTTATCGTGCATCTGGACGAAAATGGACAAAAGCAGCTTTGTGCCTATTATGCCGCTGACAGCGAATGCTCACCTGCAGATGTCCGTCATCTGCTCAGTCAGCAGTTGCCGGGTTATCTGATTCCGTCCTACTTTGTCCAGGTAGACCGAATTCCGCTGACCGTCAATGGTAAAGTGGATCGTCGCGCACTGCCTGCACCGCAAACCGGAGTGCAGCAGAGCGGACGTACCTATACAGCACCGCAGACTCCGGCCGAACAGGCACTGGCACGCGTCTGGCAGGAAGTACTGGGAACCGGTCCGGTGGGCGTGCATGATCATTTCTTTGAACTCGGCGGCGACTCGATCAAAGCGATTCAGGTATCTTCCCGTCTGCTTCAAGCCGGCTACCGGATGGAAATGAAGCAGCTGTTCAAATATTCGACGATTGCCCAACTGGCTCCACTGCTGCAATCGGCAATACAGCATATCGATCAGAGTACGGTGGAAGGCGAGATGATACTCACTCCGGTACAACGTTGGTTCTTCGGGCGAAACTTGCAGGAGCCGCAGCACTTTAACCAGGCTGTCATGCTGTATCGTGCCGAAGGCTTCGATGAATCTCTGGTAGAACAGGCTACTGCTGCACTGGTGGCTCATCATGATGTACTGCGTGCGGTATTCACTGCCGGTGCAGAAGGTTATACCGCATGGAATCGCGCTGCCGATGCAGAGCAATTGTATAGTCTGGTTGTTCATGAGCTGCGTGGACAGCAGCAGTCTGCCGATCGGATCGAGCAGCTGGCTACCGATATTCAGTCGGATATGAACCTGTCCGAAGGACCGCTGGTGAAGCTGGCAATTATGCGCTGCGATGATGGCGATCATCTGCTGATTGCTATTCATCACCTGGTCGTGGATGGTGTATCCTGGCGGATTCTGCTGGAAGATCTGGCTGCAGCCTATGAGCAGGCAGCACAGGGACAACAAGTACAACTGCCTCTGAAAACTCATTCATTCCGTGAATGGAGCCAGGCGCTGACCGAGTATGTCCGCAGTCCGCAGATGAGTATACATCGGAATTACTGGCTTTCCCTGCAGACGGAACAAATAGCGACTCTGCCTGCCGATCACCAGCCGCAGTCGCTGGAACGCAGTGGCAGTCGATCCGAGACGATCCGCTGGAATGCAGAAGAGACCGATCAGCTGCTTCGTCAGGCGCATTATGCCTATCAGACCGAGACCAATGATCTGCTGCTCGCTGCTCTCGGTATCGCCCTGAACAACTGGTCCGGACAGAATCGCTTCCTCGTGAATCTGGAAGGACACGGACGCGAGCAAATTATCCCGGATATGGATATTACGCGTACAGTCGGCTGGTTTACAACCCAGTATCCTTTCCTGCTGCAGCATGCGGGTGCAGGTACAACAGCCGACTGGATCAAAGGAATAAAGGAAGGACTACGCCGTATTCCAGGCAAAGGCATCGGCTACGGACTGCTGACCCGGATGGATGATCAGCTGCCAGCCGATTATCAGCCACTGATGCCGGAGATTTCCTTTAACTATCTTGGTCAATTCGATCAGGATCTGAGCAGTAATGGACTGGCATTGTCACCCTACTCTACTGGTGAAGCACAAAGCTTGCAGGATCAGCTGGAATACAAGCTGGATCTAAATGGAGCAGTAGTTGATGGACAGCTGGAACTGACCATTACGTATCATGGTGAACAGTATGAGTCTTCTACCATCCGTCAGCTGGCGGATCAATTGGAAAATAGTCTGCGCGACGTTCTGCAGCATTGTCTCACCCAGGAATATCGCGAGCTGACACTGAGCGATATTATGGCCAAAGGCATTTCCAATGAGGAACTGGAAGAACTGGTACAGCATACCCGTCACATCGGCGAGATCCAGAACATCTATAATCTGACGCCTATGCAAAAAGGGATGCTGTTCCATCATCTGCTGGAGCCGGAAGATGGAGCTTACTTCGAACAGGCTGCCTTTGATGTGAACGGCAGCTTCCAACCAGAAGTATTTGGCCGTAGTCTGAATCTGCTGGTGAGCCGTCATGATATTCTGCGGACTAATTTCCATACCGGATGGGGCAGCGAACCGCTGCAGACCGTATTCCGTGATCGTCCTGCCGAGCAGATCTACGAAGATCTGCGGGGAATGGATGAAGAGGCACAAACAGAATATATGCAGACTTTTGCCAACCGGGACAAAGCACGCGGATTTGACCTTGCCGAAGGCAGTCTGCTGCGTATCTCTGTTCTGCGTACAGGCGAAGAAAGCTTCCGGCTGATCTGGAGCTTCCACCATATTATTATGGATGGCTGGTGCATTCCTCTGATTACGCGCGAAGTGTTTGATTATTACTTTGCTTATATAGAAGGAAAAGAACCGGAACTCCATGATGCACCGCCATACAGCGAGTATATTCAATGGTTGGAGCAGCAGGATCATGAGGAAGCGGCGGGTTACTGGAGCCGTTATCTGGAAGGATATCGTTCTCTGACAACACTGCCAGCGATTGCAGATGCAGCAGTGCAAACATCTACAGGAACAGAATCAACATCGTCTGCGACAGCGCAAGCATCTGACGTGGGGACCAGCTATATTGCCGAACAGATGAAGTACAGTGCTGGTGAGTCATTAACTGCACAGCTGGAGCAAGTAGCTCGCGAGCATGGCGTGACTATGAATATTCTGATGCAGTCGGTATGGGGCATAGCCCTGCAGCGTTACAATCATACCCATGATGTTGTATACGGTACAGTCGTATCAGGCCGCCCTGCCGAAATTCATGGGGTAGAGCAGATGATCGGATTGTTCATCAATACGATTCCGGTTCGTGTGCAGACGGCACCAGGCATGACATTCCCGCAGCTGATGAAGCAGCAGCAGGAGCAGTACGTGGATGCCCAGCCGTACAGCACACACCCATTGTTCGAGATTCAGGCAGCTACTTCACAGAAGCAGGAACTGGTATCGCATATTCTGGTATTTGAGAATTATCCGGTCGAGCAGGAGATGGAGCAGGCTGGTGGCGAAGCGTCTTCCTTTGAAATCAAGGATGCGGAACTACAAGAGCAGACCAACTATGATTTCAACCTGGTCGTACTGCCCGGACGTGATATGCAGCTGATGTTCCAGTACAATGCGGCTGTATACAGTATCCACGATATCGAGCGGATTCAGCAGCATGTAGTCTGTCTGCTGGAGCAGGTAGCGAGCCAACCGCAGATTGCTGTCGATGAGCTGACACTGATTGATACAGAACGTTATCAACTGCCTGCCTGGAAACTGGCTGCAACCTATCCGCCGGAATCGATCTTGTCCCGTCTGGCCGAATTGGAGCAGAATGCCGAACAGGAGCAAGCGTATGAGATTGTGATCGTAGATCGTCAGCTGCATCATCAGCCGGTAGGCATTATGGGTGAACTGTGCATGGCTGTTGGATCCCTGAGTGATACTGTAATCAATCAGCAGATCGGAATGATGACATCTTCCAGTCATCCGCTGCGTGATGGAGAGCAGGTATATCATACCAGTGAACTTGCCCGTCTGCTGCCGGATGGAACGATTGAATATATGGGCCGTCTGACAGATCTGGAACTGGCTGGATCGGTATCGCAGGCAGATACGGTATTCCAGGCACCACGTACAGCGACTGAGCTGACACTGGCAGCGATCTGGCAGGATATTCTTGGGGTAGACAACATTAGTGTAACGGATAATTTCTTTGATCTTGGGGGTCACTCGCTGCGCGTAGCTCTGATGGCCTCACGCATCCGCAAAGAATTGAATCGTGAGATCAAGCTGCGCGAAGTTTTCGAAGCACCGACGATCACCGAACTGGCACAGGTACTAGATAGCCAGGCAGAGGATCAGAATGAACAGATCACTACAGATATTACAGCTGCGGAAGTGCGGGAATACTATCCATTATCCTCGGCACAGAAGAGGTTGTTTATTCTCGGACAGATGGAGAATGGCAAAGTCAGCTACAATATGCCGGGTGTGATGCAGGTGGATGGTCCACTGGATTCGACTCGTCTGGAGGAAGCATTCCGTGATCTGATTCAGCGCCATGCTGCTCTGCGTACCACTTTTGTCACGGTAGAGGGTGAGCCGGTACAACAGATTCTGGAGCAGGTTCCGTTTGCTATCCATCATGAGGTGGCAACTGAGGAGCAGGCAGAGCAGGTAATCAGCCGGTTTGTACGTCCGTTTGATCTGGCACAGGCTCCGCTGCTGCGTGTAGGTCTGATTCAGCTGGCAGAAGAGCGTCATCTGTTGTTGTTCGATATGCACCATATCATTTCCGATGGTGTGTCCATGAATATTCTGATCGAAGAAGTAGTTCGTTACTATCATGGTGAACAACCTGAGCCGTTATCGATTCAGTATGTAGACTATGCCGTCTGGCAGCAGGAACATATCCGCAGTGAGGCCATGCGTCAGCAGGAAGCCTACTGGCTGGAGACATTCCGCGGCAGTCTGCCGGTGCTCGATCTGCCGACAGATGAAGTGCGCCCGGCGGTGCGTGACTTTGCCGGTCATACGATTTCTTTCCGTATGGATTCGGAACTGAGCAAATCGCTGTATGAACTGGCAGCACGTACAGGCTCTACGCTATTCATGGTACTGCTGGCAGCCTACAAGACCATGCTGCACAAATATACCGGTCAGGAAGATATCGTAGTCGGTTCGCCGGTAGCTGGCAGACCGTACGATAGCCTGCAGGAAATGATCGGAATGTTCGTTGGTACGCTGCCACTGCGCACATATCCAGCGGGCGAGAAGAGTTTCGAAGAGTATGTGCAGGAAGTAAGAGATATTGCGCTGCAGACTTTTGACCATCAGGAATATCCATTTGAAGAACTGGTAGAGAAGCTGAATATTCCGCGTGACCTGAGCCGGAATGCACTGTTTGATACGATGTTTGTTCTGCAAAATATGGAGCAGACCGAGCGTACGATTCAGGGCTTGCAGTTTACACCATACGAGCTGTCCCATCCGGCAGCCAAGTTTGATCTGACACTTACCGTCACTGAGCTGGATGATGCACTGGAATGCACACTGGAATATGCAACTTCCTTGTACAAACAGGAGACAATCGAGCGCATGGTTGGTCATTTCGTACAGCTGATCCAGTCGGCGGTACAGCATCCGGAAGCTCCGCTGGCCGAGCTGGATATGGTTACACCGCAGGAGAAGGCGGCATTAATGCTGCAATCAGCAGGGTTACCTGCAGATTATCCAAGGGAATCAAGTATCCACAGCCTGTTCACCGCGCAGGCGGCGCGTCATCCGGAAGCGGTAGCCGTACGACTGGATGATCAGTTCCTGACTTACCGTGAATTGGATGAACGCACCAATGCACTGGCACGCAGACTGCGCCAGGAAGGCGTACAGCGTGATCATTTGGTAGCTGTTGTCGCCGATCGTTCACTGGAAATGATCGTCGGTATGCTGGCTATTCTCAAAGCCGGTGGAGCTTACGTACCGGTAGATGCCGATTACCCGGAGGAACGTATCCGGTTTATGCTGGAGGATTCCGGCAGTCAGCTTCTGCTGCTGCGCGGCGAGCTGCGTTCGCAGTTTGACCATTTCACTGGAACGATGATTGAGCTGGATCATGCGGCATCATACAGCGAATCCGCTGCACCGCTCGAATCGTACAATCATCCGGAAGATCTGGCTTATGTTATTTATACATCCGGTACAACAGGCAAGCCAAAAGGAACATTGATCGAGCATCGCAATGTAGTACGACTGCTGTTCAATGATCGCAATCTGTTTGACTTTGGACCGGGAGACACATGGACACTGTTCCACTCCTGCTGCTTTGACTTCTCGGTCTGGGAAATGTATGGAGCGCTGCTGTACGGTGGCTGTCTGGTAATTGTACCGGCGATGACTGCCAAGAGTCCGGCACAATTCCTGCAGCTGCTCAAGGATCGTCAGGTGACTGTACTCAATCAGACACCAACTTATTTCTACCAGCTGATGCAGGAAGAGCTGGGTCACGAGGACAGACATCTGGGATTGCGGATGATTATTTTCGGCGGAGAGGCACTCAGCCCGGCACTGCTCGGCGAATGGAGAAGCCGTTATCCGCATGTACAGCTGATCAATATGTATGGTATTACCGAGACAACGGTTCACGTTACGTACAAAGAAATTACCGAGACCGAGATTGCACTTGGCCGCAGTAATATCGGAACAACGATCCCGACACTCGGCGCTTATATTCTCAATGAACAGCGTCATCTGCAGCCAATCGGTATTGCCGGGGAAATGTACATTACCGGCGATGGTCTGGCACGCGGCTATCTGAATCGTCCGGAGACGACTGCCGAGAAGTTTATCGAGCATGCCTTTGTACCGGGTGAGCGGATGTACCGTTCCGGTGACCTGGCGCGCTGGCTGCCGGATGGCAGTATCGAGTATCTGGGCCGGATTGACCATCAGGTCAAAATTCGCGGTTACCGGATCGAGCTGGGTGAAGTGGAATCCAGATTGCTGCAAATAGACGGTATCCGGGAAGCGGTCGTGATCGCACATACCGAAGCTTCCGGGCAAAAATCGCTGGCTGCCTACTTTACAGCCGATATCCAGCTGACTGCCAGCACGCTGCGCAGTGAGATGGCAAGTGAACTACCGGGCTATATGATTCCATCCTATTTTGTACAAATGGAACAAATGCCGCTGACACCAAACGGCAAGCTCGACCGTCGCGCACTGCCGCAGCCGGAAGCTGGCGTATGGACAGGTGCAGTCTATGAAGCACCGCGTACTCCGGCAGAGCAGGCACTTGCCGAAGTATGGCAGGGCATTCTCGGATCGCAGCAGATCGGTATTCATGATCATTTCTTCGATCTGGGTGGAGATTCAATCAAAGCGATTCAGATTTCCTCCCGCCTGTTCCAGGCCGGGTACAAGCTGGAGATCAAGGACCTGTTCAAATATCCGACGATTGCCGAACTGAGTCCGTATCTTCAGCAGGCAGGACGTACCGCCGAACAGGGCGAGATTATCGGAGCGACCGAATTGCTGCCGATCCAGCACTGGTTCTTCGAGCGTCATCTCGCAGAGCCGCATCATTACAACCATGCGATTATGCTGCATCGTGCCGATCGTTTTGAAGAGCAGGCGCTGCGAAGTACCATGGATGCGGTTATCCGTCATCATGATGCGCTGCGCATGATTTTCCGCAAGGGCGAGCATGGCTATACCGCATGGAATCGCAGCACGGAGGAGGGCGAGCTGTATACGCTGGATATTATGAATATCCGCTCTGCTGCAGAGCCGGAAGCTGTTATTCGTCAAGAAGCGGACCGTGTACAGGCAAGCTTCAATCTGGCACAGGGACCACTTGTACAAATGACACTGTTCCAGGCCGAAGATGGCGATCATCTGCTGATTGTTATTCATCATCTGGTGGTCGATGGCGTCTCCTGGCGAATTCTGTTCGAAGATATCGCAGCAGGATATGAACAGGCATTGTCCGGACAGCCGGTTACCCTACCGCAGAAGACCGACTCTTATCGTCTGTGGGCAAATGAGCTGGCTGAATATGCAGCAGGTTCTGCACTGGAGCAGGAACGGAAATATTGGAATTCGATCAGCGGTAGCTATATTGCACCACTGCCAAAAGATCATGATGTGGCAGCAGGGACAGTGGCTGACAGTGAATCGGTACAGGTATCCTGGTCTTCCGAGGATACGGAACTGCTGCTGCGTCAGTCAAACCGAGCCTATTACACCGAGACCAATGATCTGCTGCTGACTGCGCTGGGTATGGCACTGCGTGACTGGGCAGGAACCGAGCAGGTGCTGATTAACCTGGAAGGTCATGGACGCGAGATGATCCTGCCGGATATGGATATTACCCGTACCGTCGGCTGGTTTACGACCCAGTATCCGGTTCGCCTGGAAATCCCGGTACATTCCGATATCTCACCGCTGATCCGCCAGGTCAAGGAAACCTTGCGGGCCGTCCCGGAAAAAGGCATTGGGTATGGGCTTCTGAAATATATGAACAGTACCGGACTGACAGCAGGTGCTGCCGAACCGGAAGTATCCTTTAACTATCTGGGACAGTTTGACCAGGATCTGGACAACAATGCACTGAGCATGTCTCCATATAGTGTAGGCCAATCACTGGGCGGTCAGACACCACTGCATTATGCACTGGATCTGAACGGCATGATCGCGGATGGACAGCTGTCGATCTCTATCATGTACAGCCGCAATCAGTATGAGCCGGAACGCATTCACCAGCTGGCCGATATGCTGAAATCCCGTCTGACCATGGTGATCCGTCACTGTGCTGTTCAGGAACAGCCGAAGCTGACACCAAGTGATCTGTTATTCAAAGGACTGACGATTCCCCAGCTTGATCGTCTGATGGAACGTACTACTTCCACAGGTGAACTGGAAGATGTATACCAGCTGACACCGATGCAAAAAGGAATGCTGTTCCATAGTCTGATGGAGCCGGACAGTGTTACGTATTTTGAACAGGCAAGCTTTGAACTGCGCGGACAAATCAATATCGAAGCATTCAAAGGCAGCCTGCAGGCGCTGATGAGCCGGCATGCCATTTTGCGGACCGGGTTCTACAGTGATATTCATGACGAGCCGCTGCAGGTGGTATTCCGTCACAGAGAGATGCCCGTCGATTATGTAGATCTGCGCTCCCTGTCTTCCGAGCAACAGCAAGAGCGGATGCAGAAGTATGAAGAGCAGGATATGACACATGGATTCCGTTTGGATACCGATCCGCTGATGCGAGCAACAATTTTCCATCTGGATCATGGCTGCAGGGTGCTGTGGAGCTTCCATCATATTATTATGGATGGCTGGTGTATCCCGATTGTGACCGGCGAGATTTTCACACATTATACAGCGCTGTGTCAGAATCAGCAGGCACAGTTGCCACCTGCACCGCAGTATAGCACGTATATTGAATGGCTGAACCGGATGGATCAGGATGCCGCTTCTTCCTACTGGAAGCATTATCTGGCGGATCACGAGGGACACACCATTTTACCGGAGACAGCCAAAAAATCCGGTGGTGCCTATGTGCTGGAAGAACAGACTCTTCAGTTGGGTCATGAACTGACAGCGCGTCTGGATCAGATTGCAAGACAGCATCAGGTAACGGTGAATACCCTGCTGCAATCGGCATGGGGAATTATGCTACAGCAGTACAATGGCAGCCGGGATGCCGTATTTGGCGGCGTCGTATCCGGTCGTCCGGCCGAGATTCCGGGGATCGAGGATATGGTGGGTCTGTTCATCAACACTGTGCCGGTTCGGGTTCAATCTCAGGCGGATGATACTTTTGCCGGCGTTATGCGTCGCGTACAGGAGCAGTCGCTGGCCGGTGGTGCCTATGATACGTATCCATTGTACGAAATCCAGAATTATACCGAGCAGAAGCAGGATCTGATTTCGCATATTATGATCTTTGAGAATTATCCGCTGGATGAGCAGGTAGAGCAGTCGGGCAGTGAAGATGCGGATGCACTGGAAGTCACGGACTTCCGCATGTTCGAACAGACTAACTACGACTTTAACCTGATCGTTATTCCGGGACAGGATATACGGATTTGCCTGCGCTACAATGCTTCTGTCTATCAGGAAGATACTATCGCACGCACCCGCGGTCATTTGTTGCAGCTGCTGCAGCAGATTGCGGATCAGCCGGAAATGCCGGTAGACCAGCTGGCCCTCGTGACGCCTGCCGAACAGCAGATGCTGCTGGAAACATGGCATGGCATGATCGCAGATTATCCGCAGGATCGCTGCATTCATCATCTGTTCGAAGAACAGGCACAGCGTTCACCGGATGATGTGGCTGCTGTCTGCAGCGAGCAGAGTATGACTTTCCGCGAGCTGGATGAGCAGTCGAATCGTCTGTCCAATCATCTGGCAGCCCGTGGACTGGGTAAAGGAGATACAGTGGGTCTGCTGATGGATCGTTCACCGGAACTGATTGTATCGATTCTGGCAGTATTGAAGCAGGGCGCAGTATTTATTCCGATAGATCCGGAATATCCACAGGATCGCACCGAATATATTTTACAGGATTCTGGTGTACAGATTTTGTTAACCCAGCGTCATCTGAATGGAACGGTAACCTTTGACGGTCTGACCCTAGAAGTGGATCAACCGGAAAGCTATAGCGATAACGCACAGCGTCCAGATGTAGAAGTAGTTCATCAAGACCTGATCTACATGATCTATACTTCCGGTACAACGGGCAAGCCAAAAGGAACCATGATTACCCATAAAGGTCTGCTCAACTATATCTGGTGGGCCCAAAAAATGTATAGCAATGGCTCAACCATGAGTTTCCCGCTGTATTCATCGATTTCCTTTGACCTGACGTATACGTCGATCTTTACCCCGCTTATTACCGGCGGTCAGATTGTGATCTACGATGCGGCAGACAAAATTGGTGTGATCCAGCAAATTGTGCGGGAGAATGCAGTCGATATTCTCAAATTAACACCGACACATCTGAGCATTTTCAAGGATATCCAGCTGCCGGAGCAGTGCCGTATCCGCAAGTTTATCGTCGGCGGGGAGAATCTGAATACCCAGCTGGCTCATGCCATATATGATCTCTACGATGGCGATGTAGATATTTATAACGAATATGGTCCGACAGAGACGGTGGTCGGCTGTATGATTCACCGCTACGATCCAGCTACGGATCAGGGCGAATCGGTACCGATCGGACTGCCGGCAGATAATTTCAATATTTATCTGCTAAACGAACAGATGCAGCTGGTACCGGTAGGTGTAGCCGGAGAAATGTATATCAGTGGCGATGGCGTAGCGCCGGGTTATCTGAATCGTCCGGAATTGACTGCAGAGCGGTTTATGGACGATCCGTTTGTACCGGGCAGACGCATGTACCGTGCAGGCGATCTGGCCAGAAGGCTGCCATCCGGAGCGATTGAATATCTCGGACGGATGGATCATCAGGTCAAGATTCGGGGCTACCGGATAGAGATGGGCGAGATCGAAGCGCGTCTGCTGGATCTGCCGGCAGTTGAAGAATCGATTGTTGTCGCCTGGAAAGATCCGGCGGGTCAGACCTCGCTGTGTGCTTACTTCGTTGCAGACCGCGAGTGGACGATCAGTGAACTGCGTGAGCAACTGGCTCGTGAGCTGCCGTCATATATGATTCCATCGTACTTTGTACAGCTGGAACAGATGCCGCTGACACCAAATGGCAAGCTGGATCGCAAAGCACTGCCAGAACCGGATCTGAGTACACTGTCCAGCAGTAGCGCCTATGTGGCGCCGCGCACCGAGGCAGAGCAGGCACTCGCAGAAGTATGGCAGAGCACGCTAGGTACTGCCGCTGTCGGTATCCATGATCATTTCTTTGAACTGGGTGGCGATTCGATCAAGGCGATTCAGGTTTCTTCCAGACTGCTCAACCTGGGCTACAAGCTGGAGATCAAGAACCTGTTTACGTATCCGACGATTGCCGAGTTGGCTCCTCAGCTGGGTCAGGTTCGTCATCAGATTGATCAATCCGAAGTGAGTGGACAGGTCAGACTGACACCTGCGCAGCAGTGGTTGTTCGAACATCAGCAGCAGGATCTGCATCATTTCAACCAGTCAGTCATGCTCTATCATCCGGGACGAATGGATACCCATGCATTGGAAAAATCCATCGTTCGAATTACCAGTCATCATGACGCACTGCGTATGGTAATTCGTATGGAGGAAGATTCAATGACTGCATGGAACCGCAGCATTCAGGAAGGTCCTTTCCATACACTGGACATTGTGGATCTCACTGCAGAGGCGAATCCGGTATCACTCGTAGCTGCACATGCACAGCGTATTCAGGAGAGTCTGTCCATTACCGGAGGACCGCTGATGAAGCTGGCACTGTTCCAGTGTGAAGACGGGGATCATTTGCTGGTCGTGATTCATCATCTGGTTGTCGATGGTATTTCCTGGCGCATCCTGCTGGAAGATCTGGAAAATGGCTATGAGCAGGCTTGCCGCGGCGAAGATATCAAGCTGCCACAGAAAACAGATGCCTACCGTACATGGGCAGATCAGATTGCCCGTTATGCAGACAGCGAGCAGGCAGAGATCGATCGCCGTTACTGGTCACAACTGCCGGATCAATTTGCCCAGCTGCCGAAAGATGAACATCATTCGGTTCTGCATGTACAAGACAGCGAATCCGTTACGATCGAATGGAACCGGGAGATCACTGCCCATTTCCTCAAAAAAGCTTATCGTGCCTACAATACGGAAGCCAATGATCTGCTGCTTACCGCCCTGGGAATGGCGGTACGTCAGTGGAGCGGACTGGAACAGGTAGCGATTATTCTGGAAGGTCATGGACGGGAAGAACTGGTGCCGGATCTGGATATCAGCCGTACCGTAGGCTGGTTCACCAGCCAGTATCCGGTCGTACTGGACATGTCCACCCTGGAGCCGGGAACAGCGATCAAGACGGTCAAGGAAGGACTGCGCCGTATCCCGAATAAGGGTGCAGGCTATGGCATTCTGAAATACATGTCTTCGGATGCCGGCACATGGGCGCATCGTCGCGAGCCGGAAATTGCCTTTAACTATCTGGGACAATTTGACGATAGTCAGGCGGACGGAGTACTGCAAATGTCCAGCTATCCGACCGGACGCGAAGTCAGCGGACAGATGATCCAGCATCAGGCACTGAATATGAACGGTCTGATCGCGGATGATGTACTAAAACTGACAATTAGCTACAATCAACGCCAGTTCCGCAAGGAAACGATCGAAAGGCTGGCCGGACTGCTGCATGAGTGCTTCAGCCAGATTATCGAGCATTGTGTATCCAGACAACGTACATCGCTGACACCGCATGATGTACTGCTTCAAGAGGCAACACTGGAACTGATCGAAGCTTTGGAAGCACAGACCGCTTCGATCGGCGAGATGGAGAATATGTACTCCCTTACGCCAATGCAAAAAGGGATGCTGTTCCATAATCTGCTGGATTCGCGCTCGGAAGTTTACTTTGAGCAGGGACGATTCGAGTTGAAAGGCAGCTTCGATATTGTCGACTTTGAGCGCAGCTTCAAGCATATGATTCAGCGGCATGCCATTCTGCGTACCAATTTCTACAGCGGTTATCATGATGTGCCGGTGCAGGTTGTATTCAAGGATCGTCCTTTCCGTATTGCCTACGAAGATTTGCGCAGTTGGAGCGGACATGAACAGCAGCTGCAGATTGATGCACTGATGACCAAGGACAAGCAAAAAGGATTTGATCTGGCCCGTGACCCACTGCTGCGCGTAACGGTTATGCAGACGGCAGATGATTGCAATCTGCTGCTGTGGAGCTTCCATCATATTATTATGGATGGTTGGTGTATGCCGCTCGTGATCCAGGAGGTATTCGATACGTATGCGGCGCTGCATGAAGGTCGTACGCCGGAGCTGGCGGATACCGTACCTTACAGCCGTTATATCCAGTGGCTGAATGAACGCGGGGAAGAGGAAGCATCTGCCTACTGGAAACAGTATCTGTCCGGTTATGATCGTCAGACTCTGATTCCGCAGGCACGCCTGCAGGGTCAGGCCAAGCAGTACGAATCCGAGAAAATGGAATTTGCTCTGGGTACCGTACTGACCGAACGTCTGGAACAGCTGGCCCGTCGCCACCGGGTGACGATGAATATCCTGATGCAGTCTGCGTGGGGATTGGTACTGCAGCGGTATAATGCCAGCCGTGATGTTGTGTTTGGCAGTGTCGTCTCCGGACGTCCGGCCGAGATTCAGGGAATCGAAAGTATGATCGGTCTCTTTATCAATACCGTGCCGGTTCGTGTCCAGGCGATGGAAGAAGACAGCTTTGCCGATTTGCTGGCTCGTCAGCAGCAGCTCTATGTACAGGGACATGATTATGACTTCTATCCATTATATGAAGTGCAGGCACAGAGCGATCAGAAGCAGGAGCTGATCTCGCATATTATGGTATTCGAGAATTATCCGGTTCAGGAAGAACTGGACGAGCGTCAGGTTGGCGGAAAATCGGGCTTTGAGATTACCGATGTACAGATGTTCGAGCAGACCAACTATGACTTCAACCTGATTGTGATGCCGGGACATAATCTGCAAGTACTGTATCGTTATAACGGTACGGTATACGATCAGGAGAGTATTGAGCAGATTCAGGCTCACCTGGTACAGATTCTGGAAGAAGTGGCTGCCAAACCGGATCAGCCGGTGAACCGTCTGGATATGATGACAGAAGCAGAGCAATCGATGATTCTGGAACAGTGGAACGATACGGTCGCACCTATCCGTACCGAGAGTACTTTGTATAGCGTGCTGGAAGAGCAGGCAGCCCGCATACCGGATCAACCGGCACTGATCAGCGGCAATCATCAGCTAACCTATGATGAACTGAATCGCAGAGCCAATGCACTGGCGCGTACACTGCGAGCCAGAGGAATCACACCGGATCAGCCGGTAGCGATTATGCTGGAGCGTTCCCTGGAGATGATGATTGGTATCCAGGCTATCCTCAAAGCCGGCGGTGCCTATGTACCGGTCGATCCGGAATTCCCGGAAGAACGTATTCGGTATATGCTGGAAGATTCGGGAGCACAGCTGATGCTGACACGCAGCGCTTGGCAGAATCTGATTCCACTGCCTTATATCCAGCTGGTCGATATTGAGGATGAAGTCAACTATGATGCTGACGAATCCAATCTGGAGCCATTGTCCGGACCGGAACATCTTGCCTATATCATCTATACATCCGGGTCAACAGGCCAGCCAAAAGGCGTTATGATTGAACATCGTTCGGCAGTCAATCTGCTAGATCAGCTGCAGGCGGAGTATCCGATGCAGCAGGGAGATCGATTCCTGCAGAAGACGACGATTACGTTTGACTTCTCTATTCCGGAGTTGTTCAGCTGGTTCTTCGGTCCGGGCACCCTGGTTATTCTGCCGCCGGGCGATGATAAGAATCCGGCTGCTCTGTTGGAAGCCATCGACAAGTACCGGATTACGCATCTCAATCTGGTACCGTCCATGCTGCAAATTCTGGTACAGCAGCTCAAAGTCAGCGGACGTGACAGTATGAGCAGTCTGAAATACCTGTTCGCCTGTGGTGAAATCCTGCCATCGCGTCTGGTTGGAGAATATTATAAAGTGGCTCCATATAGCCGCCTGGAAAATATTTATGGACCGACAGAAGCGACTGTATACGCAACACGTTATACAACAACACCGGATACGGCTGCATTGCCGCTTGTACCAGTTGGCAAACCATATGGCAATATGGAAGTGCTGATTGTCGATGAACATGCAAGACTTGTACCGGTCGGCGTACCGGGCGAACTGGTCATTGGCGGGAAAGGCCTGGCGAGAGGCTATCTGAACAAACCGGAGCTGACCACTGCCCAATTCACTGCTCATCCGTACAAGCCGGAAGAACGCATTTATCGTACCGGTGATATGGCCAGATGGCTGCCGGATGGTAATATCGAATATCTGGGACGGATGGATCATCAGGTCAAAATCCGTGGTTACCGTATTGAGCTCGGAGAGGTAGAGTCTCAGCTGCTGCGTATTCCGGCTGTACAAGAAACAGTAGTGCTGACTCTGCAGGATGCTGGTGGAAGTGCACAGCTATGTGCTTACTTTGTCGCCAGTCAGCCGCTTGGCACGGTTGAACTGCGCTCGGCATTGGCAGAGGAACTGCCTGCCTACATGATTCCGAGTGCATTTATCCAGCTGGATCAGATGCCACTTAACGTAAACGGCAAGCTGGACCGTAAAGCGCTGCCTGCACCAGAGCAACTGCAATCGTCGGCAGACTATGTAGCACCAGCGACTGCGCTGGAGCAGCAGCTGGCGGATATCTGGAGCGATGTGCTTGGTGTAGAGCATGTAGGCATGAACGATAACTTCTTTGAACGGGGCGGTCATTCTCTCAAAGTGCTTACACTGATTCAGCGTATTCAGCACGAGCTGAACGTAGAAGTCGGCCTGCAGACCGTATTTGCCCATCCGGTACTGAAAGATCTGCTGCTGCAGTTCGATCAGACTGCGTCTGGAAGCCCTAGTACCGATGAGATGGAGATTATTCGTTTCCACAGCAGCAGTGACCGCAAAGTCTTCTGCTTCCCGCCACGTGTCGGTTACTCGCTGGGTTATTACGAAATGGCAAAAGAACTGCAGCAGGATGCCGAAGTAATCGGTCTGGAATTTATCGGGGATCGTCTGCAGGGTGAAGACATGCTGGAACAGTATGTAGATACCATTACAGGTATTCAGCCGGAAGGACCGTATTTGTTCCTTGGGTATTCGCTCGGAGGCAATCTTGCCTTTGAAGTAGCCAGAGCGATGGAAGCGCGCGGTTATGCCGTGAGCGAGGTGATTATGGTCGATTCGATGCGCAAAACAGCCAAAGACGAGATGACTCCGGCAGAAATGGAGAATATCGTTGATACCGTATTGAACAGCGTAGCAGATCAATACCGCGAATTCCTGGGTAATCCGGATGATCGCGAAGCCGTCCGCAATAAAATGCTGGTCTACTCCGCTTACCGAAATGATCTGATCAATGCAGGCGAGATTCAGGCCAATATTCACGCATTGATTGCCGAAGTGGACTGCAGTGGTATGAAGCCTACTGATCATCTGCAATGGCAACGTTCCACAACCGGTCAGTATGCAGAATATCCGGTACAGGGAACCCATGATGTACTGCTGGATGCGGAATACGTTGGACCGAATACATCAGTCATTCGCCGTATTCTGATAGAAGCTGGTATATCTGAAGGACAGCAAAAGCCAATTTTATCCTGATATCCGATCCAGGATCGATTCGATCAGATCACAAGTCTATCCTGGATCGCCCAATTTAAGCTTGACCTCACGCTGCCGCTTCAACAAAATCTGGTAGAGCAACAGAGCAACAGAGCAACAGAGCAACAGAGCAACAGAGCAACAGAGCAACAGAGCAACAGAGCAACAGAGCAACAGAGCAACAGAGCAACAGAGCAACAGAGCAACAGAGCAACAGAGCAACAGAGCAACAGAGCAACAGAGCAACAGAGCAACAGAGCAACAGAGCAACAGAGCAACAGAGCAACAGAGCAACAGAGCAACAGAGCAACAGAGCAACAGAGCAACAGAGCAACAGAGCAACAGAGCAACAGAGCAACAGAGCAACAGAGCAACAGAGCAACAGAGCAACAGAGCAACAGAGCAACAGAGCAACAGAGCAACAGAGCAACAGAGCAACAGAGCAACAGAGCAACAGAGCAACAGAGCAACAGAGCAACAGAGCAACAGAGCAACAGAGCAACAGAGCAACAGAGCAACAGAGCCAGGGATATAGATACCCTGGCTCTGTTGCTTTTATTTTTGTTAATCAAGCTCATATCTGTTTGGCTGTATACAGGTTGATCAGGAGGATGCAGAAGAGTTAGTCTTCGGACTTTTACCATCACTGGGAGATTTCTGCCGAATCTCGGTCAGCAGTTCTTCGATAACCCGGATCACCAGCTTGGGCTGATCATGAATAATCATATGTTCACTTCGCTTGGCTATAATCAACTTGCTGTTATTCGAAATAGAGAGCATCTCGCGCTGTCCAATCTGCCAGCTCAGTTCAATCTTGTTATTCGCTTCTTCACTAATTCCAAAGCGGGTGAGATCCTGTTCCTGTCCCCGGGCAATAATGCGCACAGGCAGGTTGCCGAGCTTCTGACCACGAATTGCATCTTCGGTCGTACTGGCGAGCTTGCCTTCTTCAGCTACAGCTTTAAAATATTTCGGTGAAGCGACCACATTTATAAAATCCTGCCGATCTTCCGGTTCGACTCGCCCGGTCAGCATAAAATTGGGGAATAGTCGAAATGCACCTATCTCATCCAGAAAAATCGAGATATACGGTGAAGGGGTAGAACTGCCTGCGTGTTCTTCCTTGTAAATCTCTTCTGTACGCTCGGCATCATTTTCCGGTCGTGCATCGATCAATACCATACCCGCAATCTCATCCGGATACGTTTGTGCGAATAAACGGGAGTACATACCACCGAGAGAATGACCGGCGAGCAGATATGGACCCGGAATATCCGCTTTTTGTAGAGCAGCATGCAGTTCTTTGACAATGTTCTGCCCGGTTCGAGGCAGTGGACTGGTATCGCTCCAGGCGTAACCTGCCCGGTCGTAGGTCACGACAGTAGCTCCTGTAGATGCTGCCAGCTGCTCCGGAATTTTCCGCCAGGAGAGACTGGATTCTCCACTGCCGGCCTCCAGCAGAATAGTCGGTGATCCTTTCCCATAGGTATGGACATGCAGGCGATAGCCATTAATGTCGATCATTTTACCCGGCGGTGGATAAGCGGATTGGGAGTGACGAGAAGCCACATTTTCATAAATAAATCCTGCTGCCAGCAGAAGGACGACGACTCCGACCAGTGAACCGGCAGTGCGGAGAATGATCTTTTTCCAGGAATGTCCGCTTTTGTGGTGCTCTTCAGAGTGGGGTGTTTTCATAAGTAGGGTAATCCTTTCTTCAATAGTGTGAACGGATGGAGTAGATCAATAGGATATGGATAGTACAAGTCAGAGGAGAGACTGCAGACAGATTAGTCTGATTTAAGTAGAAATTGGTAAATCCTCTACACGTATATTGGACACGGAAGAGGCAATTTTAACTACCTAGCAGGTAAAATGGACCAAATTCAATCTATGGGTGGAGCTGTTTCCCTTGGTTGAATTTCTGCCTCATCTATTTGGATGAAATCGAACCAACTATTATGCTCTGATCTCATTATCAGTATCCGCATAACTATCGCCGTATAGAATAAAGCCAATCATTCAGGGAACAGATAATCCCGATGTCAGCAGAACAGTTGGCTAATCCAGTATCCATAAACGATTCGTGCTGAAAAGCTATGAAGCTCCCGTTTGGCAGGTGTCTGTTGTGGTTAAATCTGCAAAGGACACGTCGGATTTTATTTTTATGCCATGACAGTGTATACTTGTAAAGTAGTGAGAAACCGTAACTTACTTATCACTTCCTATCAACATTCTGATTCGAGGAATGAGAAGGGAGTCGTTTCTCATGTGTTTTCCTAAATCTTATATCCTGTAAGGGAGGCTATTTCAGATGAAATCATTTGAATTTTATAATCCAACACGCCTGATTTTTGGTAAAGGCCAATTGGAGACATTGAAGCGTGAAGTGCCAAAATACGGCAAGAATGTACTGCTGGTATACGGCGGCGGTAGCATCAAGCGTGCAGGTCTGTATGATCAGGTAATCAAATACCTGGGCGAGATCGGTGCGAATGTAACCGAACTGGCAGGCGTAGAACCTAACCCGCGTCTGACTACCGTCCACAAAGGTGTAGAACTGTGCAAAGCCAATAATATTGATCTGGTACTCGCTGTCGGCGGCGGCAGCGTTATCGACTGCGCCAAAGCGATCGTAGTCGGTGCCAAATACGATGGCGACATGTGGGATATCATTGAACGTAAAGCGGCTGCAACCGATGCACTGCCACTCGGCGTGGTACTGACAATGGCAGCAACCGGTTCCGAAATGAACTCCGGTTCTGTTATCACTAACAGCGACACGCAAGAGAAACTGGGCTGGGGCAGCGCGTATTCCTTCCCGGCATTCTCGATCCTGGATCCGGAATTCACGTATTCCCTGCCTAAAGATCAGACAGTATACGGTATGGTGGATATGATGTCCCATGTACTGGAGACGTACTTCCATCCGGAACAAAATACACAGGTACAGGATGGCTCCTGCGAATCCGTACTGCGTGCTGTTATCGAAGCGGCTCCCCAGCTGATCAATGATCTGGAGAACTATGAACTGCGTTCGACTATTATGTATTCCGGTACAATGGCGCTGAACGGCGTACTGAGCATGGGCGTAACCGGTGACTGGGCAACCCATAATATTGAGCACGCGGTATCCGCAGTGTACGATATTCCTCATGGTGGCGGTCTGTCGATCCTGTTCCCGAACTGGATGCAGTATAACCTCAAAGTCGACCCTGCCCGTTTTGCGAAGCTGGCGGTTAACGTATTCAACGTTGATCCTGCAGGCAAGAGCGACGAAGAGGTAGGTGCAGCAGGTATCCAGGCTCTGCGTGATTTCTGGACATCGATCGGTGCACCTAGCCGTCTGGCCGACTACGATATCGACGACAGTCAGATCGACCTGATGGTCGAGAAAACACTGAAGTTCGGACCTTCCTTTGGTAACTTTGCCAAACTGCAGGCAGACGATGTACGCGAAATCTATCGTATGTCCCTGTAAGCAGGAGAGTTTTGGAGCCGAAGTATTAGATTTAATGAACGAACTGTAATGGTAAGATCAGTCCGACTATAACATTTCGTATTCAAAAGCACAGTTTCTTTGATCCTATGGATCATGGGAAGCTGTGCTTTTTTGACATATCCCAAAGGAATAGAACCATCTGAATATGCGTAGCAATGAGAGATGAATAGAAGAGGGAAAATCGAATTTTTGTAATTTGATTTCCTTAAAAGGTAAAAATATGCAACCTCATCTGTATTTATACGTAAATAAAGGTATATCGCCAACCAGCAGTATTTTTGCTTTGAATAAAGCCGGTCTTGAAGGCTATGCGGCGATTATGTCACAAAAACGGAAAGGAGACCGCAGTTATGGAAACGCTATATTGGACTTGTCTGATTATCGGAGCAGTATACGCGCTGTTCAGCCTGCTTTTCGGTGACTTGCTGGGTGACGTCCTGGGCGGATTGGAATTGCCTGGAGTTGACGTGTTCAAGCCGATTGTGCTGGCAGGTATGGTTACCGTATTTGGTGGAGCTGGTATTTTGCTCGCCAGGTATACAGATATGTCTATAGGTGTCGAGTTATTACTATCCATTCTGGCGGCTATTGCAGGAGCATTGTTTGTGTTTTTCGTCTATGTCAAACCGATGGAGAACAGCGAAGTATCCACATCCTATTCGATTCGGGAGATGATCGGACGAATTGGAGAAGTGACCATACCTGTACCGGGTAAAGGGTATGGCGAAGTCATGATCAAGGTAGCAGGTGGCAATACGGTACATATCGCGTCGAGTTTTGAGCATTGTCCTATCGCGGCAGGTGTCCGTGTCGTCATTGTAGAGGAGTCGGCAGGTGTCTTGGCAGTAGCGGAATTTGAACAGGGTCTGGCAGCAGATCCGGCACCACTATAAATAAAACTATACAGCTGTAATCCAGCGATGTCTGACTCAAACAGGTCGTATTTGGAAATAAGCACGTGACGGAAGTAGTAATCATAAAACAAGCAGTCTTATCCATTTAGCTTTAAATACATGTTCAAAGGGGAGAATACAATGACAATAATGAACGAAATGATTCTGATTCCTGCCATTGTAGTAGTTGTTCTGATCGTACTGGGTATTACATTCTGGGCACGGTACAAAACCGTTAGTACAGATGAGGCAATGGTCGTGACCGGTTCTTTTCTCGGCAGCAAAAACATCTCGGATGATGGTGCCGGACGCAAAATCAAGATCGTACGCGGCGGCGGTGCATTTATCTGGCCGATTTTCCAGAAATCCGAGTTTCTGTCCTTGCTGTCCCACAAGCTGGATGTCACCACACCGGAAGTGTATACCGAACAGGGTGTACCGGTACTTGCTGACGGAGTAGCCATTATCAAGATCGGCAGCTCTGTCGAAGATGTAGCAACAGCAGCAGAGCAGTTCATGGGCAAGCCGATCCAGGCGCTGCAGGGAGAAGCCCAGGAAGTGCTGGAAGGTCATCTGCGCTCGATTATGGGTTCCATGACTGTAGAAGAAGTGTATCGCAACCGTGACCGCTTTGCGCAGGAAGTGCAGAGTGTTGCCGCCCGTGATCTTAAAAAGATGGGTCTGCAGATCGTTTCCTTTACGATCAAGGATATCCGCGACAAGCATGGTTATCTGGAATCCCTCGGTAAACCGCGAATTGCAGCCGTGAAGCGGGATGCCGATATCGCTGAAGCCGAAGCGCTGCGCGACTCACGCATTCAGAAGGCCCGTGCCGAAGAAGAAGGACAAAAAGCCGAGCTGCTGCGCGATACTCATATCGCCGAGGCAGAAAAAGAAAAAGAACTGCAAATTGCCGCTTTCAAAAAAGATCAGGATACGGCTCGCGCCGAAGCCGATCAGGCGTATCAGATTCAGGAAGCCAAAGCCAAACAGATCATGATCGAAGAACAAATGAAAATCGAACTCGTCCGCAAAGAGCGCGAGATCGATCTGAAAGAAAAAGAAATTACGGTACGTGAGAAACAATACGACGCCGAAGTGAAAAAGAAAGCCGAAGCCGATCGTTATGCTGTCGAGCAGGCGGCGCAGGCAGACAAAGCCCGCAAAATGCGTGAAGCCGAAGCCAAACAGTACTCTATCGAAACCGAAGCCAAAGCATCTGCCGAGCAGCAGCGTCTGGCGGGTATGGCGACAGCCGATGCCGAACGTGCCAAAGGTACGGCGGAAGCCGAAGTCATCCGTCTTCGTGGTCTCGCCGAAGCAGAAGCCAAGCAAAAACTGGCTGAAGCTTTTGAAAATTATGGCCAAGCAGCTATTCTCGATATCGTTGCCAAAATGCTGCCGGAACTGGCAGGCAAGATCGCAGAACCACTTGGCAGCATTGACAAGCTGACTGTCGTCGATACAGGCAAAGGAGAAGGTGGAGGCGCGACCAGAGTCAGCAATTATGTGACTGAACTGATGGCGACTGCTCCTGAAATGCTGAAAAGTGTATCCGGTCTTGATCTGGAGCAGCTGATTCAGGGATTCGCTGGCAAAAATAACACTTCTACCGACCGTCAACCTGTACTTTCCGATAAGGCTTATACAGCGCCTATCGAAGCAGGCGATATTCACCCGGTGGAGCTGACAGCACCGACTATGGATGTCCAATCGACCAACCGCATCCCGGATGCAACACTAGATAAAGAATAAAAGTAATCGATACTTCATATTCTTATGATATAGAGTAGCAGCCATTTGCATACTGGTTTATTGTTTGTAACTGTAAGGTAGTAAGTGTATAATACGTGTATCTGTGTACAACGATTCTGGATATCCGGCAGGGATATTCATGAAATAGGTCAAAAGACGATGAAGCCGGATAAATAAAGGCTTCATCGTCTTTTTCGCTCTAACGGAGCAATGTGCAGATTATGTTGACTAGCCTGTTATTTTTTGATAACTTAGTCGGGATAAGGCGATAGTAAAAGGGGTGCAACTGTGAGCAGCCTACAAGTGGCTAAAGTACTGAATAATAACGTAATTATTGCAGATCATCCTCAGTATGAAGAGGTCGTCGTGATCGGCAAAGGAATCGGATTTAACCGCAAGACACGCGATCAGATTCCACTCAACGTCGTCGAGAAAATGTTTATTCTAACCAATCAGCAGGAGCAGGAGCAGTACAAGCAGCTGGCTACACAGATTGATGAACAGATCATTGAAGTGATTAACGAGATTATTCACTTTATAAATAAAGAAAGCAAAACTCCGCTCAACGAGCATATTCATATTGCATTGACCGATCATATCGCATTCGCCATCAAGCGTGCCGAACAGGGTATGACCGTACAGAATCCTTTTTTGTACGAGACACGTGAAATGTATCCGACCGAGTATCGATTGGCGGAACATGCCCTGGAAATGATCAAAAACAAACTGGGTGTCAGTCTGGAGGAAGACGAGATCGGCTTTGTTGCCCTGCATATTTACAGCGCATTGACGGACCAGCATATTACCCAGATCAAAGCGCATTCCCGTTTGATTGCGGATATGGTTAAAGTAGTAGAAGACAGCCTGAATATTACTATTACTGGTGACAGTCTTGATTATTCGCGGCTGCTGACCCATCTGCGGTTTGCCATTGAGCGTATCCGCCGCGGCGAGAAGGTAGCAGCGACACGCCGGCTGGAAGAGATGCTCAAAATCGAGTACCCGGAAGTGTATTCGCTCGCCTGGAAGCTCACCAAAATGATGGAACGTCGTCTGCGCCGCCCTGTATATGGAGCAGAAGTTAGCTATCTAACGATGCATCTGCAGCGGTTTGTCGAGAAAAATGAAACCGAAAATTAAGTCTACAATTTTTTTGGTTGAAAAGGCTTGCATGTTCAAAATGAGAGTGCTATAATTCAGAACGTAATCAACAAACGAATAGCGGTTATAACGTGTTACTGATTCGATCAGGCATGAGTTAACAACGTATTTGTAGCGAAGCTGCATGGCAGAGGGCGTATTCTATCCTTATCTGCACGCATAGCTTTATGTTACAGGTACATTGTTTGCTCATGCCTTTTTTGCATGCTATCCGCAAAGCGGTTGTTGAACGCAGTAAGGTCGAGGAATCATGAAAGTTCCATTTCTGTAATAAATTAGACGAATTGGTTTAAATTATTACATGTTTGGGTCATACACATTGAAGAAGTGAATCCTGCCTGCACTGCAACTCAAAATCATACATTATATTCAAGAGGGGAAGTGGCTGTATTGTTTAGACGTCTGTTCGGCGTTTTGCAAAAAGTTGGTAGAGCACTGATGCTTCCGGTTGCAATTCTGCCAGCTGCAGGTCTGCTGCTGGGTATTGGTAACCTGTTGGTTAATCCGGACTTTTTGCAGTATATACCTGCACTGAATGCCAAGTGGGTTCAAATTACTGCTGAAGTAATGATGAACTCCGGGCAAATCGTATTTGATAACCTATCCTTGTTATTTGCCGTCGGGGTTGCCGTCGGTCTCGCAGGAGGAGAAGGCGTTGCCGGTCTGGCAGCAATTATCGGTTATCTGATTATGAACGTAACCATGGGTACAGCAATGGGTATCAAAGCTGCGGATGTGGGTACAGGCAACTTTGCTCTGGCTTCCGTACTGGGTATTCCTACACTGCAAACCGGTGTATTCGGCGGTATTATCGTCGGTATTCTGGCAGCATCCATGTACAAGCGTTTCTTCAAGATCGAACTGCCGTCTTACCTGGGCTTCTTTGCAGGTAAACGTTTCGTTCCAATTATGACTGCTGTAACATCCCTGATCCTCGGTCTGATTATGATCGTGGTATGGCCTCCGATTCAGTCTCTGCTGAACAACGTATCTCACAACATGGTTGATGCGAACCCTACATTGTCCGCATTTATCTTCGGTGTGATCGAGCGTTCACTGATTCCTTTCGGTCTGCATCATATTTTCTACTCACCGTTCTGGTTTGAATTTGGTGAATATGTCAATAAAGCGGGCGAACTGGTACGTGGTGACCAGAAGATCTTTATGGCTCAGCTGCGTGACGGTGTACCGTTCACAGCGGGTACATTCATGGTTGGTAAATTCCCGTTCATGATGTTCGGTCTGCCTGCGGCAGCACTGGCGATCTATCATGAATCCAAGCCACAGCACAAAAAATATGTTGCAGGTATCATGGCTTCTGCAGCACTGACTTCTTTCCTGACAGGTATTACAGAGCCGCTGGAATTCTCATTCCTGTTCGTTGCTCCAATCCTGTTCGGTATTCACGCAATCTTCGCAGGTCTGTCTTTCATGACAATGCAGATTCTGGGCGTTAAGATCGGTATGACTTTCTCCGGTGGTCTGATTGACTTTATCCTGTTCGGTGTTATTCCGAACCGTACCCCTTGGTGGGACGTTATCATCGTCGGTCTGATTCTGGCGGTTGTGTACTACTTTGGTTTCCGTTTTGCTATTCGCAAGTTCAACCTCAAGACACCAGGTCGCGAAGACACTGTTGCTTCCGAGGAGAACAGCTCTGGTGGCAGTGCAACACAAGACGAACTGCCTGGCAAGATTCTGGACGCATTTGGCGGCCAGGAAAACATCTCCAGTCTGGACGCTTGTATCACTCGTCTGCGTATCCAGGTTAAAGAACCGAAAAATGTTAACAAAGACCGTCTGAAATCCCTGGGCGCTTCCGGCGTACTGGAAGTGGGTAACAATATTCAGGCAATCTTCGGTACACGTTCCGATACGATCAAGTCCCAAATGCAGGACATTATCGCTGGACGCACACCGCGTGCCACACCTCCAAGTGTAGATAATGAACCAGCCAAAGGAACTGCTGAAAATCAGGTTAACGTAATGACGGAGGAAGTAATCGTTGCTCCGGCAAGTGGTGAGCTGCTGAATATCAGTGAAGTACCGGATCCGGTATTCTCGCAAAAAATGACCGGTGACGGATTTGCGATCCTGCCTTCGAGCGGAACTATCGCTTCTCCGGTAAACGGTAAAGTATTCAACGTATTCCCGAGCAAGCATGCGATCGGTATCATGTCCGAAGCAGGCAAAGAGATTCTGGTACACGTTGGCGTGAACACCGTCAAACTGAAAGGCCAGGGCTTCACTGTTCTCGTTGCCGAAGGTGACGATGTTATGGCAGGTCAGCCAATCCTTGAAGTAGATCTGGAATATGTAAAAGCAAATGCTCCATCTATCATTACACCAGTGATCTTCTCCAATCTGCCGGAAGGTGCAGCGGTAACGCTGAAAAAATCCGGAACAGTCAAAGGCGGAGAAGGCGACATCATCACCCTCAAGTAATCGAAGTTCCTTTACAACTTGTATAATACAATCCGGCAAATACAGTCTAAGGACAATGTTTTTGCCGGATCATAGGCTCTATAATGCACTAAGTACTTGATAGCCAATGCTGATTATCCAACTGAATAGTCCAACATCCAGAAAAACAATCATAAATTTGACGAATCAGCTTGATAAGGCTTGGTAAGCTGCTTAACCTCAGGGTTTTCTGTCTAAGTAGTATTAAGTGTATGTATGCAGGATGTGTTCCACAGCAAACTATAGGCGGTTCTTCGGAACTTCGCCTATAGTTTGCTATCATTATAAAATGAAAGCATATTTTGGTAAAAACGAGCATTTGTTTGGTAAAGAAATGAATTTGCCTAAATTTTGCCGCAAATTGCTAGGATTTGCTGAAAAAAGTCGAAATTTTTTCTTCCAGAACGTGCATCATGGTTTATAATGCTGTACAATAGAGTGGATGGCTTGATATTCACATCTATACTACTAATAACAGAAAGCGAGTGACTTTATAATGGAAAAAACATTTAAAATCGTTGATGAAGATGGTATCCACGCACGCCCAGCAACTGCACTGGTAACAGCTGCTAACAAATTTGCTTCTACAGAATCTTTCGCTGAAGCTAAAGGTAAAAAAGTAACCCTGAAATCTATCCTGGGTGTTCTGTCTCTGGGTCTGGAGCAAGGTGACACTATCGTTCTGTCCACTACTGGTGCAGAAGAAGAAGCGGCTCTGCAAGCTCTGACTGACGTAATGGTTAACGAAGGGCTAGGCGAAATCAATGGCTAATATTTTGGGAATTGCGGCGTCTTCGGGCATCGCCATTGCCAAAGCATTCCGTCTGGAACATCCTGAGTATGAAATCACCAAACGCTCAGTAAGTGATACCGATGCGGAACTGGCTAAACTTGATTCTGCTTTGGCACAATCCAAAGTAGAACTTGAGGCGATCAAAGAGCGCACATTGCAAGAAATGGGAGCAAAAAAGGCAGAGATTTTCGAATCTCACCTGCTCATTCTGAATGACCCTGAATTGATCGATCCGGTAAAAGACAAAATCTCTTCCGATATGATCAATGCTGAATATGCACTGAACGAAGTGGCTTCTCAGTTTGTAACCATGTTTGAGAACATGAAGAGTGCTTATCTTCAAGAACGTGCTGCGGACATGCGCGACGTAACGAAGCGTGTGATCAACCATCTGATGGGCGTTAATTTCCAAAGCCCTGCTGAAATTCGTGAAGAAGTGGTCATCATTGCTGAAGACCTGACGCCTTCCGATACAGCTCAGCTGGACCGCAACTATGTAAAAGGCTTCACAACGAACATTGGCGGACGTACTTCCCACTCTGCGATCATGGCACGCTCCCTGGAGATCCCGGCAGTAGTAGGAACAAAAGAAGTTATGGACGTTGTACAAAACGGTGACATGGTTATCGTCGATGGTCTCGAAGGTAACGTAATCGTAAATCCGGATGAAGCGACTCTGGCAGAATACCGTGCAAAACGTGAGGCTTATGAAGCTCAGGTAGCAGAATGGCGCAAACTGCGCGATGAAGCAACGGTATCCAAAGACGGCGTTCACGTCGAACTGGCTGCCAACATTGGTACACCAAACGATGTAGCTGGCGTTCTTGATAACGGCGGCGAAGCAGTGGGTCTGTACCGTACCGAGTTCCTGTACATGGGCCGTGACGAACTGCCATCCGAGGATGTTCAGTTCAATGCTTACAAAACAGTACTCGAAAAAATGGCAGGCAAGCCTGTAGTTGTTCGTACACTGGATATCGGTGGCGACAAAGAACTGCCTTACCTGGTTCTGCCAAAAGAAATGAATCCGTTCCTCGGTTTCCGTGCAATTCGTCTGTGTCTGGATCGTCAGGATATTTTCCGCACTCAACTGCGTGCGCTGCTTCGTGCAAGCGTATATGGTGAACTGCGCGTTATGTTCCCAATGATCGCTACACTGGGCGAATTCCGCGAAGCGAAAGCGGTTCTGATGGAAGAGAAAGAAAAACTGGTTGCTGAAGGTGTATCTGTATCGGATAACATCCAACTCGGCATCATGGTTGAGATTCCTTCTACAGCTGTTCTGGCTGATCAGTTTGCCAAAGAAGTGGACTTCTTCAGTATCGGTACTAACGATCTGATCCAGTACACAATGGCAGCTGACCGTATGAACGAACGTGTATCCTATCTGTATCAACCATATAACCCGTCCATTCTGCGTCTGGTTAAAATGGTTATCGATGCAGCGCACAAAGAAGGCAAATGGGCTGGAATGTGCGGCGAGATGGCAGGGGACGCTACAGCGATTCCATTGCTGCTCGGTCTGGGACTCGATGAGTTCAGCATGAGTGCAAGCTCGATTCTGCCTGCACGCAGCCAAATCGCCAAACTGTCCAAAGCTGAAATGCAAGAGCTGGCTACCAAAGCACTCGATATGCAGACAGCAGAGCAGGTTGTCGAACTCGTTAACGCTATTCAGGCGTAATTGCAGGATACCGTTTTCGGTCTAGTTATTCTTTTTTCCAACAATCCCATTAAGCTGATTTCCTGAAATGATTCGGGAAATCAGCTTTTTTTCTTTTTTATTTGTGCAAAGATGAACAAGAGTTATGAGGGGATTCGCTTCGGGAAAGGATCATTCCGGTGGCCTCCGGTTAAGAATGGATATTTTTGAATCACCGCTGTCGCGGTAGATATCCATTCTTAAATGTCGCTCTTTGGAATGATTCCTTTACCACCGAGAGGGTGGAGGATGCTGATTCTTTCCATTCCGGTAATAATGGGTTTGGCTTTTTGGATTAGAGTCTGCGTGACTTTCAGTTGAAGGGATGCCTGGTGGGCTTGTTCGCTGCTCCATACTTCATAGACGTACACACAGTTCGGTTCGTTTGCGGTGATGTTGACCGTGTAGATTTCGCATTCTTGCAGATCGTTCATGGATTCTGCAGCGTCGAGCAGGATATGAACCATGGTATCGCGCTGATTTTCCTGTACTGTAAACTTGCCAAACAATCCGAATCGGCTCATAAGAACCCTCTTTTCGTAAAGTAATAGGTGGTATTTAGCGAAAATAATTGGGCTGGATAACATAGAACAGGAGGTCTAGCTTATTTTATTATATGGTCGCATCTCATCGGAGTCGGTTTGCAGAAATCGAATTGCTTGAATGTTAAATCAATTCGATGTGTGGCAGCCTAGTTCATAGTAGTTGTTATTGTTGAACTCGAAGCTTTTGATCACATCGAGGCCAAGCTTCTGGGTGTGTGCAGCGTAGGATCTTGGATTGATATGATTGATAAAAGTGATCAGGATCGGGTATCTTTGGCTCATTTGTGTTTTAGAGAATTCAAAAACCTTTTTAAGTACTTCTGTGCCCCGGTATTCGGTATCGATACAGATCGGTCCATATTGATAGCTGTTTTCGGTAGATAGCACCTTACCTTTGTACTCGGTGTGCTGTAGATCACCGATCATATGTTGGAAAAGAGGCCATTTGGACCAGTATTCCCAAGAAGCTGCCATGACGTAAGCAACGACTTTATTCTGATCACAGGCGATAGTGATACCATTTTCTTTTTCAATCAATTCCTGAAATTGCTCATCTGTAAAGAGCGTGGTAACAAAGCCATGTGGTTTGTCTTCTTCGCTGATGGTGGTGACATGGTATTTTTGTTGTAATTCTGCGATAGCAGGGATATCCTCGATAGTAGCATTTCTATAAATCATGATTGTCCTCCTGTGCGGGATGAAATGGAATTTCTCGATCTGAGCTTATGCTCCAGTTACAATTCCTATGTAGAGTACGTATGGAATTGTTTTGAGTATAGCTTTTAAAAAACGATCTTTCAACTGCTGGGTAGCTTTCTTGTGGTCATAAACAAATAGCCGTTCAATGCACAATGATAGGTAGTTGTTGATGAACTCTATGTATTTAGTACATGGGGTTGAAAAGAAAGCTTGTATGACTATTTCCAGTATGGATAGACAAGGTATGATACATTAAGGAATCAATCTGGGTAGACCAGCAGATACCTCAAGAAAGTATATTAAGGAAATGATGTAGTAAAGTCGGTAGAGAACATAAATACGAAGGAGCTTATCATCATGATAAGCTCCTTCGTATTTTTTATGGATCATAGTAATCATATAAAAGGATACGGATATCTTTTACACTTAATATTGTCTTTTATGATCAACATGAGCTTATATCATCAACATGATCCCATGCGATAAATATTATCTTTTCTAATAAACACCATCTCGGGCATAGTGAAGCTGCCCTTACAATAACGCATCCTGAAATCTTCTGGAATTAACTGCAAGCGCAGTTGAGTACCGGCTTACGTGCTGCAGTTGCTTCATCCAGACGTTTGACCACCGTCGTGTATGGTGCATTAATTACCAATTCCGGTGTTTCTTTAGCTTCATTTGCAATCTGGATCATCGTGTCGATAAAAGCATCCAGTGTTTCTTTGCTTTCCGTCTCGGTCGGCTCAATCATAATACATTCTTCCACATTAAGCGGGAAGTAGACGGTAGGCGGATGGTAGCCAAAGTCGAGTAGTCGTTTGGCAACATCGAGAGTACGTACGCCATACTGCTTCAATCCTTTACCGGACATCACGAATTCGTGCTTGCATACATTGTCATATGGCATGATGTAGTGATCTTTGAGGCGATGCATCATATAGTTGGCGTTCAGTACAGCACATTCGGATACCCGGCGCAGACCTTCCGGACCGTAGGTACGGATATACGTGTACGCACGCACCAGGATACCAAAGTTGCCATAGTAGGCTTTGACCCGTCCGATTGAATCCGGTGAACCGGAGCGTAGTGTGTAGCTTCCATCTTCTTTTTTCTCAACGACCGGCTCCGGCAGGAATGGCAGCAGTTTGTTTTTCACACCAACAGGGCCAGCACCTGGACCACCACCGCCATGCGGGGTACTCATGGTCTTGTGCAGATTGAGATGGACAACGTCGAAGCCCATATCGCCTGGACGGGTAATTCCCATGATCGCGTTGGAGTTGGCTCCATCATAATAGAGCAGACCGCCAGCTTCATGCACAACTTGAGCAATCTCGGTAATCTGTTCTTCGAACAGTCCCAGTGTATTTGGGTTGGTCAGCATCAGCGCTGCTGTATCCGGTCCAACGGCTGCACGCAGAGCTTCCAGATCGACCAGCCCTTTTTCATTCGAAGGAATAGTAATGGTCTGGAATCCGGCTACAGTGGCACTTGCCGGGTTCGTACCGTGCGAAGAATCAGGCACGATGACTTTGGTTCGATGCTCACCGCGTTTTTCGTGATAGGCACGAATCATCATCAGACCGGTCCATTCACCATGTGCTCCGGCTGCAGGCTGCAGGGTTACAGCATCCATACCGGTCAGAGCCGCCAGATCGTTTTGCAGGGTATGCAGCATCTCCAGTGCACCCTGAATACTGATCTCCGGCTGATACGGATGAATTTTGGCGAATCCGGCATAACGGGCTACATCTTCATTGATTTTGGGGTTATATTTCATCGTACAGGAACCGAGCGGGTAGAATCCGTTATCCACACCAAAGTTCAGGCGGGACAGCTCGGTATAGTGACGGATGACATCGACTTCGTATACTTCCGGCAGGGCAGCAGCTTCACTACGCAGCATCTCCTGAGGAATTACCGAACTGGTCTCTACGCGAGGAACATCACATTCTGGCAGAGAGTAGCCGACCCGTCCAGGCTGGCTGAGTTCGAAGATCAGTGCTTTTTCCTTGATTACTGCACCAATCAATTCATTGGATGCTGTAGCTGTAGACGGAGTATCTGTATTGGTTGTCGTTACCGTTTCGTTTGTCATAGGGATGCCTCCAGTTGGGTAGCCAATTGATCAATCTCGGATTTGGTACGCTTTTCCGTTACGGCAAACAGCATGTGACCGGATAATTCCGGATAGGATAGACCCAGATCATATCCACCGATAACGCCCTGCTCCAGCAGCTTCAGATTCAGCTCGGCAGCAGAGGTGCCTTCCGGCAGAGTAATCACGAATTCATTGAAGAATGGGGACTGGAATGTCAGCTTCAGACCAGCTACAGAAGACAGTTTCTGTGCAGCATAGTGGGCTTTTTGAATATTCAGATCTGCGACGTCGATCATGCCTTGTTTGCCCATAATCGACATATAGACCGAGGCAGACAAGGCAAGCAGCGCCTGGTTGGAACAAATATTGGAAGTCGCTTTGTCACGGCGGATATGCTGTTCACGGGTCTGTAGCGTTAGTACAAAGCCGCGCTTGCCATCACGGTCTTTCGTCTGGCCGACGATTCGTCCAGGCATACGGCGCATCTGTGCTTGCGATACAGCGAAGAATCCACAGGTAGGGCCACCGAGAGACATGGAGATACCAAGCGGTTGTGCATCACCGACTACGATATCGGCTCCGAGCTTGCCCGGTGCTTCCAGCAGTCCGAGTGAAATTGGATTGGTACTGACAACGAGCAGAGCACCATTCTCATGAGCCAGATCTGCAGCAGCACGTATACCTTCAATACCACCAAAGAAGTTCGGGGATTGTACCAGTACAGCTGCTGTCTGATCGTCCAGTACTTCGGCGAGTGCGCTGATATCCGTTACTCCGTCACCATAGGCAACTTCAACTACTTCCAGATTCAGACCGCGTGCATAGCTGCGTACAACAGCGCGTGCTTCCGGATGAATTGTGGAGAAAGCGACAATCTTGGTCCGTCCGGTTGCGGAAGCTGCGAGTGAAGCGGCTTCTGCCAGAGCAGTTGCTCCATCGTACATACTCGCATTGGCTACAGCCATTCCGGTCAGTTCACAGATATAGGACTGGAATTCAAAAATCGCCTGTAGCTCGCCCTGGCTGATCTCCGGTTGATATGGAGTATATGCGGTGTAGAATTCGGAGCGGGAAATTACATGGTTGATGACCGATGGGACATGATGATCATAAATGCCTGCTCCAAGGAAGCTCGTATAACGATCGGTATCGGCATTACGCCCAGCCAGTTGTCCCATATGACGGGTGAGTGCATACTCGTCCAGCATCTCCGACATAGGCAGCGTACCCTGATAACGGACAGCTGCAGGAATATCTTTGAACAGATCCTCGATGGATGACGCGCCGACAACAGCCAGCATATCGGCTTCATTTTGCGGCGTCATCGGAATATAGCGATGCAATTTCATTGTATATACTCCTTTCGGCAGATCAGGCTGCCGGATAATGGGGAAAGATGTTCAGTGTGAAGAATACTTAAGCGAACAATCAGACAGTTACCGGCTTTCTTTTATAAAAAGGAGCCTTGACCACTTCGGCTTTGAGCATTTTGCCGCGAATCTCTACCTCGATGACAGTTCCGATAACAGCATGTTCGGCTTCAATCAAAGCCAGTCCCAGATTGCGTTTGAGAGTAGGAGACTGTGTACCGGTAGTGACTTCGCCAATCTGGCGACCTTCCAGGAATACGGGATAATGGGAGCGGGGAATACCACGATCGATCATTTCCACGCCAACCAGCTTGCGGGGAGCCCCCTGTTCCTTTTGCTTCAGCAGCACATCGCGACCGATAAATTCACCTTTATCCAGTTTTACAAAGAAACCAAGACCAGCTTCCAGCGGTGTAATATCTGCAGACAGCTCCTGGCCATACAGCGGCAGCTTGGCTTCAAAGCGGAGTGTGTCCCGTGCTCCTAGTCCGCATGGAACGAGTCCATCCGGTTCACCTGCTGTCAGCAGTCCGGTCCAGATCTGACCTGCCTGATCGGCAGGAGCATAAATCTCATAGCCGTCTTCACCGGTGTAGCCGGTACGGGACAGGATTACTTTGGCACCAAAGAGCTCCGCATCGGCAATAAAGGAAAAACCGGGGATATTGCTGTACACTTCACTGCCAGCTGCTTTGGCCAGAATACTGGCGGCCAGCGGACCCTGCAGAGCGATCAGCGCAGTCTGCTCGGAAATGTTCTTCAGGGTTACACCTTCCGGTAAATGCTTCTCCAGCCATTCGATGTCTTTGTCGATATTGGAGGCATTGATAACGAGCATATAATGTTCTTCGCCCAATCGGTACACGAGTAAATCATCCACGACTCCACCAGTCGGATAGCACATTAGTGTGTACTGAGCCTGACCGTCCTGCAACCGGGATACATCATTGGTAAGCATATTTTGCAGATAAGCTAGTGATCCGTTGCCGCTGATCATAACCTCACCCATATGGGAAACATCGAATAGTCCTGCTTGTTCGCGAACGGCTTCATGCTCTTTTTGAATACCTGTAAACTGGACAGGCAGGTCCCAACCGCCAAAATCAATGCAGCGTGGAGAACCGGATGCAGCATATAACGGATATAGCGGTGTACGCTTGAGTTCTGTAGTCATGAATGATTCACCTCATGGTTTATTTGATAAAAACAAAAAACAGAGAGGATCAGGAAATAAACAGGCATCGCCCGCATTTTCCTTTTCCTCCCTGTCCTTGGTACCTGAGAGTTACCTTATTCATCCGATGCGTAATGATCATACAGCATAATCCATTGTGGTATGCTATACTCCTCATAAAAGCACAGAGCCGATATAAGTTTCCCCTTTGGTGATCCGCTCAGGTATGATTATGATAGCTGTTCATAACCGTCGGATTCTCTCCAGAGCCGCGTCCAGTACAGGTCCTTTTGCCTGAGAGATTCACCTTGACGGCTTACTCCTTCGGCGCTGCCCTGGTGCTGGTGGCAGTCTCTCCCTGTACGTTCATCCGCTCACATATTATGTTATGTATTTCCGAACATTCAGTAATAAGAATGTTAAAAATGTATGTATATTATATTAATACTTGATTCATAGAGGGATGTCAAGACTCTTGACAGCGTAATCTTCCTTACTATACGCTTGTGGCATCATAACCAAATCATGACATGAATCGGAGGAATAGGACAATGAGTGAGATCAAAGACCAATTGTTGTACAGTGAAGAGCACGAATGGGTAGAACGTATTAACGAAGACACGGTACGTATCGGCATTACCGACTTTGCCCAGCACCAACTGGGAGATATCGTATTTGTAGAGCTGCCAAAAGCAGGACGCGAAGTAGCTGCTGATGAAGAAGTAGGAACAGTTGAATCTGTCAAAACGGCATCGGAGTTGTTCTGTCCGCTGGCAGGTACGGTCGTTACGTTCAATGCGGATCTGGAAACCGAGCCTGAACTGGTTAACTCCGACCCTTATGGACGCGGATGGATGATCGAATTGAAAGTTACCGGTGATCTGGAAAGTGCGTTATCCAAACTGATGGATGCCAAAGCCTACGCCGAGCACGCTCAGGATTAATCGGTCGGCCAACAGATGGTGATAGCATGTTTATTTCTTGTATAGTTGGCTGTAGATGAGTCACTGCAGGTACAGGATTAACAGTCAACCATACATATAACCTTTACAGAACCAATACTTATCCGAAAATGGATATCATATCTGTTTCCTGGATAAAGTGTATTTCAACTGCGAACACATTACGTACAAGCACATTACGCAAAAAGAGATCCAGCAGCTTGCATACTGTAGCTGGGATAGCATACAGCTATTCTGGGGCAGCCAAGCTTGTCTGCTGTCTGCCGCTCATCAAGCAGGCCATCTTTTTGGTGTAATGTGCTTTTTGCTGTACAGGTCGTTATCCAGGATACAGTCTAGGACAGGATGCATGTTGGTTAGCAAGGATATCCGGTACGTCCTCCTGCATATGCGTGAAAAAGTCTCCTGACGTTTATTTAAAAGAATAAACCCAACAGGAGGAATACGATGAACGCAAAGCGGATATTCATTACAGGCGCCAATTCCGGCATGGGTCTGGCAGCAACTATCGAACTGGCCCGGCGTGGACATGAAGTAATTATGGGCTGTCGCAATGAAGAACGCGGCCAACAAGCGCTACACCAGGCGCGTCAGGAGAGCGGATCCGACAATATTACGTTGATGAAATGCGATCTGGGATCACTTGCGACCATCCGTCATTTTGCAGAAGAGTATAACAAGCGTTACGATTATCTGGATGTACTGCTTAATAATGCCGGAGTCGTTAACCTCAAACGTAAAGAGACATCCGACGGCTTTGAAATGAGTATCGGAGTGAATCATCTGGGACATTTCCTGCTGACCCATCTGATGTTGGACAGCCTGAAGCAAGCCAAAGCAGGACGTATTGTGGTCGTCAGCTCGGGAGCTTACAAATTGGGCAAAATTCATTGGGAAGACCCCAATCTTCACAGTGGCTATAATGTTATCAAAGCCTATGCGCAATCCAAATTAGCCAATATTTATTTTACCCGCATACTGGCCCAGCGGCTGGAAGGAACTTCGGTAACAGTTAACAGTCTGCATCCTGGGGCAGTAGCTACCAGTATCGGAATAGACCGGGAGACCGGTTTTGGCAAACGAATCCTCGCTTCAGTCGCCCATATGCCGTTTTTCCAAACGCCGGAGCAGGGAGCGGAGACAGCGATTTTCCTCGCAGATGATGCGTCGGTAGAGAGCAAATCGGGTGCTTATTATTACCGTAAACAGCTGCATCCCCTGCGCTCCAAAGCGGAAGATCAGCAGGAAGCCGAGCGGCTGTGGACATGGAGCGAACAGCAGGTGGGTCTGTAAAAATCTGCAGCTGAATCTATACCCTATGTATACTCTGACATTTACCATATATCGACTTGGTGAATACCGGGGAAATCAGATCATAATCACCCCATCCATAGTAAGAGTTAAAATGTGATTCTTCTGGAACCTGTGGTAGACTGAATAAGAATGTTGTTGCGGCATCAGGGACTGATGCTAATTTTCAGAGAAAAGAAGGTACGAAAAAATGAATAATAATTATCCGCCTAATCCGAATGACCATGAACGTGAACATCCGCCCTATGGTGCACCCCAGCCACCGGGCCCACGTCCTCCGCTGGTCGGTCTCGGTGGCTGGCTGGTCGTGTTCCAGATCTATATGTATTGGAGCCTGTTTATAGCACTGGTATCGATTCCTACCTACATAGCGGTGTTGTTCCTGGCAGCCAACGAAGATGCGCTTCCGGAGGAAGTACGCTCTGTGCTGTCCATGTATGGAGATAATCTGCAGTCGCTGTCGGTGTATGAGCTGATTGTAGCGATAATCCAGTTTGTGCTGCTGGTATTGATGATGGTACTGCTGTATACACACAAAAAGTCATTCCCGCGACTGGCCAGAATGTATCTGATTCTTAGTCTGGCTTTTGCTGTTATCGCCTTTTTCGTGGTGCCGCCTACATCGGGCATGGTAGCTTCGATGATCTGGGGAGCCGTATTAACACTGGCATGGAATATGTACTTTACACGTTCGGTACGTGTCAAAAACACATTTATTCGTTAAATTCTGCTCCCGGGTGAGGGAATAGACGAATCAGCATTCAGGTGGTATCGTAGATAAAAATAAATTCCAGGAGTGATACCCTTGAACAATGCTGTTTCCTATGAAATCAAGATTGCCCGGCAGGAGGATCTGCAGCCAATCGTAGAGATTTACAATGCTTCCATTCCAGCGCGTCTGGCAACAGCCGATACCGAACCGGTCACGGTGGAGAGCCGTCAGGCTTGGTTTGACGAGCATGTACCGGAACGCCGCCCGCTCTGGGTACTGTGGCAGGAAGGACAGATTGCCGGATGGGCGAGTCTGCAGACTTTTTATGGACGTCCTGCTTATAATGGAACTGTAGAATTGAGCGTTTATGTGCATAATGATTTTCAGGGAAAAGGTATTGGCAGCAAGCTGGTCAGCTATGCGATTGAGCAGGCTCCGGCGCTGCATATACATACACTGCTTGGATTCGTATTTGCCCATAATGATCCGAGTCTCAGTCTGCTGCGCAAATTCGGTTTCGAGGATTGGGGTCATCTGCCGCGTGTAGCCATTCTCGATGGAGTCGAGCGCCATCTGGCTATTCTGGGCAAGCGTCTGGACGCTTGACGGTACAGTTCGAGTATAAATAGGTAAAACAGCAAAACCGCCTGTTCCTTTTGGGGACAGGCGGTTTTGTATGTAGCTGTATTCCTATAACAAGTTCGTTCTCATACGAAAAATGTTGTGAGGCTGGCGCAGACCGATACCTTTACAAGCTGCGACTGCACGTCAGCTATGGACTTTTTCAATCTGATTGTATAGTGGTTGACCTTCATGCTGCTGCTTGTCGCGAATAATGTCTTTTAAAAGTAGTACATAGTCATCCAGATTGAGCAGTCCAGCGAGTAGTATCAGGGGAGCGAATAACATCCATTTGCCTATGCGAATCAGAGTACGCATCCTAACAGCTCCTTTCCAAAGAGAATAGTTGTTATACGATAATACGTACCTAAGGTTTCAATGCTGGATATGCGACCAGTTGCTCAAACCGAAAGTTAGGTTTACTATATAATAGATAGTGATAGCTGCTGAAGCAGCTTCGTATGTATAGAAAAAGAGCATATAGATATCTTCATAGCCTGATCTCGATATCTGTTCCATCCTAATCTTCATGCTCTATATAAACAAATAGTTGTCACAACAAATAAATTCCATATATTGTAAATTAGATAATAACAATCATATTATCTTTCTCATCTGCTCCAGAATGGGATTGTCGATTACGAAAGGAAGTCTATATCCATGATTATACTGAAATCAGCCAAAGAAATTGAAGAAATGAAAACAGCGAGCCGGATCGTAGCTGACTGCCATCGTCATCTGGCACAGATGATTGCGCCAGGCATCACCACAATGGAGATCAATGATTTTGTGAAAAAGCATATCAAGAAATTGGGTGGTCAGCAGTTCACAAATGGATACAACGGATTTCAATACGAGACCTGTGCCTCGGTCAATGATGTCATTGCTCACGGATTTCCAAGCCGTCAGCCTTTGCAGGAAGGCGATGTACTCAAAATTGATATTGTCGCCGAATATGGCGGTTGGCTGGGCGATTCTGCCTGGTGTTATGCTGTCGGTCAGGTATCCCCGGCTGCCGAGCAGCTGATGCGGGTGACCAGGGAATGTCTGTATATGGGCATCGAACAGGCCGTGTCTGGCAACCGTCTGGGAGATGTGACCTCTGTCATTCAGCAGCATGCCGAGAGTCATGGTTACGGCGTGGTGCGCGATCTGCTGGGACACGGCATCGGACGGAATCTGCATGAGCAGCCAAGCTTTGCTCACATCGGGCAAGCCGGCAAAGGACCCCGCCTCAAAGAGGGGATGGTATTTACCATTGAGCCAATGATCAATGAGGGAACGTATCGCATGACTGTCGATCAGGACGGATGGACTGCACGAACAGCCGACGGTACACTGTCTGCCCAGTACGAGCATACCATTGCGATTACGGCCGATGGCCCTATTATTCTCACAGAGCAATAAAAAACGGAGAAGCAGCTGTGGAATAATTCCGCAGCTGCTTCTTATATTCCCGGAGGAAACTCAAAATTGTAATTTTTTATTCAAATGAGGTAATTTGCGGTAATAATAATTCAAATCATAAGCATATACCTGTATAGAATTATAAAACCCAAAAACGACTATATCCTTCTATGCTAACGATTGCATTGGATAGATATTCCTTCTTTCCCATATCCAATCGAAAAGATATAGGACTAAAGTTTTACAAAACCTTCAAAAATTAGACAAAATTTCCGATGAATAAAATAGATGAATAACTTCGCCGTATGGGTTAATAAACCGATAGAGAAAGAAATAGATTCTTCAATCGTGAATAAATACAGAATACAAAAGTCTATGTAAATGGTGGTGAATAATATGCTGGATAAAATGAATCACTCGCTGACCCGTAATATGGATATTGCGACTGACTACTTTTATGATATAGATGATTTGGGCATTCAATACACGCCGCAGCACAGCATTTTCAAGGTGTGGACACCGGATGCAGTGCGTGTGGATCTGGCCTTGTATAATGAGCCTGGGGAGTATGACCATGAAGGTCTGGTTCATGATCACACCGGTGGTCTGGAGATCCCGATGGAATCGGAAGAAGGCGGCGTATGGGTACTGCATCATGATGGCGATCTGGCCGGCAAATATTATATGTACCGGGCAGAATTCCGGGATGGCAGTGTAGAATATGCTGTGGATCCTTATGCCCGTGCAGTCTCGCCGAATGGACAGCGTACTGCTATTGTAGATCTGCGCAAGACGGATCCGGAGGGTTGGGAAAATGATATTCGTCCGCCGATGGCAAGCCTGACGGATGCAGTCATTTATGAATTACATGTACGGGATTTCTCGGTGGATTCCGAAGCGCCGATCCAGCACAAAGGTAAATTTCTTGCTTTTACCGAAACCGGACTATGTGATGAGTATGGCAATAGTATCGGGATAGACCATCTGCGTGAGCTGGGTATTACGCATGTGCATTTGCTTCCGATTGCGGACTTCCAGACAGTCAATGAACTGACTGTGGATGATCCGAATTCCGAGCAGGTTAAATATAACTGGGGCTATGACCCGCAGCATTACAATGTACCGGAAGGTGCTTATTCAACCGATCCATGGGATCCGACATCGCGTATCCGTGAATTCAAAAAAGTCGTACAGGCACTGCATGGCGAAGGTATGCGTGTTGTACTGGATGTAGTGTATAATCATACTTTTTCGGTGGACGATGGTCCGTTTGACCGTCTGATTCCGGGCTATTTCTATCGTACCGATGAGCGTGGACAACTGACCAATGGCTCTGGCGTGGGCAATGAGATTGCTACCGAGCGTCCAATGGTACGCAAATATATCAAGGATTCGCTTCGTTACTGGGCAACGGAATATCATCTGGATGGATTTCGTTTTGACCTCATGGGACTGATCGATACCGAGACAGTTACCCAGCTGACTCAGGAGCTGCGCCGGGATATCGATCCATGTATCCTGATCTATGGCGAGCCGTGGACAGGTGGCTGGTCGCCGCTGCCGCAGCAGACGCTCAAAGGTGCCCAGCGCGGCAAGGGGTTCGCTTTATTTAATGATAACTTCCGCAGTGCAATCAAGGGTGGAAGCGATGATGACACTCGTGGTTTTGCTACTGGTGAATTTGGCAAGGAAGGTGATCTGGTCAAAGGCATCTACGGCTCTATTGGTGACTTTACGGATCATCCAAGCGAGAGTATCAACTATGTAACTGCCCATGACAATCTGAATTTGTGGGATAAAATTGTACGTGTAAGCGGAGCGGAGAAAGAGCTGTCATTCCTGCATATGGACAATGGCAGATTGCCTGATGGACGCGATGTAGCAGCAGCCGTACAAGAAGCGGATCCTTATAAATATATTGATCCCGAGCATGTAATGGATCAAGAGTGGGTACGCCGTTCTATTCTGGCCAATGGTATCGTATTGACCAGCCAGGGGATTCCTTTTATCCACGCAGGCGATGAGCTGCTACGCAGCAAATATGGTGATCATAACAGCTACCGAAGCCCTGACGCGATCAATGCGATCCGCTGGAGCAACAAGCAGCGTTTCCGGCAGGTATTCGATTATTATCAGGGACTGATCCAGCTGCGGATGAGCCATCCGGCATTCCGTATGAGCGACCGTAAGGAAGTGGAAAAGAATCTTCGTGTGCTGCGCAGTGACCAGCAAGTTGTGGCCTTCCAGCTGGGTGAGTATGCGCATGGCGATATATGGCGCCATATTATCGTGATCTATAATTCGGCTACTACCGAACAATCGGTGACTTTGCCACAATTCAGCCGCCAATGGCAGGTTGTCGTCAATGATCGCGCAGCAGGTGTACATCCACTTGCCTCGGTGCTGGGTGGAGAAGTACTGGTGGCGCCATTATCAATGATGGTGCTGTTCGATGAAGAAGATCAGTACAAGCCTATTCCGGCGAGTCTGGAATGGGAATATACACCAAGCATTATGGAACCCGGTGAAAAGCTGCATCTGAGAGTAGTACCTCGCGATCAGCGGGGACGGATCTATACAGCGGAGCGTGTGCGCTATCAGTCTTCCAATGACAAGGTCGTCTCGGTTCGCTCTGACGGACAAATGAAAGCACTGAGCGAAGGTTCCAGTACGATCTGTGTATCCTGTGGAAATGTAGAGAGCTGCCTGCTGCTGCATGTAGAAACATTGGTGCCGCATATGGTTAATCTGCAAGGAGAACATCAGGTATACATTGGTAAAAGAATGCGCCTCAAAGCAGATGTTCTTGATCAGTACGGACGTCCGATTGCGCGTCCCAAGCTGACCTGGAATTCCAGCGACAAGCGTATCGCCCGCGTCAACAAAGATGGTGTAGTCCGCGGTATTCACCCGGGCAAGACCAAAATTACCGTTACTTCGGGCAAAGCAACAGCCCAATGGTTTGTAGAAGTTATGCCTTATGTACCTCGCAGTATTGAAGTCGAATACGAACGTCCGAATCAGGATTACCGCGGCTGGAATCTATGGGTATGGGGATCGGTACTCGGTCACCGTCAGGTGGATTTTGAACGTGTAGAGAATGGTCGTGCGATTGCAAATATTCTGATTGCTCCTGATGAGACCAATATCGGATTTATTATCCGGCTCAAGGAATGGCAAGCCAAAGATATTGATACCGATCGTTATATTTTTGTTGATACCAAACAGGATACGATGAAAGTGGTTATCAAGAGCGGCGATCCTGAGTTTGATATTGAACCAACCGGCTGATCAGAACAGAGCCGCCCTGAATTGGGCGGCTTTTTGTCCTTTTGTCGAAGCCGATCCAGTGATCTGGTGCATTGGTTGTGGAAATCATGGACTGTTCCTGTTAAAATCATAACCAACCCGTAAACGTGAATAATGACTTTACCGAAGGAGGAACTCGTTAATGACGATGATTACAACCAGGGATGCGTGCATGGCGAGGACACAATGAGCGATAATCGTAATCGGCTCGGAGTCATTGATATTGGTTCGAACTCCATCCGTCTCATTATCTATGAAGCGGGTAGTGACCGTACCAGCCGTATGGTACACAAGGCCAAAGAAACGGTACGTCTTGGTGTACGCAGGGATGAAAACGGCAATATGAGTGAGCAGGATATCTGGACAGTGATTCCGATCCTGCACAAATTCAAAGATATTTGCAAAGCCAATAGAGCAACACAGATCCGGGCAGTTGCTACGGCTGCGGTTCGCCAATCGAACAATACACAGGATATCATCGCCCGCTGGGAAGAAGAGACGGGGATTGCTGTGCAAGTATTATCCGGGGAAGAAGAAGCTTATTATGGTTTCTTGGGAGTGACCCGTTCGCTGCCTGCCCATATTCATGAAGGATTCATCGTGGATATTGGAGGCGGCAGTACAGAGATCTCTTATTTCAGGCATGAGGAACTTTTGCATAGTACGTCGCTACCCTGCGGAGCGGTTAATATGACGATGCAAAATGGCGGCCGGGATACATGGAACGAAGAGTCCAGACAGCGTCTAGCTGGTAAGATCAGCGGTCAGCTGCAGGACTACCCATGGACAGCGGATCATGCGGGTCTGCCGCTTATCGGTCTGGGCGGCGGTATTCGGGCATTGGCACGCATGGAAAGGGAACGCAGGCATCAGCTCAAACCTGCCGGCGATCCCTTTCCGATCGAAGCGGATACGATCCGTTTTTATGCAGATGCATTGGCTGGGCTCAATCTGGAAGAACGTATTCACCAATTTGATCTCGCTGCAGATCGGGCGGATATTATTGTTGCTGGCACTATGATCCTGAGTACCGTGTTTGAGCATATGCAGTGCTCGGTACTGCTGGCCAGCTGGCGCGGACTCAGCGATGGACTTGCTCATCATACCTTTAATATTGCACAGACGACGCAGCGCCAGATGAATGGCCAATAATAAATGAACAAACAGCCCCTTTTGTATACTCCGGTATATAAAGGGGGCTGTTTGACATAGATCAGGAATACGCATAAATACGCGTATACAGGCAGTGCATCGTTTGAAAAATATCGAAAACAGGTTAATAAGAAAAAGATTCATACCTATCACGGTGAGCGGACAGGAGGAAGAAGCGAATGTATTCTCTTTTTGGACTGAGTCATGAAGCGACCTTGCTATTATGGGCACTGATAGCTATTGTCATTTTGATTGTCATGATTGCCAAGTTTAAATGGAATCCTTTTGTTGTACTGCTGATGGCATCATTATTTCTCGGTTTGATTATCGGGATGAAGCCGCTGGATGTAGTGGATTCGGTACAGAGCGGACTGGGCGGAACACTGGGATCTATCGCTATCGTCATTGGACTGGGTACAATGCTCGGCAAAATGATGGCGGAGTCCGGTGGAGCCGAGCAGATTGCGACTACACTGATTAACCGGTTCGGCGAAAAGCGTATACCATGGGCAATGCTGATCGTAGGATTGATCGTCGGTATGCCGGTCTTTTTTGAAGTAGGTATTATTCTGCTGATCCCTATTCTGTTCACCGTGATCCGCAAAACAAATATATCACTGCTCAAAGTGGGTATACCGATGCTGGCCGGATTATCGACCGTTCATGGTCTGCTGCCTCCGCATCCTGCACCGATGATTGCGATTGATGCTTTTGGCGCCAATATTGGAATGACGATTATGTATGCACTAATTGTCGGTATACCGACTGCCATTATTGCAGGCCCGCTGTTTGGTACATATATCGGTAAGCGGATTGTGGTACAACCTCCGCAGGGACTATCCGAACAGTTCACTTCCCATCGGTCGGATCAGTCTGAACGTTCATTGCCGGGATTTGGCCTGACGATGCTGACGATTCTTATGCCGGTGATTCTAATGCTGACCGGTTCTATTGTCGAGATTGCTGCGCCGGATAGTAGCAGTGGTCTGGCGATGTTTTTCCGTTTTCTCGGTAATGAGGTTGTTGCAATGTTTATTGCGACGGTATTTGCCTTTTTCTCCCTCGGATTTGCTCAGGGATTCAGCAAGGAAGAGATCTCCAAGTTCACCAGTGAATGCCTGGCACCGACCGCTTCGATTATTCTGATTATTGGTGGAGGCGGCGCGTTCAAGCAAATACTGATTGATAGTGGCGTAGGCGAAGCCATTGCCAGCGTAGCGACAGCTGCCCATGTCAATGTCGTAGTATTCGCCTATCTGGTAGCGGCGCTGATCCGTGTTGCTACGGGTTCGGCTACTGTCGCCATGACGACTGCAGCGGGCATTGTAGCACCTGTCCTGGCACTGACGCCGGGAGCCAATGTTGAACTGGTCGTACTTGCTACTGGTGCAGGATCACTGATTCTGTCCCATGTGAATGATGCCGGTTTCTGGATGGTCAAGGAATTCTTCAATATGTCTGTACCGCAGACACTGAAGTCATGGACAGTGATGGAGACCCTGCTGTCGCTGGTCGCGTTTATTATCATTTTCATATTGAATATAATGGTATAGAGACATAGCTGTTCAGATACAGAATTGTGATACGGAAAAATAACCACGAATTTATGACGGAAAGTAGGTAGACGAGTATGAGCGAAGCCAAATTTATGATTGGTGTGGATATGGGAACTACCAGCACCAAAGCAGTCCTATTTGAAGAATCAGGTAAAATCGTCGCCCAGGGCGCTGTGGAATATCCACTGCATACCCCAGTTCCGTCGGTAGCCGAGCAGGACCCAGATCAGCTGTTTCGCGCGGTGATTGATTCTATTCGCCAGGCGATAGACAAGAGCGGCAGAGGACCAGAAGATATTTTATTTGTTTCTTTCAGCTCGGCAATGCACAGCATGCTGGTTGTAGATAAAGAAGGCAAGCCGCTGACCCAGTGCATGACCTGGGCGGATAATCGCAGTGCTCCTTATTTCAAACAGCTCAAAAGTGAGAAAAAAGGTCACGAACTATACATGCGTACAGGCACACCGATCCATCCCATGTCTCCTTTGACCAAGATCATGTGGATTACGCGGGAGCATCCCGAGATTGCCAGTGCAGCGCACAAATATATTTCTATCAAGGAATATGTATTCATGAAGCTGTTTGACGAGTATGTAGCCGATCATTCCATGGCTTCGGCAACCGGACTCATGAATCTGAAGCAGCTGGACTGGGATGAAGAAGCCCTGTCGACAGCAGGTATTACCCGTGAGCATCTGTCAAAACTGGTGCCAACCACTCATATTATGCACGGATTACATGATACGTATGCCGCAGAGATGGGCTTGAGCTCTTCGGTTCCCTTTGTACTGGGAGCTAGTGACGGCGTACTGTCCAATCTGGGTGTAGGTGCGATTGATCCGGGCGTTGTCGCTGTAACGATCGGTACGAGTGGAGCGATCCGTACGGTTACCGATAAGCCTGTGACCGATCCCAAAGGCAGATTTTTCTGTTATGCACTGACTGAAGATAAATGGGTTATTGGGGGGCCGGTGAATAACGGAGGCATTATTTTCCGCTGGATTCGTGATGAATTCGCTGCTTCCGAAGTGGAAACAGCCAAGCGGCTTGGCCTGAGTGCCTATGACGTGCTAACCCGGATCGCCGAGAAGGTACGTCCCGGTGCAGATGGACTGCTGTTCCATCCGTATCTGTCCGGTGAACGGGCGCCGCTGTGGAACCCGGATGCACGAGGATCATTTTTTGGCCTCGCTTTGCATCACAAAAAAGAGCATATGATTCGCGCTGCTCTGGAAGGCGTGCTGTTCAATCTGTATACAGTGATGCTGGCTGTGGAAGAACAAATTGGCGTCCCTCAGAAAATCCACGCGACCGGCGGATTTGCACGTTCCGAGCTGTGGCGCCAGATGATGGCCGATATTTTCGATCAGCGGGTGATTGTACCGGAAAGTATCGAAAGCTCCTGTCTTGGTGCAGCAGTACTTGGTCTGTATGCCCTGAAGCGAATTGATTCCCTGGATGAAGTATCCAAGATGATCGGTACAACCTACGAGCATAAGCCGTACAAGGAACATGCGGCTATTTACCGGGAGCTGCTGCCCATCTATATTCGTATTTCCCGCAAATTTGCCGAAGATTATGAAGATATCAGTGCTTTCCAGCAGCGTATGCTGGAGAAGGGCATGACGAGCGAGCCTGTAGAAGATCTATAATGTATTTGCAGCCCGGCCGCCGGATCTGGCACAAGAAGATCCGGCGGCCGGGTTATATGTATTGGGTGAGATTGGTGCCGAATAAGTGAAGAAGGATACGATCCAGTGGATTATTCGACGTCAATCAACGAAGAGGGTAAAATAGAAGAGAACCTGATCAAACAGTAAGATTCAGCCATCCCAATACAGCGAGAGGAGATTAGAAGATGATTGAATTGATCCCAATGGACAGCAAGCAGTATGCGGAGTTTTATCAACTGTCGACGACAGATTATGCTGCTGAGAAAGTGGCAGCCGGAGAATGGAGCGAAGAGGAAGCTATGGATCGGGCTGCCGAATCCTTTCATAAATATCTGCCGAATGGAGCGGATACAGAAGGGGCTTTTATTTACAGTATATTCGAGACAGAGCAGCAGCAAGCTGTAGGACATGTCTGGATGAATATCACCGATACGCCAAAAGGAAAATATGCTTTCCTGTATGATATCCTGATCTACGATGGTCATCAGAACAAAGGGTACGGACAGGAAACCATGAAGGCCCTGGATGAACTGGCAATTCAGCAGGGGGCTATCCGTATTGGACTGCATGTGTTCGGTCATAACCAGCGCGCTCTGCATGTTTATCAAAAGGCCGGATATGTGATCACCGACTATCAGATGTCGAAGACGTTATAATCAGGTCTAAACTGGCAATACAATTATCTTATGTATTGAAATAGAACGGCTATCGATGTGACCAAGATTGTACATACACCAGCTGCTGAAAGCACCATGACCGCTGAATAACATCCAAAAAGCTCTGCTAGCATGCCACTGTATCCATACAGGGCATATGCTGCAGAGCTTTTTGAATTATTCACAATTAAGCGTATTACATACGGTAAATTAATGCTTCGTACGGACGCAGATGCTTCAGTTCTTCAATCGTATGTTCATCTTCCCGGACGACCGGACGCGAGAACTTGGTATAGTTACCATGCAGCTTGATCATATGGTCTGCCCATTCCACACCTTCGCCGCTCCAGTCAATGTCTACTTCACGATCAGCAAAATTCAGAACGACCAGCCACTTCTCATCTTCCCATTCTCTGATAAAGGCAAAGATCTCTTCGTGCTCTGGCAGCAGCAGTTGAAACGAGCCATAGGACATAATCGGATTCTGTTTGCGCATCTGGATAAGCTGGCGATAATAGTAGAATACCGAATCCGGGTGATTTTCCTGCTCGCTAACACGTTTGCCTTCGATCTGGTCCGCAGGAGGCAGACTCATCCACGGCTCTGCTGTACTAAAGCCTGCGTATTCATTACTGTCATCCCACGGGATTGGAGAGCGTGCCCCATCACGGCTGCGACGGTGGATATTGGCAAGTGCCTGTTCAGGAGAGAGGCCATCCTGCAGCGCCTGCTGATAATAAGCCAAAGTGCCGGCATCCCGGTAGTCTTCAATCCGGTCATAGTTGGTATTGCCCAGACCAAGTTCTTCTCCCTGATAGATAAGCGGTGTACCCGGAATCGTATGGAGAAAAGTTGCAATCAGCTTGGCTGCAGTCACTTCATATTCACCGGTGCCAATCAGATCCGGTATAATGCGTGGATGATCATGCGTGCTGAGATAGAGAGCATAACCTCCCTGGCCAAATACACCCGAATACCAGTTACTCACCGATTCTTTTAACTCGCGAATAGACCATTCCCGTGATCCCCATGGGTTTTTGGGATCTTTGCCGATCCGGATCAAATCCATGGCGAGTACCATATTCATTTCTTGTCGTTCGGGAGCGGTATAGCGTACGACTTCCTCCATCGTTACCGAAGGTGCTTCTCCAAGCGTGATGACTTCAGGATACCGGGAGAAGGTCTGTTCATACATTTCCTGCAGAAACTCATGAATCCGCGGTCCATTTTTGTAAAACTCCTGTCCGGGTGGATGAGGTGCATCTGCTGGAGCATCCGGCAGTTCCGGATCTTTGGAGATCATATTAATCGCATCCAGACGGAATCCATCAATGCCTTTGTCCAGCCACCAACGGATCATGGTGTATAGCTCCTGACGCATATTTTCATTTTCCCAATTCAGATCGGGCTGCTTGCGGTCGAACAGATGCAGATAATATTCACCGCTCTGTTCATCACGAGTCCAGGCCGGTTCATTCAGGAAAGACATCCAGTTGTTAGGCTCCTGTCCATCACTTCCCGGTTCCTTCCATATGTAATAATCCCGGTAAGGGCTGTCCTTGGAACTTTGAGCTTGCTGGAACCATGGATGCTCATCCGACGTATGGTTGATCACCAGATCCATAATTAGTTTGATACCGTTCTCATGAAGTTTGGACAGTAGCTGTTCAAAGTCTTCCATTGTGCCATAACGGGGGTGAATCTGTTGATAATCGCTAATATCATAACCGTTATCTACCATGGGTGATTCACAGATTGGCCCAAGCCAGACAATATCGACGCCCAGCTTAACGAGATAATCGATCTTGGAGATAATGCCCTGCAGGTCTCCCCAGCCATCGCCATTACTATCCTTAAAGCTTTGTGGATAAATCTGATAAATGACGGATTCTTTCCAGGATGGTGCATTCATGTGTCAGCCCTCCGTTAAAGTAATATAAAATGATAAACAGGATATGAAAATAAAGATAGGATTTCTATATTCTTCCTAATGAATGGTTAAACGTAACCATCCTTCATTAAACAGCAAACAACCGGACACACTAAGCGTCCAGTTGGTCCTACAGGTTATATAATCAAATTACAAAAAGTAGTACATGTAGTCGTACAGATAACTAGCAGCGTCTACAGTCAATCTACTTGTTCGAAGGGGAGATAATGGGCAGCTGCTTGATCATCCGGTGATAGGCATGGCCGCGAATGTGAATCATTCCATCTTCGGCATAACCAAGCCGTTCATACAGTGCTCTAGCTTTGCTATTATCTACATCGACGATTAACAACAGACGGGGGTATTCCTGCTCTGCGGCCAGCTGCTCAAAGCTGGCAATCAGCTGTGATCCTATTCCTTGACCCTGAAAAGAAGGATGAACCGCTATCGAATCCAGATAGTACTCATCCGGATGTGCTTCCGGAATCACATCATCAGTCGGCTGTCCCAGCTGCTGCAGTCGCTCGATAATAGGTGCATCCAGCTGATCAATATCTTTGCCATGATAAGAAAGTGCGAAGCCTGCTACCTGTCCTTCTTGCTCGGTCACCATTACATTCTCGTAACTAAGCCGATTTCCTGGACTGCGAAAAAGCTGCTCCATTACTTTCATAGCCTGGTCGATCTGTTCGGTGCCTGTCAGTACATAGGCAATATCACCAATGGCATCATAGATCAGGGGGATTACAGCGGATGCATCCTCCGGTCGTGCTTTTCTTATTATCATCATTGTTGGCCTCCTTTGAAAGAACTGTATATTTTGAGTATATCATGTCAATTCCGTATTTGCAGAAAGGGAAAGTCTTTCCAGGAAGACAATAGATTGATCCGGGAAGCTTATTCGGTCTGGCTGTTCGTTTTGCTGAATATTGTGGCAGAATGGCTGGTTCTGTTTAATGAAGATAGTGGGGTATTTAGTATACTTAACGATTGTATGATAGCAAACAGGGTACAGATACGAGTATTCGTGCAGGAATCAGATGATACTGTACCAATCATAGCAGACGGAAGGATGGCGATTGGCAATGGAAACGACTCAAATTCGTACTCAATATGGAGAAGTACAGGGTGTACGGGAGAATGGTGCAGTGATATGGAGAGGGATTCCATATGCCGAACCTCCGGTTGGAGATCTGCGGTTTCATATGCCTCGTCCGCCGCAACCATGGGAAGGTGTACGGGAAGCGACCCGTTTCGGTCCGGTCTGTCCGCAGCCCGGTAATGAACTGGACAATAGCATGTTTGGACCATCCAATGCGCGTCCGGTACAGTCAGAAGATTGTCTGTATCTGAATATATGGGCATCCGACAAATCCACAGAGAAGCGCCCGGTCATGGTATGGATTCATGGAGGAGCCTTCGTGACTGGAGCAGGCAGCCTGCCGATCTACGATGGGGCTTCGCTTGCAGTAAATGGAGATATGATCGTGGTAACGATTAATTATCGTCTTGGACCACTCGGCTTTTTGGATCTGTCTTCGTATGGCAATGCATATGCAGCCAATCTTGGACTGCTCGATCAGATCGCAGCACTGGAATGGGTACGCAGCAATATTGCAGCTTTTGGCGGAGATCCCGAGAAGGTTACCATATTTGGCGAATCGGCAGGGGCGATGAGCATAGGTGCTCTGCTGGCGATGCCGTCAGCCAAAGGATTATTCCGCGCAGCCATTATGCAGAGCGGCGCATCACAGGTTCTGCCACCAGAAGCGGCCAAGCGAATCGCGGACGGTTATCTGCGGGAACTGGGAGCAAGTCCGGATGATCTGTCGGTTCTGCATTCGGCATCTACAGCAGAATTGCTGCAGGCAGCAGAGCGACTGCGGCAGTCCGGACAGGAAAATATTCTATCCCTGCTGTTCCAGCCAGTGATCCATCCGCAGACACTGCCGGTAGAGCCGGTGGTCGCGATCGAGAATGGTGCAGCCAAGGATATTGCACTCATTATCGGTACCAATCAGGATGAAGGTTCATTATTCATCAATCAATCTTCGCAAATCCTGCCACGCGAGCAGGTCAGCGGGGCACTGGAAATGATGACCGGACTCAACGGAGATCATCTGGTTGACCAGTATCCGATGACTGTACAGGGACAGGCGCAGATTATGACGGATCTGTTCTTCTGGCGTTCTGCGGTTCGGTATGCGCAGGCACAGATCGCTCATGGCCCGGTGTGGATGTACCGATTTGACTGGAGTCAGCCTGGTCATTCATGGCTTGGAACGGCTACTCATGCAGCGGAAATTGCTTTTGTATTCAACAATCTGCCGCTGCTGAGACATATCGGCGTACAGCCGGATGAATTGACTACCAATCTGGCTGTACAGATGCAAAAAGCATGGATTACATTTGCCCATACAACGACACCGGCGACGATGGAGATTCCATGGGGCGATTACAAAAAGCATGATCGCACTACGATCATATTTGACCGTCAGATCAATCTGGTAGAAGATCCGGATCATGACAAGCGGGTACAGTTGATCGGAGACTAAGCCTGCAGAATATGAAATATAAAGTAGAAAAAGCGAAGCGGAATCCCCGTTTCGCTTTTTTTATTTCCAAAGAGCGGGGAACTTACATAAATGTGCAGATAGCTACCGAATTATTAAGCAGTAAGTGCTATATAATTAAAGGCTGCATCTGCCGATAACTATTATATTTCACAGATATCTGCTCTACATAATGCAAGACTATCTGACTAGACACTAAATAGCAGGTATACATAAACGGAGGGGTACTATTGTTAATCCATATTTTTGATCTCAAGCAGGGAGACACGCTGCTTGCAGATGCATTTAACCGTCAGGGCGTTCCTCTCTTAAAACAAGGAACTCAACTGACCGATGAAGATATTACGCTGCTTACGCGTCATCAGCTCGATTATGTGGATGTTGCTTCCTCGCAGGGAACAGCAGCATTTACCGAAAGGGATACAGAGCATGACCTGATCGGACTGCCAGCCGGTCTCAAGGAAAGTGTGGAACAGTCTCTGCAGGCGTACCAGTCTCTGTTTCTGGAAGCGCTGACCAAGGGCAAATTCAGTGCCGAACTGGCAGATCATCTGATGGAGCCGCTGCTGTTGAATTTGAATGGGCAAAATGATATTGTCTCCCTGCTCTTGATGCTGGAAGCCGAAGATGATCATATCTACAGCCATTCACTAAAAGTTGGTCTGCTCAGTTATTACATTGCTGACTGGCTTGGTTACTCTGAAGAAGAATGTTACCGGATCAGCCGCGCCGGCTATCTGCATGATATCGGCAAAAGCCGTCTTCCTTCTATTATACGTTCCGACCGCGAGAGCATGAACGAATCGGAACGCAAAGAGCTGAAAAAGCATACCCAGTACGGTTACGACCTGATTATGGAATCCCTGAACGACAAAACTACCGCACTCGTCGCGCTTCAGCATCATGAGCGTAACGATGGTACCGGTTATCCGCAGCGCCTTTACAAAAATGGAATTCATGCGTATACCCGGATTGTATCGGTAGCCGATGTATTTGTGAATATGACTTCTGCCAGCAGCGATGGCAGCAAGCAGGGACTGGTGACTATCTTGCAGAACATCCATGAACTTGGATTTTCCAAACTGCATGAGAAACCGGTACAGGCATTGATTCATCATATGTCTCCCAACCTGGTCGGCAAAAAAGTCCAGTTGGATAACGGCGAAAATGGCATGATCGTGCTCGCCAACCAGACTGATATGTTCCGTCCGCTTATTCAGACAGACAAGCAATTTATCGACCTGTCCAAAGAACGCAAGATTCGCATCAGCAAAGTATTTATTTAAACCGCTAAATTAATATTCTCGTTAAGTATGTAATCAAACGTTCTCCATCAGGATACGATTCACCCTATTGTAATCTATCTATAGTATTTCAGATCACCCGGAAGAAATAGTTGGCACCATGTATTTGATGCCGATTGGTTCTTCCGGCTTTTTGTATTGAAATACAGATGTATACGCAGTTAGCGGAAATAAAAGACTCTGCAAATGTATTCACATGGTCTGTTACATTGCGGAACCTGTCTCCCTGCGCTACTATGCATATAAGGGTGAGGCTGGAAGATGCTAACAGATTCATTTCCAGAAAGCGCCCCGAAGGGAGACAATGGATATGACCGACAAAAGAAATGTACAGGCAGAAGATTTATATCAGTTTCAATGGACAGAACAACCGGCAGCCTCTCCGTCAGGCGAGTGGGTCGTCTATGTAAGTCGGCAGGTCAATGACAAACGTGACGGGTACTACTCCCATTTGCGTATGATCCGGCAGGATGGAAGCGGAGATTATCGGTTTACATCAGGAGAGAGAGATCACTCACCCGCATGGTCACCGGATGGTCGCAAGTTGGCTTTCCTGCGTAAAAAGGATGATCATACCCAGGTGTGGATGATACCCGCAGATGGAGGGGAAGCTTATGCAGCGACGGATTTGAAGCATGGCGTTGCTTCATTCGCATGGTCACCCGATGGCAGTTGGCTGCTCTTGCTGGCAGAAGAGAACAAAGAAGAGCATCTATCAACAGAAAATACCAAAGTAGAACAAAACAAGTCCTCTGACTCGGCATCCTCCAAATTATCTGCCAGTAAAAAGGCAGTCGTTATCGACCGAATTACATACAAGTCCGATGGTGGAGGCCTCTGGCAGGGACGTCGTACACATCTGTATCTGCATTCACTGGTAGATGATTCTGGACGCTGGCTGACAACAGGTGATTATGATGTGCAAAGCTATGTCTGGTCACCAGATAGCACCCAGGTAGCTTTTACTGCCCATATTCCATCTGCAGATGAAGCAGATCCCGATTTTGTACTGACCAATGATTTGTATACGCTTTCTATTCAGGGAGAGGGATTGCACCGCTGGACACAAAATGACTATGGAATCGTCTCGCTGGCATGGTCACCGGACGGTCAACAGATCGCTTTTATTGCAAGTGATCAGTCCTATCATAATGCCACGTTGACCCGGCTGTATCAGCTGACGTTGCCGGATGGTACTATTTCCTGTCTGTGTCAGGATTCCGATATGCTAATTGGCAATTACCTGGTCGGAGATAGCGGTATATCGTCAACGGCAGAACCGGTATTCAGCGCGGATGGCCAGCTGATTTATACGCTGCTGTCCGAACGTGGAGCGGTTCAGCTGATTGCAACGGCGGTAGATGGTTCGGGACATCAGGTGATACTGGATGGCCAGCGGAATATTCATTCCTTTACCCTGACAGCGCATGAACATGTGGTGTTCGTCGCTGCGGACAGTCTGCAGCCGGGTGAGCTATTCCTTCGCGATACGGCTCAGCTGCAGGAACAGCAGCTTACTCACTGGAATGACGAACTGTTGTCAGGGCTTCGGCTCAGTGTCCCGCAGGAGCTTGAGCTTACGGCCGTGGATGGTCGTCCGCTGCAGGCATGGCTGATGCCTCCGGTTCAGGAATATGACGCCGATAACCGTGCCCCTGCTGTTTTGGAGATTCACGGCGGACCGCATATGATGTACGGATTTACATTTATGCACGAATTCCAGCTGCTTACTTCACAAGGATATGCCGTAATATTCACCAATCCCTGTGGTAGTCAGGGATACGGTCAGCAATTTGTAAATGCTTGCCGGGGTGACTATGGTGGTGGTGATTATCGTGATCTGATGGAAGTGACCGATTATGTACTGGAACATTATGACTGGATCGACAAAGACCGGCTCGGTGTAACTGGCGGCAGCTATGGTGGGTTTATGACCAACTGGATCGTCGGACATACCGACCGCTTCAAGGCTGCTGTCACCCAGCGCTCGATCTCCAACTGGATTTCCTTTTACGGCGTGAGTGATATCGGCTTTTACTTTACCGAAGATCAGATTGGCGGTACACCGTGGCAGCAGCTGGAGACGCTATGGAAGCATTCGCCGCTGGCTTATGTGGAGAATGTGAAGACGCCTATTCTGATTCTGCATGGCGAACAGGATCTGCGCTGTCCGATTGAGCAAGCCGAGCAGTGGTTTACAGGACTCAAGCGCCTCGGTGCCGTAACACGCCTCGTGCGCTTCCCGGATGCCGATCATAATCTATCGCGCAATGGACATCCCCAGCTGCGAATCCAGCGTCTGGAACAGATTGCGGGCTGGTTTGAGCAATATTTATAGAATCTATTTGCAAATGGAGCTGATGAGCTATTGATGTATAGAGACGGAGAGGTATGTATAAGCCCGATGGAACAACAGGATATGTATCGCCTCTGGGAAATCGGTTATCAGGAAGCAGCACCCGAATGGAAAAAGTGGGATGCTCCTTATTATGAGCATATTCCACTTACCTATGAGCAGTTCTGTGCGGGAGAGCAAGAGATGCTGCTGCAAAGGCCGGATCGTTGGGGTATTGAAGTCAGTGGAGAGCTGGTAGGAATGATCAGTTACTACTGGGAGCATGAGGCATCACTGTGGCTGGAGATGGGCATTGTGATATTCGTTCCTTCCTACTGGAGCGGAGGCTATGGTACGCGTGCAATTCGAATGTGGATGAATCATCTGTTTACGACGATGCCGCTGGTGCGGGTTGGCTATACGACCTGGTCAGGCAATGAGCGGATGATTGGCGTAGGTTACAAGCTCGGTATGACGATGGAAGCGCGTCTGCGCAAAGTCCGTTTGTACAATGGAGTATATTACGATTCGATTCGCATGGGTATTCTGCGTGAAGAGTGGGAAAGTCATACCGGGTCTCCACATCAGGAAGTGGAACAGGTCAGGTCTGTGCCGGAGTAGATATTTGAATAGTCAAAAGGAAGCTATATATAATAGTCCAGTTATAAAATCAGAGAACCCGAAGCGGTCCAACAGCCGCTTACGGGTTCTTTGATTTTTTGAAATGATCTATCGTTATGATTGAGGTGTGTTCTCGCTTGATGCTGTATCGGCGGTGCCTTCTCCGGCTGCAGGATCAGCATCTGCTGCAGGCTGACTCATTTGAGGATGCTTTTGCAGATAATCCAGCGCATTGTAGATCATGACTGCCGCTTCCGCACGGGTGATTTTTTCCTTGGGTGCAAAGTTGCCTTTGGCATCCAGTTTATTGATATTCATTGCCAATGAACGCTGTACTGCTCCCTGGTAGGAAGGATTGAGCTTGGCATCGTCATTGATCGTAACCGGTTTGATATTGATCATCGGCAGATTGCCTGCTTTTTGCATGGATGCCATCAGATAATTGGTGAATTGCTCACGGGTCAGCTCGGCTGCAGGATCAATCGAGCGCGGAACTTCCACTCCATTTACAGCAGCGATAATAAATGCATCCGAATACCATGCTCCATCTTTGACCTTGGTATAAGAGTCGCTGGCTTGTGGTGCCTTGATAAATGTATATTGTGCCAGACTCAACTGGAAGCTGTTCACCAGCATCTGGATGCCCTGAGCGGCATTTAATGTCTGATTCGGTTTGAACTCGGTAGCTGTTACTCCACTGACAAACCCACGATCTTTGAGAGATTCGATCTTTTGTTGTCCCTGCACATTACGAATATCCGTAAAAGTACCCTCTGCTGCCAGTGCCTGTCCGCTAATTGAAAGTGTCAGCACTGAAGCTGTCAGAAGAGACAACCATTTAGGCTGTATTCCCATTTCCTATTCCCCTCTCCAGACTATATTTTGGTCATTCCTACTCCTACAGACGTGACTACTTCCTATTAGGTTGCAGTTTCGATACCTTTAATTATTTATTTCAAAAATAAGTATCACCTAATCATGACTGCTTTTTTCGACATATGTAGGTCTTTGGTTTTAGTTATAGTCAAATAATGACAAAATTAATCCTAAGTAAGGTTGAGAGATTTTTGACGAAACCAGGACTGCTGAATCATTTATGAAATACTGCCAAAAACGGGACTATTTAATGTTTTCAATAGGAAGAATAGAGGGTATAACTTAATTAACTAAAGTATCACGTAGGAAACAATAGGAACCCACTAGGAAGTCACTTCCTATTCCGGATAAACGAAACTTAAACCACTATCATAAAGGAGCGTGAAAGGTTATGAACATCAACTTAAGCGTATATCAAGCAACTCCCTACAATCATCAGCAATTCAGACCACAAGCGGCAACTATGACAGCGGACAACACCAGTGTAAATACTGGCGGACAAAGTTTCCAAGAACTGCTGAATGCTCAAATGGCAGCTACTACAAGTGTAACTACGTACAGAAGACGTTAATAGGATCACCATTTCATTAGCAACCGTCATCTTTATTTATAGGGTGGACGGAATATAAATAACAGACTTTCCAGGACCACACATAAGCAGCAAAGTCTTGAAGCATTCTATTTAACGTTAATGATTATGTACGGTTATGGAGAGAATCCATGAAGTACAGGGTGAACTACATATCAGGGCATGTTCCGATCCGGAGCATGCCCATTATTATGTCTACAAGAGAAATCGCTTTCATTATTAAAAAGAGGTATGATAAAAGAGGCAACGACAGCAACTTCATTTCCGGGAGGTATTCGAGTATGGCTTTAATGCAATGCAATTTCTATTCAGAGGTACTGGGCTTATCGACTTCCATGAACGTTATTATTCCCCAGGAGACGCATACCCAGATCGGTATGGAAGGTCATGCTGCCAGTGGCAAACATCCTGTACTGTATCTGCTGCATGGGTTATCGGATGATCATACGATCTGGCTACGCCGCACATCAATAGAACGTTATGCAGCAGCCTATGGGCTGGCGATTGTTATGCCCAATGTACATCGCAGCTTTTATACGGATATGCAGCAGGGCGGCAAATACTTTACATTCGTCAGTGAAGAACTTCCTCGGCTCGCAGAATCCTTTTTCAACCTCTCTAATCGCCGTGAAGACCGTTTCGTAGCTGGCCTGTCTATGGGAGGCTATGGAGCGCTCAAGCTGGGTATGAGCCTGCCAGAGCGTTATGCAGCGGCAGCCAGTCTGTCCGGAGCAACCGATATTACTTCCATGTACACTCGTAGTGATGAGGATTATGAGGCTGAAGTACAGCGAATCTTTGGCTCGCCGGAAGAAGCCAGAGGTTCGAATAATGATCTGTTCCATCTTGCACAGAACTTGGCATCGACCAAAGACACTGCAGCATTGCCGCAGTTGTACCAGTGCTGTGGCACCGAAGATTTTCTCTATGAAGATAATATCCGCTTCCGGGATCATATGAGAGAGCTGGATATCCCGCTGACTTACGAAGAAGAACCGGGAGAACATGAGTGGGGCTATTGGGATACCAAGATTCAGCGTGTGCTCGAGTGGCTGCCGCTGTCTCGCTAGGAGAAAGGGTTAATTCAATGATCCAGAGAGTCGAACAGGCACTCTGAACGTCATCTATATGCAGGCTAGTAGTATTATCCACTCCAATCCTGTACGGCTACACTCTTCAGACAAGAATCAAGCAACATATAATATTAATATCTAGCAAAAAGCAGCCCTGTCATCCATAATAGGGCTGCTTTTTGCTGGATATTAGTACAGTGAACCATATAACAGAATTACGCTTTGTCCGGTTCCTGAACGAGCACGCGATGTGTAGGATAGGCCAGCTTGGCTTCTTCTTCATGAAGAATCTTCATCACCAGCAGATTCAGCTTTTGCCGATATTCCAGATTATCTCCCCATGCAGGAGATTTGGTAAAACATTGTACCATGATTCCCAGACTGCTTTCGTAGAACTCATTGAATTTGACCATAACAGATCCTGGAGCAACAGCTTCGTCATTCTCCAAATGCTCGGTCAGCCGATCGACGATTCGTTCAATACGGTCTCCCGGTGTCTGCAAGGAGAGCTTGATATTGAAAAATATTTTGCGTTTGCCCATTTGGCTGCCGTTCGTAATCGCCGATGACGCCAGCTTGGAATTTGGAACGATAACCAGCGCATCGGTAAATGTACGTATTTTGGAACTACGGAATGTAATATCTTCGACGATGCCTTCTATATCTGGTGTAGAGATCCAGTCTCCTTTGGAAAAAGGTTTCTCCAGAATAATCACAATCCCTGCGATAATATTGCTGAGTGATTCCTGGGCAGCCAGCGATATGGCGAGCGTACCCAGACCCATACCAGCGACTACACCATTAATGCTGAATCCCCATTCGGCACCAATACTGGTCACTGCCAGTACAACAACGATAAACCGGATCAATTTGGACAGGAAAGGAATGATCATGCTCGAAGAATCGAGACCGAACTTTTTGCCTACACTTTCCAATAGAATGGAGGAGGCGGCAGACACATTGTAGAACCCCCAACCCAGCAGGATCACACTGATACTGCGGTAGATCCGATTGATATCGATCACAAAGCTCCACTGTTCATGCATAAAGTAACGCAGTGCTGCGTATGTACCGATCAGAATAAAGAAATACTGCAGCGGCTTCTCAAATGCCTCTGCCCAGCGAATTAGCGCCGGATGTTCTTTGAACCGTCCAATTACAAATGCAAACAAATACCGGGTAAACAGCTTACGGAACAGTAAAAATAGAATCAAAATGACGATGGATACGAACAGATCGATCCAGCGTACATTGTAATACCATTGTATCAAGCCATCAATAAAGTACATATTCACCATCCTTGTTATATAAATTGTATCTTTAATGATTACCCTTTTCGTAACGCTGCGATTGATAATTTGGAGGGGGAAATTCATACCAGTCTTTTCACACAGCAAAAAGCCCGCTCTGCAAAAGAGCGGGCTTTTCTACGGGGAACGTTAATGTTCCGTAATCATCTATCCGATTAGTTAGCTACGCGTACGACGCATAGAACGGAAGATCATGCTTGCGATGAATACCAGTACCACGGCACCGATAATCGATTGAATAACGAAGAATCCACCAATTTCCGGACCCCAGTGACCCAGCAGCATGTTACCCAACCAACCACCGATGAAACCTGCGATAATATTACCAATGATACCACCCGGAATATCGCGGCCTACGATCATACCTGCGATCCAACCAATAATACCACCTACGATTAATGACCAAATGAATCCCATAATGTTTTCCTCCTAATATAAATAAGTATCTTTATTAAGATATTCGAATAATTTTTCAAGATAACTTAGGATATCCGTGAAGCTAGTAAGTTAGTTTGGAAAATGTATTCGATTATCTCTTCACGTCTATTTATTAACCACTGATAACCAATTTAAACCGTATGTTAAAAATTTAATAAATAAATGGGTTGGCAAGCCACCTGGCAAAGCACAAAAAAGCCTGCACCAGCAAGGGCGCAGGCTTGATAAAACCTGATTTATTTAATATTTCCGTTCGCTTTGAGACGCTTGGCAATCTCGGCAAAATCTTCCTGGGAAATGCCCGGTGCGAACTCTTCTTCCACTTCCGGATACTCGGGTACAGGAACACCTTCAGGGAATCCATGGATGACTTCCAGCGGTAATCCATCTTCCGGATGGGTACCTTTCCAGATCTGATCAATGGCTTTGAAGTCTTCAGTACTGTGAGTATACAGCTTGGTGTGAACACCTTTGTCCTCGTATTTACGTGCTTCATTGAATGCTTTGTTGCTCAATGAAGGAACAGGTACCAGTTTGGTAACATCTACGCCGGTAGCCATTTGCAGAGCTTTGGCATACGCCACAACGTGCACACCACCACGAACCAGCAGGAAGCCTACGACTTCGCGTGCTGCCGGATGATCTGTCATTTCATAGACTTTCATCTTATGTGTTCTGGCACCACACTCCAGGAAGAAGTTGTGCAGCAGATCCTCTACCAGATTACCACTGTTGAACACATTGTCGCCTGTCCATGGTCTACCCATGGAATCACGCGGCATAGCTCCCTGGGCACCAGCGAGGTATGGATAGCTGAGCCTTGCATTTTTCACTGAATCAAGAGGAGTATCGTCTGGTTCCTTGTAGGACGTGGAGCCGGACTGAATCTTGTTAATTCCGTGTGCGACAAGCTCCACATGCCCCAGCTCTTCGGCAGTAATACTCGTTACCAGATCGTAGAACGGCTTGAGCTTGGTCTTGTTACGGAAATTAAAAGACTGGTACAGATAATTGTTCAGAGTCGACATCTCACCGAATTTGCCGCCCAGCAGTTCCTGTACAGCAGCTGCTGCATTAGGGTCGGGACGGTCCACATCCGGGATTTCAATCATAATCTGGTCAAGACGTGTGAACATAATCATACCTCCAATATTCAGTTGTTTTGACTTTTTCCTTCAATATCGTATTGCAAAAAACTATATTGATGAAAATAAAGCCTATACTACCAATACCCTAATTTATCCACTACAAACGTTAAAGGGACGAAATACCATAATCTTCATTTAACGTTCACAATATAAATGAAATGTGGAAAAATATATGTTAAAGAAAATGCTTCTCCACACCGTTCCATCATCAAGCTAAGAATAGCAAAACAGAGTAGGATACATGCATATTATCATCATGTAGATGTATATTATGCAGAGGGTGCAGCAAAGTAGTTTGAATCCACTTATCGTAATTATTTTGGGAAAAATGTATAATATGTAAACGGTATCTGTGCATGCAAGGGCACAGACAAGATCACGATAGAGATGTGGGATGAAACGATGGATCATGAGAAACAGCGGCTCAGCATCGAGACCGCCCGGTTATATTATTTGTCGGATTACAGTCAGCAGGAGATTGCCTCAAGACTGGGAGTATCCCGGCCGACGGTATCCCGCCTGCTGCAGTATGCCAAGGAAAAAGGTTACGTGCGGATCAATATCGTCGATCCGCTGGAAGATCTGGATGAGCTCGCCGAGCAGCTCAAACGCAAGTACAAGCTGGATACCGTGCATGTATGCTATTCTCCAGTCAATGAATACAAGGAGATCCAGAAGCATATCAGCAAGCGGGCTGCGGACTATCTGTATGAGATTGTGCAGGATTCGGATATTATTGGTGTAACCTGGGGAACGACCATGTATTCGGTAGCCCGGCAGCTGGAACAGAAGCAGGTACGCGGCGTAGAAGTCGTTCAGCTCAAAGGAGGTGTCAGTCACTCCCATGTGAATACGTACGCAGCCGAGACAGTCAATCTGTTCGCCGAAGCTTATCACACGAGTGCACGCTATCTTCCTTTGCCAGTAATTTTCGATAATATTGAAGTGAAGCGTATGGTTGAGGAAGATCGTCATATCCAGCGTATTATTGAACTGGGCCGTCAGGCGAATATTGCCATGTTTACCGTGGGGACAGTCAAGGAAGATGCCTTGCTATTCCGGCTGGGCTATTTTAACAAAGAAGAACAGCAGCTGCTGCAGCGAACCGGTGTAGGCGATATCTGTTCACGTTTCTTCGATAAGGACGGTAATATCTGCAGTCCCGCGATCAATGATCGGACGGTAGGGATCGATCTGCCTGATCTGCGCAAAAAGGAAAAATCGATTCTGGTTACCGGCGGCCAGCGCAAGATCGAAGCAATCGAAGCGGCTTTGGTAGGGAAATATGCGAATATTCTGGTTACCGACCAGTTTACTGCCCAGGCGCTGCTGACTGGTACATAAGGCGGTATGGAGATCAAGTGAGATCTAAGCGAGTCACGGGCTCAGACCCCTATCATGGGAAGATGCTAATGTGTTGATCCCGTATATATTGTTTTTCGAATACAGCATGGAAACTGGAACTTACCAGCATCCATGCTTTTTTTATCTGAATTTTACAATGTAAAATCTTAATCATTGTATTGACAATAGTTGCGGACTAAACTAATATTGGTTCGAGTTCGAACTAATGTAATCGTTCATGCACATTCGAAACATTGCACCGGAAAGGAAGTAATTATTGCTCATGGATTCCCAATCGGTACCTTCCAGCGAGACGATGGATAGTCCTGCCCATATCGTCAAAGTGCTCTACATTATGATCCGGCGCGAGATTGAGGCGGTACTGCGTCCGCTCGGTCTGACGCCCCAACAGGGACAGGCGCTGCATGCTTTATCCCAATCACCGGGGCTGACCAATACAGAACTGGAGCATCAGCTGATGATCGAGAAATCAAGCGTTACCAGTCTGATGAACGGCATGGAGAAAAAAGGCTGGATCACCCGCCGCAGCCATCCGGAAGATGCACGGATGCGTCAGAATGAATTAACTGAAGCTGGACAGCAGATGAATCGATCCGCTCATGCTGCAGTAGAAGAGGTCAAACTGCGCTCACGTAATGCGCTGACAGACGAGGAGCTTCGGCAGCTTACCGGATTGCTATCCAAGTTGCACCAGGTTTATCGGCAGTCTTGAGAGTGTTATAGCACTTTCTATGGTCTACCAAGCAAGCTTGTTTCATACATTTCATATTTTGAATTATAGAAAGGAATCTATCCCCTCATGAATCAGGAACAACAGGTTTACCCGAACGGCGATAAATTGATGCGGGTGCTTGCTTTTACACTGGTATTTTCCGTGATGAACGCCTCTATGTTCAATGTGGTTATGCCGATCATCAGCCAGGAATTCCATATCGGTGCATCCGAAGTCAGCTGGCTGCTGACCGCCTATATGATCGTCTATGCTGTCGGCTCCGTCACTTATGGCAAGCTGGCGGATAAATATCGTCTCAAGGATCTGCTTACATTTGGTCTGATCTTCTTCGCACTCGGTTCAATCGTCGGTCTGACGGCTACGCATTTCTGGATGATGATTCTGGGTCGCGTGCTTCAGGCAGCAGGAGCGGCTGTTATTCCTGCTACTGCGATGATTGTCCCGGTTCGTTACTTCCCGCAGGAAAAGCGCGGTGCAGCGCTCGGCATGACAGCGGTCGGTCTGGCACTCGGTACCGCGATTGCTCCGATTGTAGCGGGCCTCGTGACCAGCTTTGCCAGCTGGCGCTTTTTGTTCCTGCTGTCTATTCTGCCGCTGATTGCCTTGCCATTTTTCCGTAAATACCTGGACGATGCCAGAGGCACCGCACAGAAGATTGATTTTCTCGGCGGTGGACTGCTCGGGGGTACGGTAGCCTTGCTGCTGCTCTCCATTTCGCAGAGTAACTGGATCAGTCTGGTAGTCGGCGTTATTTTGCTCGTGCTGTTCATTATTCGTATCCGCACAGCCAAAGAGCCATTTATCCAGCCTCAGCTGTTCCGCAATCGTCAGTATTCGTTCAGTCTGTTTATCGCGTTTCTGGCGACAGGTATGAGCTTTGGATTGCCGTTCCTGACACCACAGTTTCTGTCCAGTCTGAATGGATTGTCGCCTGCCATTATCGGTCTGATTATGTTCCCGGCAGCGATCTGCTCTGCGATTCTGGGACGTCAGGGTGGACGACTCGCTGACCGCAAAGGCAATTCGTATCTGGTCTATATGGCTACGACGCTGATCTTTATCTGCTTTGTTACCTTGTCGATTATGGTGGGGATCTCGCCGTATGTGGTATTGTTCCTGCTGATCTTTGGTAATGTAGGTCAGACCTTTATGCAGATTGCCATGTCCAATACAATCTCCCGTACATTGACCAAGGATCAGGTAGGGGTAGGCATGGGTATGTTCTCTCTGCTGAACTTTATCGCAGGTGCGATGGCGACGAGTATTATTGGTAAAGTCATTGATAGCGATGCGCGCGGGTTCCATCTGAATCCTGCCGCATTGTTCAGCGAGGCATATACATTCAGTAATATCTTCTCCGGATTGGCATTGCTGGTTGTACTCGTAATTGTGCTGTATACCGTGCAATCAAGATGGACAGTGGGGCAAGCCAAGTAAACGGATATGAAGATATGTTTTTACAACAAAGAAAAGACAGCCCGGTAATGCGGCTGTCTTTTCTTTGTATTTCCCTGAGAGCGGCTTATTAATTGCTTGTGTATTTGACCCAGTCATATTCGGCGTATAACGGATTGGCTCCATTGTAGGAACCCAGCCACTCGTCCACACCTTTGCCATTCCACAGATTCATCATGATTTTGCCGGGATTGCTTGGAATATTGGTTGTGGCAGTGTGCTTCAGTACGCCATCTACATACCATTTGATCGAATTGGGCTGCCAGTCAAATGCATACGTATGGAAACCGGCGGAAGCATCAAATCCAAGATTGATCACTTTCTCGTGGTTGCCTACGCCATTGGTATAGTAGTTGAACTGTACCTTGGTGGTATCTTTACCCAGAAATTCGATATCGATCTCATCCCACGGTGCACCATCGGAAGGTCCGGTGTAAGTGAAGAAGGAAGAGACAATACCTGTGTTTTTGGCAGGTTTCATGCTTACTTCATATAGACCATATCTGTATTTGTTGGTGGAGCGGTATTCTGCGCAATCGAATTTGTTGGTCGCCGAGCTGGTCAGACCGAGCTTTAGCTTGCCGTCACTGGTAAAGTTAGCATTTTTTGCACGCCAGGTGCAATTGAACATGTCTCCGTTGGAATAGCCGTCTGCTTTTTGCCAGGTGCTGGCATTGAAATACGTTAATGGCTCCCAGAATACAGTTCCCGCAAATGCGCTTACCGATACAAATAACGACAATACTCCTGCAGTGAACAGCGTGAACAAGGACTTCTTTTTCATAAAACACCTCCATAGATGATAGGAACCCAAAATTATATGACAAGGTCATGGCTGGCTTGCGGATCAGGACGTAAATTGCCAGTAATCCAGATTAAATAGATCGGCACTTCCGGACCCGGTAAATACCAGATAGACACTGTGCACACCGGTTACGTTATTGATCGTAGTCTGCATTTCTTTCCAGTTCTGCATCCCGCCGGTAGGAGATACTTTCAGAGTACCTACCAGAGGACCTGTCTCGCTGTCCAATCGTACTTCAATCGCTCCACCGATATTTGCAGCGACATTTGCCTTGAAGTTTTTCGCTCCGCCAGCGCCAAAGTCGGCTTTGCTTACAGCAATCCAGTCACCATTGTGGATATGGGTCACATCCAGATTGCCAATTGGACCACCGCCTGCTTGGGTAGGCTCTGTATGAATGCCTGCTTGCCAGGCGATTGTCTCGGCTTCGGTCCGGATATAGGGATTGATCGTTCCGACCTGAGGCGCGCCCGTCATATTGGCTTGTACTTCGGCGATGCTGCCGTCAGGGTTATGCACCAGTTTGTTAATATGCGGAGAACGGTAACCTTTGCCGGTTCCGATCTGTGCTTTGCTGACTGTCTGGGCATGGTAGACCACATACCATTCATTTTTAAAATTGAATACCGCATGATGGTTATTGCCGCCTACACCAAAAAAGGTATATGGATTTTTGAGGAAATGACCTTTGTATGTAAAAGGCCCCATGGGATTGTCGCTGACCATATAACCGATCTCGCCTGCCGGGAACTGTGCAGGATGGCTGCCTGCAAAATTGATGCAGTAGGAATAATAATATTTGCCATTGTATTTGTGAATGCCGGAATCCTCGAACATATACGGAGCATCTATGGTGGAAGCACTACCGGTGACGCTGATCATGTCGGCGCCCAAACGGATCACTCTGGCTGTTTTCGGATTGGCGATAGAAGCAGGATCTGATTCGTTCGGGATACCGCCGCCGCTGTACAGGTAGCCGTTACCATCATCGTTCAGTAATACCGCCGGATCAAATAGCCAGGTGACACCAGCCATACCAGGTGTATTCTGGGTCAGCAGCGCTTTGCCCAGTGGATCGGTCCAAGGTCCGACAGGAGTATCTGCGGTCAATACGCCGATCCCGGATCCGCCATTCGCGAAGTATAAAAAGAACTTGTCTTTGCCATTGATTCTCTTGGTAGCGACTGCCGGAGCCCAGGAGTTGGCAGCCCACTTAGCAATGCCTCTGCCACCATTTTTGTTATTGGCTCCTGCTACCGGGATCGTACCATGATCGGTCCAATTGACCATGTCCGCCGAGGACATCACCTGGATGCGATCCAATGAGCTAAAGTCGTTCTCTTTGATCGAGCCATCGCTGTTATATACATACGTATCGCTGGACATGTAGACATATACTCTGCCGTTATATACCAGTGAGTAAGGGTCCGCTCCCAATTTGTGATCCATTAGAGGATTGGCATTGCCCGGAAGCTTGGCCAAAGGCCGATTGGCAGCATCTGCATTCAGCGGGGCCAATACACTGAATAATAAAGCGAAAGCAAGCAACAAACCGAAACACTTTCTGATCATCTGTATACCTCCATTTAATTTGTAGGGTGTGACTGGATGGGTATGGTATGAAGCTGAGATATATTTGCTTTTAAAAGGGCAATATAGTCTCAGACATGTACCTGAGAGGAAGAAACAGAGAAATTTTTGATGAATGATAACGCTTACAAATTTAAAAGGCTCAGTAGTTTTGAACAACGAATATACCAGACCGTTTCCAGTTGAGAAACATAAATATGTATTAAATTGTAAATAATGTGTATTCGGCATTATGATAACATGGCACTTTTGATATAACAACCTGTTAACTGTATAAAAATAACGCTATGCAGCATAGTGGTATTGCGGTGATTTTATGAATTTATTTGCATCTATTAATTGATGAAGAAGAGCTTTTATTCACTATTCGATTGGTTAGCTTTATATGTCATATATGTTGTTAAATGAATACAAATATTTAAATAAAAATTATAAAAGTTTATAAATATACATTATTCCTATTTTTGTAAACAGGCAGTATAATCTATTTTAAGGTCTTCCAGGCTTATAAATGGCTATTAAAATAAGATAATTTAATTTATAAGCCAATTTACTCTGTTTTACTTGCTAATACTATCAAAGAAAGGAGGAAAAAAATTGTATTTGATTAAAAACCACCTTCGTATAGCATTGATTCTTTTGTTTTCTTTAAGTGTCGTTTTCTCTAATACTCTTATAGCATCTGCTGCATCTACCCGAGTCTATGAGTATGATATCAATGGTAGATTGATCACTACGTATACAGCAACTCAAAAGGTCACGTATATTTACGATAAAAATGGTAACTTGCTTAGTAAAAAGGTAGAAAAAGGGAACTATAATGCAAATTTAAATACAGCCAATAAAAAATAAAAAACATTCAAAGGGGATATACAAGTGAACATAGTCAACCGACTAAAGATTCCAGTAGTCTGGATTCTTGGCCTTATGCTGGTATTCGAGACTATTGGATTGCCCGTATATGCAGCTGGTAAAGCTGTATCCAAAGAAACATTTTCTTCTGTTCAACCACCTAGCCGGACTGCCTCAGCTCCTGATACAGATCCGGATCAATGGACTACGGTTGCCAAGAGTGTATATGGTGATGTATATGAAGAAGATGATACGGAAATAGATGTACTGGAAGAAAAGCTCAAACAACTGGATTATTCAACGAGTAACTTCCGAATGAATTCTTTCGTAGTCCAATCAGAGACCAGTGTAATTCCAGAGCCAGAACCAATCAGTGAGCTGGGAGAAGATAAGATTTACCTACTGCTCAAAGATGGTGCAGAACCTATTGATATTTACTGGATTGAATATTTGCATCGAATCACTGGCAAAGATGGAGATCAGATATGGAAGGACTACCAGCACCAGAAAATAAAATGGGCAGAATTGGAACAGCAATATAGCAAAGCTTCTGTTACAGAAGATGTATACAAAAACGTACAAGATGATACATATGGACCCATGCTCTCTACAAAGGGTCTAAATGCGATACGAGGATTTACAACTGAAAGTTCCAGTGCCTCGGCAATGACACTGTCAGCTGCTTTGGATAGTGCATTGGATGACATGATTAATGATCAACGAATTGATAATCTTGGTAAGCAACAATATGATGAGAATCCAGAAAATACAGAAGCAATTAGTACTTCAAGCGGAAGTTTGACTTGGAATGCTAACCAAATTCATCTTCCCGGACGAGATGGACTCGATTTGGATATTGGAGTGCGTTACGATTCTTTGGATACTTCAGCTTTTAAAAGAAAATCTTCTAAAAAAGGTACTGCCAGTGTATATAAGCGCAGCTATACTTATGAGCGAAATGATTTGGGGATGGGCTGGTCTTTTCAACTTCCTTCCGTAGAAGGTGGAGGACCTAACTGTAATTATTCTCAATTTGTTTATCATTCAGGTACAGGACAAAGCTATAGACTTTATACAGCTTTTGAAAATACTACAGTAGATATCAAAAAAGAAAGTGGTAGCCTTTTAACATTCACTAGACAAATTCCTAGCGATGAGCAGTTCTCGAATGGGGAATTACAAGCGTGTTATCTAATGAAACATCCGAATGGTAATCGTGAGTACTTTTCTTCTTTTGGTCTACTCATTGGTAAAGTAGATCGTTATGGTAATACTATTTCTTATCATTATCAGGATCGAAAAGTGAACTCCGAAGTAACTGAAGGCTGGGGTGGTTTTGTCCCCTCTTATATTACAGACACTGTTGGTCGTAAAGTTACCTTTGATTATGAAACCAAGCTGAATCAAGGGGATGATTTCCAAGGGGAAAATATCATTGTTACTGTATATAATCCTCAAGGTCAGCCCCAACAAAAAGTAGTTTATACCAAAAGTAGAGTTAAATTGATCCAAAATGAAAAGGATCAAGGATATGTACCGCTGCTACAAAGTATTACAAATAATATGCAAGAGAAGCAAACCTTCGATTATAGCTTGGTTAATGCTTCTTTCCGCTTTGAAAGTCCTAAGGATTTTGTGGAGGAACCTTATTTCTTGTTAAATCAAGTAACTTCTCCTCGTTCTGCTACACATTATGAGTATGAGCCGGCAAGTCGTAGACCCGGTAACAGAGGAGAGAGCACAGAATACAGAATTCGCTCACGCTATGATGTTCCTCTTCTGGCGAATGGTAGTCAGGGTAATAGAATGAATCAAGTCGATTATACTTATATCAATGACTATACCAAATATTATGATATTAATCAGGCGAATGGCGGGGACCGTACCTTATACCGCTACTCTCAAACTGCCCATATTAAGAGCAGCACAGCAACTGGTGGAACTGAGATTACTAATACTTACAATGGTAAACATCAGTTACTTTCCACGGAAACCAAGAATGCTCAAGGTGAGACCAGTACAACGAATTATCAGCAGTTTGATTCAACTTATGAATATAATCCTACCAAAATACAAACCATTCAACAGGATGCGAACGGTACCGTCACTCGCTACAAAGATATTACCTATGCAGACTGGGGCGGTACATTAGCTGAAACCGATAACTTGTTGGAAAGCGACTATAACAACGCGGATACCAAAGCGCGTCATACTATAAACTATACCTATGATCCGACGTATCATTTGCCACTCAGCAAATCATGGTATCAAAGCGATAACAAACTAATCAGCGAACAATACAGCTATAACACCTCCGGTCGTCTGCAAAGTACAACCAATGCCGCGGGAGAAGTAACCAACTATAGCTATGAGTCTGCACCATCAGGTCCAAACCAGATTCAAAAAGTCACTGAAACTCGCAAGGTGCGCGATGGTATGAACACCAGCGTCACGACAACATTCGGTGCCGATTATAACTATGCCTATCCAACCGAACAGACTCAGACGCTGACCAATGCAGGCAAAAACACACAAACCGTCCGTCAGACGATGAAATACGACAGCGGCACTGGTCTGTTAACAGAGCAAACCGATAGCGATGGACGCAAGACAACGACGACCTACGATGCTCTCGGCCGACCAACCCGGATTGTCTCTCCATCGATCACTAATCTGGATGGCACCGTGTACGCAGTAGAAGACCAGTATGCCTACACCAATCGTGCTTACAGTACTGAGGCAGACAGCGTCAACAGCGGTATCCTGACAATACGAGTAGACAGTATCCGTCAATATACCAACACGGCGACAGGTGCGACGACTATACTGACACGCCAGTCCTCCTATTACGATGGAATGGGCTTCCTGCGTGTCGATGAGACGTACAATGGCACGAATGGCTGGACCCGTTCCCAATATCATCCGGACGATCAGGGGCGTGCCGTCTATGTCATAGACCCGGCGGGTAATACACAGACTGCAGCCTACGACGCATGGGGCCAGCAGATGGAATTTACAGATGCTCAGGGCAACCTGTTTGTGAACAAAGCCGAACTGACTCAGCATAAAGCCAAACGATTTGCTGTTGCAGCCGATCAGGTAGCTGCCTATCGCTCCAATCCTGGCAATGCAGCGATTCAGCTTAACTATGTCGAGCAATCCTACGATGCATATGGACATATGATAGGAATGCTCGCTTACCAGGATGGATCAGCACGCAGCCAGCCAATTAGAGAGAGCTATACGTATGATCTAGTAGGGAACGTGCTGTCTTATATCGATCCGAATAATAACCGCAACAGCAGCGGTGTGACTACAGTCTTTACGTATGACGGATTGAACCGTCTGACTTCTGTACAGGACGCGATGGATCAGACGAGCCGGTATGATTATGATGGAATCGGCAGCCTGTCTAAAGTGACAATTAGTGACACAACAGGCCAGAACGAAACGCTGTACAGCAAAGACTACAACGAGCTTGGCCAGATGACGAAGAAGACGGACCCATCCGGTAACAGTACCGATCTGACATATAATCAGCGTGGTCTCAACGATCAGCAAACGGATCGCAATGGCACCGTGACGAATTATCAATATGACGAACGCGGTCAACGTACCGTAGCTACTCTAAAAGGTACAGATGGTAGCACGCTGCAGACCAAGAGCATCTTTGGCAGTGACGGTAATCTGCTTACAGACCGTCATGAACTGTACCTGAACGGTACCAAAACAGCCACGCAGACAAGTACCATCGATAAGCTGGATCGGGTCACCAATCTGGTCTCGACAGCCAATGGATATAATGCACAGCTGAATGTGACATACGATCCGTTGGATCGGATCATGAGCCAAAAAAATAGCTTGAATGGCAATAGCCTGTTTACTAACTATGGCTATGATAAATCTCGTCTAACCCAGGTACAGACCAATGGTGGCCAGACCCGCACGACAGCCAAGACGGCGAACGTACAATACGACTACACACCACTTGGTCAAGTGCGTAGTATCACATTCCCTACCCTGTCAGATGGAACGACCCTGCGTGAGAGCATGAGCTACGATCTGCTGAATCGCCTGTCTCGATTGACCAATACAAAAGGCGACCAAGTGTTGTCGGTGTATAACTATCAGTACGATGCCAACGGTAATACTACAGGGATCAAAGAACAAGTACAGAGTGGTGCAGCTCAGACTTCCACATACTTGTATGACAAGTTAAATCGTCTCACAGTGGTGAAAAGAGCAGACGGCAGCGAGACCCAGTATACGTATGATTTGCGCGGTAACCGCAAGACGATGAGTGATACGCAGGAACTGCCAGAGACAGAGCCGGCAAGCTATACGTATGATCTGGATGACCGCCTCACTTCAGTGACAGGAAGTAAAGGTAAAATTGTCATTCAATATCTGTCAGACGCTTTACGTTATCAAAAAGTACACGGTACGGTAACTACTCATTATGGATATGACATTAGGGATCAAGTAGTCGCAGAAAAAACTGCAGATCATGCATTTGCCTATATTCGTGGTGACCGTACGCTTGTCAAAAAAGATCAGAATAATAAGAAAGATTATTATTATCTTTATAATGGTCATGGCGATGTTGTGCAGATGGTTGGAACCGATGGTAATCTTGTAAATAGCTATCAGTACGACGAATGGGGCAATATTGTAAAACAAAAGGAATTAATATCTAACAGCTTCAAATATGCAGGTGAAGCTTATGATGAGGAGAATGGATTGTATTATCTGAAAGCAAGGTATTACGATCCAACCATAGGACGATTCCTGAACGAAGATACGTATGAAGGCCAAATTACGAATCCACTGAGTATGAATGGCTATACGTATACTCATAATAATCCGCTTCGGTATATAGATCCCAGCGGACATAATACTATAGAAGAAGCCGAAGAATCTGACATTGGAGGAGGCATTGGTCCTGCGCCCTCTTACTCCGCTTCGAGAGCTGGAGGAGGCGGTGGAGGTGGAGGAAGAGCAAAGTCTACCACATCTTCTAAGGAAAGCGGTCAAAAGAAGTCTAATCAGCCTAAACCAGCTCCTAAGCCAGACAGTGCAACAAATGCAGATGCACTTGCAGCGGAACAACGGGATCAAGTAAAGCAGGCTGTTAAGGACAATAAAAACAATACAGCAGGTTTATATGGGTTTAAAAACGGTATTACAAGCGATGAAATCATTTCAATAAATAAAGTATTTGGTGGCAGTATAGAAATGAATGGAACAGTTAGTTCATTACTTAATGGAGCTACAAGGTTTGATGGGTTTTGGGGGAAAACAGCTTATATAACAAGAGGAATTGCTGGAGGACATTTATTTGATAATGGAAATAAGCGAACTGCGTTAGCTGTTATTGAGGAATTAATAAAGAGAAATAACATATCTACAGGCGTTAGTAAAAATAAAATGGAGGATATTATTTATCAAATTTCTACTGGAAAAATCAAAGAAGTTTCAGATATTGAAAAGGCATTAAGGGGGTTTTAATTATGGATTTTGAACTTTATAAGCAAGAAATATTTTATTTAAGTGAATCATTAGGTTTTACAATGGATAAATTAGTGGGAATTGATTGTTTTATGCCTTTTTTTCAAAAAATAAAAGAAGATTCTTCTATTTTGATTATTAAATTAGATGGAGAACGTAAAGATAATATATTTACTTTATTAATTTCGGGTAATATTTTAGGAGAAAATAATTATATTCGTACTGAAACTTCTGATTTAGAAGGTGGACTTAGTTTTATTATTATTGAGTATGCTAAAAAAGCATGGAAATAGTCAATACAAGTCCATATTAATTCTTTAGACTTGTAAAATTATATGTATTTATAAATATCTATGAATCACTCTGAGAAATTAAATTCTTAGAGTGATTTTATTCTCATATTCGCTAAAATCTACTGTATCTTTATATTCTGTAACAACCTCCCAAATCCTCACGAAAAATTCACATGCCAATCCACGAATTTTGTGCTATCATACAATAGTTTTCCCCTTCTGACGAATGTTCGTCCGCCTCTGAACAAACTTTCAAAAACTGTTTTACATTTGTTCATACCAGTGCTATGATGTTAATGCAAACAAGATATACTACTGATTTGCCATATACACAGCATGTAATTTGTTATCCAGGGTAATAACAAGCGTATGAAATTATGAATAGTTTAAAGGAGCGATACACATATGAACTTGGCCAAACTTATTGACCATACATTGTTGAAAGCGGACGCAACAAAGGCGGAAATCACCAAACTGACAGATGAAGCAAGAAAATACCAGTTTGCTTCTGTCTGTGTAAACCCTACTTGGGTAGCCTACTGCGCAGAGCAGCTCAAAGGCAGTGGAGTGGATGTATGTACGGTAATCGGATTCCCTCTGGGAGCAAATACTCCTGAAGTGAAAGCTTTTGAAGCAGCTAACGCGATCGAGAACGGTGCAACTGAAGTCGATATGGTTATCAACATCGGTGCTCTCAAAGACGGCGACAACGATCTGGTACTGCGTGATATCCAGGCGGTTGTGAATGCTGCCAAAGGCAAAGCACTTGTGAAAGTTATCATCGAGACTTGCCTGCTGACTGACGAAGAGAAAGTTCGCGCTTCCGAATTGTCCGTTCAAGCTGGAGCAGACTTCGTGAAGACATCGACTGGTTTCTCTACAGGTGGAGCAACAGCAGAAGATATCGCTCTGATGCGCAAAACGGTAGGACCTGATGTTGGGGTCAAAGCTTCTGGCGGCGTGCGCAGCCTGGAAGATCTGAACCAGATGGTTGCAGCTGGCGCAACTCGTATCGGTGCGAGCTCCGGTGTGAAGATTATGGAAGGTGGCCAGGCCACTTCGGATTACTAATTCACAGTACCTTTCCAGGGCGGTTGTTCCTTTGTCAAATAGGGAACACTGACACGGAATCAGGAATTACACAGGACAGAGAGACTGTCGGAGGTTGCAGTACACCTTGATCATTCATCCCAGTGGCAACCTTCCGGCAGTCTGGCTTTCCGGCTTCATTATCGTCAATTTTTATGCCCAAGGAGGCTAGTACGATGAAAGAACAACTGATTCAGGCAGCTATTGAAGCACGCCAGAATGCCTACGTACCTTATTCCAACTTCCAGGTTGGTGCAGCGCTGCTTGCAGACGGCAAAGTGTACGGTGGAGCCAATATTGAGAATGCTTCCTACGGACTGACCAACTGTGCAGAACGTACAGCGATCTTCAAAGCCGCTTCCGAAGGCATTCGCAAGATTGATGCGATTGCAATCGTAGCCGACACAGATGGCCCGGTATCTCCATGTGGAGCCTGCCGCCAGGTTATTGCGGAATTCAGCGACGAGAATACTCGCGTCTATCTGACGAACCTCAAAGGCGATGTTACCGAGTGGAGCGTATCCGAGATTCTGCCGGGATATTTCCAAGCCAAAGATATGGATAAAAAGTAAGACTTGCTTTTGATCCGTACAAGCCAGATGATTCATCTGGCCCTATCATTTTTAAAAGAATAATCCAGATAGGACTCATTCTTTTGGCAAACCATGTAAGCGCTTTATGATTATGAAGAAAGCGTTTCGCAAATTTTTCACAGCAAGTTACAATATCGACCGTGATGAACGGGTTCCTGCACCATATTGGATGCAGACTTAGAATAGGAGCTAATCGTTTATGAAATATCTTATCGCTATTATTGGTATTCTCGTAGTATTCGGATTGACTTATATTGCAAGCAATAACAAGAAAAATATCCGCTATCGTCCGCTCATCATCATGATCGTGCTCCAGGCGATATTGGCCTTTGTCCTGCTTAATACTACAGTAGGAGCATTGCTGATCGGCGGATTCTCAACCGTATTTAATCACCTGCTTGGATATGCACATATGGGTACGGACTTTGTATTTGGTGGCTTCGCTTACAAAGAAGGTTCCACACCATTCTTTATCAGCGTATTGATGCCAATCGTATTCATCTCCGCATTGATCGGTATTCTGCAGTATTTCAAAATTCTGCCGTTTATCATCCGTTACATCGGTCTGGTACTGAGCAAGATTAACGGCATGGGTAAGCTGGAATCCTACAATGCAGTAGCATCTGCAATTCTGGGACAATCCGAAGTATTCATCTCTGTGAAAAAGCAAATCGGCATGCTGCCGAAGCACCGTTTGTACACGCTGTGTGCTTCTGCAATGTCTACAGTGTCCATGTCCATCGTCGGTTCTTACATGACGATGCTGCAGCCGCGTTATGTAGTAACTGCACTTGTACTCAACCTGTTCGGCGGTTTTATCATCGCTTCACTGATTAATCCATATCGTGTAACTCCTGAAGAGGATATACTGGAAGTGCAGGAAGAAGAGAGACAGAGCTTCTTCGAAATGCTGGGCGAGTACATTATGGATGGATTCAAAGTTGCCATTACGGTAGCTGCGATGCTGATCGGTTTCGTTGCATTGATCGCGATGATCAACGGACTGTTCGATCTGATCTTCCATATTACGTTCCAGGAACTGTTGGGTTATGTGTTTGCACCGGTTGCATTCATCATGGGTATACCTTGGAGCGAAGCGGTTACTTCAGGTAGTCTGATGGCGACCAAGCTGGTATCCAACGAATTCGTAGCGATGCTGGATCTGGGTAAACATACCGAGCTGAGCGCACGTACGATCGGTATCGTATCCGTATTCCTGGTATCCTTCGCGAACTTCTCTTCCATCGGTATTATCTCCGGTGCGGTTAAAGGCCTGAACGAGAAAAAAGGTAACGAAGTAGCCAAGTTTGGTCTGAAGTTGCTGTACGGCGCGACCATGGTCAGCGTATTGTCTGCGATCATCGCCGGTCTGTTCCTGTAAGAAAGAGTATTTCCAATCGTAACTTATCTGTTGTAAAATAGTCCTTTGCACAATTTTACAGCTCATCAGCTTGTTGAATCGTACCTCTCAGACAGCCCCTGCTGTTTGAGCATGACTACAGGGTGTTATATCCTGTATGGATATGGCGTATGATTCAGCAAGCTGTCTATTTTGAAAGGAGTAATAAACGATGACACCATTCAAACGCGTACACTTGGTAGTAATGGATTCTGTAGGTATTGGTGAAGCACCGGATGCTGCAGAATTCGGCGACGTTGATGTCGATACATTCGGACATATCGCTCGTGAGAACGGCGGACTGAATATGCCGAACATGGCGAAATTGGGATTGTCCAATATTAGCGAAATTGAAGGCGTTCCGGTAGCAGAGCAGCCGCTCGCTTACTACACCAAAATGCAGGAAGCTTCCCGCGGCAAAGATACCATGACAGGTCACTGGGAGATCATGGGACTGTATATTGATACACCGTTCCGCGTATTCCCGGATGGATTCCCGGATGAGCTGATTCAGCGTATCGAAGAGAAAACAGGCCGCAAAGTTATCGGCAACAAGCCAGCCAGCGGTACCGAGATTATCGACGAGCTGGGCGAAGAGCATGTGAAGACCGGCGCGCTGATTATCTACACTTCTGCGGATTCCGTACTGCAGATTGCAGCGCACGAAGAAGTCGTTCCTCTCAAAGAACTGTACGAGATCTGCGAATTCTGCCGCGAGATCACATTGGATGATCCGTACATGCTGGGCCGCATTATTGCACGTCCATTTATCGGTGAAGTAGGGAAGTTCACCCGTACATCCAACCGTCATGACTACGCCCTGAAGCCATTCGAACCGACGACGATGAATGCTATGCAGGACGCAGGACTGGACGTCATTGCAATTGGTAAGATCTCCGATATCTACGACGGTGAAGGCGTAACCGAATCGATCCGCACCAAGTCCAATATGGATGGTATGGATCAACTGGTAAACGTATTGTCCAAGCCGTTCCACGGCATGAGCTTCCTGAATCTGGTCGACTTTGACGCCCTGTTCGGTCATCGCCGCGATCCAAAAGGCTATGCAGATGCCCTCGAAGAATACGATGCACGTCTGCCGGAAGTATTCGAGAAAATGGAAGAAGACGATCTGCTGATCATCACAGCTGACCACGGTAACGATCCAACCTACACCGGAACCGATCATACCCGTGAATACGTACCACTGCTCGTCTACTCCAAACGTTTTGCAAATGGTGGCCAAGAACTTCCACTACGCAAAACTTTCGCTGATATCGCTGCAACCGTAGCCGAGAACTTCAGCGTCAAAATGCCTGAATACGGCGAAAGCTTCCTGTCCGATCTTAAGTAAAAGATCGAGATATGAACAAAAAGTAATTAGCATTGGCTATATTGCTTGAAAGATAACTTCATTTTCTTTTCGGTTCAACGAATTGTGATTAATGACTTTTGTAAAAGTAGTCAGAGTGCTCCTAGCGCAGTAAATGGAATCGGACGGAGAGTCTCCTTTAAGAATGAATATCGACTGCTAAAGGCAGTCATTCAGGATATTCATTTTTAACAGAGACACGACGCCGATCCATTTACGGAGCGCTGTAGCATAACCATGACACTAATTTTACTTTGGAGGTATATACAAATGAGTGTTCATATTGCTGCAAAACCAGGCGACATCGCCGAAACAATCCTGCTGCCAGGAGATCCACTGCGCGCGAAGTACATCGCTGACACGTATCTGGAAGATGTAACTTGTTATAACGAAGTACGCGGTATGCTCGGCTTCACCGGTACGTACAAAGGACAACGCATTTCTGTACAAGGTACAGGTATGGGTCTGCCATCGATCAGCATTTATGCCAATGAGCTGATCAGCGAGTACGGCGTGAAGAACCTGATCCGTGTAGGTACATGTGGCGGTATGCAGGAGAATGTCAAAGTACGCGATGTAATCATCGCTCAAGCGGCAAGTACAGATTCCAGCATGAATAACCACATTTTCGGTGGATACAACTTTGCACCGGTTGCCAGCTTCCCACTGCTCAAAGCAGCTTATGATCGTGGTGTGGAAAAAGGTCTGAATCTGCATGTAGGTAACATCTTCAGCTCTGACTCCTTCTACCGTGATGACAAAACGATCACAGGCCGTCTGATGGAATATGGCGTGCTTGGTGTAGAGATGGAGACCAGCGCGCTGTACACACTCGCTGCCAAGTTCGGTGTGAACGCTCTGACAATCCTGACAGTAAGCGACCACCTGCTGACAGGCGAAGAGACTACATCCGAAGAAAGACAAACCACGTTTAACGAGATGATGGAAGTCGCTCTGGATGCAGCGATCTCTTTTCAAAAGTAAGAGATCAAGCATTAAGTAAGAAATACAAATAGACGAGAAGTGGTGGCTGCGTGAGGACGAGAAGATTGCAGCACGATCGTTCTCGAAATCATAAGCCAGCATTTCTCCAGAATTGCATACAGTACAGCAGCATCTGATCCTAACCCGATTAGCGGTTGGATGCTCTGCCGCTGCTTCCCATGATGTTAGGTTGATGTCAAATATTTCATTATAAGTGAGGAGATTTTACAATGAGAATGGTAGACCTGATTGAGAAAAAACGCGATGGTAAAGAACTGACTACAGAAGAAATCAACTTTATTGTTGAAGGATATACCAACGGAGACGTGCCGGATTACCAGATGAGCGCGTTTAACATGGCTGTATTCTTCCAGGATATGACCGAGCGTGAACGTGCGGATCTGACGATGGCTATGGTAAACTCCGGTGAGACGATTGATCTCTCCGCTATCGAAGGTGTCAAAGTCGACAAGCACTCTACAGGCGGTGTAGGCGATACTACAACTCTCGTACTGGCTCCACTCGTAGCAGCTCTGGATATTCCGGTAGCCAAAATGTCCGGACGCGGTCTGGGACATACTGGCGGTACGATCGACAAGCTGGAAGCCGTAGAAGGATTCCACGTTGAGATCACCAAAGACGAATTCATCAAGCTGGTGAATGAAAGCAAAATCGCTGTTATCGGACAAAGCGGTAACCTGACGCCTGCAGACAAAAAACTGTATGCACTGCGTGACGTAACAGCTACAGTTAACTCGATTCCGCTGATCGCAAGCTCCATCATGAGCAAGAAAATCGCTGCTGGTGCAGACGCAATCGTACTGGATGTTAAAACAGGCGCAGGCGCATTTATGAAAACACCGGAAGATGCCAAAGAACTGGCACATGCCATGGTAAGCATCGGTAACAATGTAGGCCGTAAAACAATGGCAGTTATCTCCGATATGAGCCAGCCGCTCGGTCTGGCAATCGGTAACTCCCTGGAGATCCAGGAAGCAATCGATACACTCAAAGGACAAGGACCAAAAGATCTGGAAGAACTGTGCTTTGCACTGGGTAGCCAAATGGTCTTCCTGGCAAACAAAGCAAGCTCTCTGGAAGAAGCAGAGCAAAAACTGAGAGAAGTAATTGCCAACGGTAAAGCGCTGGAGAAATTCAAACTGTTCCTGGCTAATCAGGGCGGCGATGCATCTGTCGTGGATCATCCGGAACGTCTGCCACAAGCGAAATTCCATATCGAAGTACCTGCCAAGCAAGATGGTGTTGTCGCTGAGCTGGTAGCCGATGAGATCGGTACAGCAGCTATGCTGCTTGGTGCAGGACGCGCTACCAAAGAATCCGAGATTGATCTGGCTGTAGGTCTGATGCTGAACAAAAAAGTAGGCGATTCCGTCAAAGCTGGCGAATCCCTCGTAACGATTCACTCCAACCGTGAGAATGTGGACGATGTAATGGCTATGCTGTATGAAAATATCCGCATCGCGGATCATGCAGATGCACCAACACTCGTATACGGCACAGTTACCGAGTAATAGAATAGCACATGGATATGCTGTAATTGCAGCAGTGTATCCTGAGCTTATTCAGGGTCAAGCAGACGAATAATCATTTTTAAAATGAAGCAATCAACGTACCTTTATAATCTTTTGCTTTCTGCTAACTGTCATTCAGACAGCAACTTTTCTCAACAGTATGATATTGAGAAAGGTTGTTGTCTATTTTTTTACATAAATATGGAATTATACATAAAAATAATACAAATTTTGAGAGCCTGTCCGCCGATATAAATAATAGTCGTCTTTACCGCAAGATTGCTGGCAGCTGGTCGTTAAGCGCAGCTCTACCAAGAGTAGGATGTACCCTTATGAAGCTCAAGGTAAATTCAAACCAATAATAGGATGAATATAAAAGAATACTATAGAATCAGAGGAAGGGATGACAGGTGGACATGATCGGATGCTTAAAAAGGATTGAACAGGAGCGTGAAGAACTTCATTATCTGGTAGAACAATACGGATTCTCGGATCACCGTGTACTGGTCAAGTCTCAGCAGCTGGATCAGACACTGAATGAATTTAATCGAAATGCCTGCATTTATGATAGCAGCAAATTAAAAATGTAAATCTCGAAACCTCGAAGTTCCTTTGGCACTCCGAGGTTTCTTTATATGATGTTGCCTTAAAATCAGAATCCTTATCGAAGGCAACATGTATTACACTATATGGTAATAATGGAATGTATACTTATGATTTTTAAAAAATAAAGCACATAGAGAAAGCTAAAAAACAACAAATGAATAAATGATCGAATAATCAGATTGCAGGTAATACAGCTATAAATAGATGATTCCTAAAGTTTTAATAATATAAAATAAGTGCGTTGGAATATACAGTTGTGGTAGTATATTTACCAGGTGAAGTAAGGAGAGACGGAATATGCAGAACACGCTTAATATTCGTTCCATTGTGGAGCAGGAACTCCAACAAAAAGGATATAATCTAAGTCGCTTTAGCCAAGTATCCGGGATGAACCGGGGAACACTCAGCCTGATTCTTAATGGAAACCCTTCCAAGCTGCCTTCTATTCCCCAGCTGGATAAGATCGCCGAAGCGCTGGGCTATGAGCAAGGATGGCTGTACGAACTATACCTAGAAGAGTGCTTTGACCGGGAAGTCCCTCACTGGCGGCGACTCAAGAATTTCCTGTACCGCTGTATTCAGTTGGATAAAGAAGAACTCATCGACAAGGCGCTTCATCGCCTGATGGAAGATTGCAGCCAAACCGCGGCTGTATTTGATGCTGCTGAAGAATGGTATGAAGAAGGACATCGGCAGATACTGCTGCCTTTCTATCGCTATGTCACCGTAAATGAGAAATACCGTCATGCGGAACGTCTGGCTGTTAGCCATTATCGGATCTTCCGTCTGAGTCAAAGCGAAAACTTTGAAAATAATCTCCGTGCAGCGATCACCTTTGAACCGTATCGTCATGAATTGCCTGTGGGTTTTCGGTTAGATGGTTTATTAAAGCTTGCTAATATTTATTACAATCAACATATATGGGAGAAAGTAGAACTTTATGCAGATGAATTGAGAGAATTGGCTACTGAAGTATACGAAAATAAAATTTCTTTACATGAAGATCAAGATAGGGAAAAAGGCTTAGAAACTGAACGACATTTGGTAGTGTATTTTGGACAAGGGTATGTCTTAAAAGGTAATGCTCTAGCTAATGTGAAAAAATATGACGAAGCTTTAACTTATATTTCGGGTTATCAAAATCTATATTGGTTTAATGGGCTAGATGAAATTGGACAAAAGGAAGTTCTAAAATTATCACACTTTTCAGAAGCTAATTTTCTTGCAGTCAATCTCTTAAAGGGTAACCAGAGCTATTTAACTCGATATACAGAATTTTTAAGAAGTAATCCTAACGAGTTATTGCCGGGACTTATGGTAATAATGGATGCTGCTAACCAACATCATTTTTTAGTCGATCATATATTAGACGAATTCATGATACCTATAGAAAAAATGAAAGATGAACTTCAATATCAAAATGGATATTATCAAAGTACTTCAAGCATAGAAAGATATGAAGATTTGTACAGAAAATTATCGGTTTATTTTTTGAAATATCAAAGATATAATGAGGGTATAGAAAATCTGTTGAAGGGTCTTTCTATTAGTTTAAGAGTAAATAATAAAAGTAATTTATTGGCCTACTTAGCAATGGGAGAAGTGTTCAGGAATTATGCAACCAATAGTCAAATAAATCGTTTCGAATTTATTATGAGAGAGGTGTTAAAACTTGAAGAAGTTCAACTTAGCAATTTTATCCCTGATAATGTTAAGTAGTTTATTGATTATTCCTATAAGTTCTGCAAATCAATCTTCTACGGATCAAATATCTCTAAACATGCATGGTAATGGAGGATGAATTTAATGAAAGCCATCAAAACATAAGTTTCGATGGCTTTTTTATTATCTCTATTTCATTCTTCAACAAAAGCCATTCGTATAAATGCTTAATAACATACATATGCTTAACTACCCTCGTAATGATCACATCTTCTTCACCTAACTTATTATTTGCGCATCTATAAACGGGTAATATACATAAGACACACCGATCATCTTCTTAATCATCCAATTTTCTTACAAAGAAAGCAGGTGCATCATGGAAAATGTAATGACGGTCGTATTCAAAGAAGAGAGCAAAACGTATCAAGCCCTATCCGAGCTCAAAAATCTGCGTCTCAGCGAGCAATTTACTGTTCTTGAGGCTGCAATTGTCAAAAAAGAAGGCGGACAGGTACAGTTCAAAGACGGATTTAGCGCAGATGGTGCAGTAGCCGGCAAATGGATCACAGGCGGTCTGCTTGGTTCGCTGATCGGGATATTGGGCGGACCTCTGGGCGTGCTTCTGGGCGGCAGTATCGGCTCCATGATCGGAGCTTCCATAGCAGCAGACAAGCTGTCAGAGGATGTGGGCATGATTCAGGCCACTGTCCGTCAGCTGGACGAAGGACAGCTCGCTCTGATTGCTATTGTGCAGGAAGAGAATATGAACGGATTGAACCAGGTACTGAACCCGCTCGATCCTGCTTTTATGATGCGTCGGGAAGTTAATGAGGTGAGTGCCGAGGTAGATCAGGCACGTCAGGTAGAACGTGAACTGGAGAAGGAAGCACGCGAGCGGATGCGCAGTCAGCGTCTGGAAGAGTTCAAAGACAAAGCAGAAGATATTCGCGACCGGGTACGTGAACAGTTTGATAAGTTAAAACAGCGATTCTGATACGCCCGTCTAATTTTAGCGAAATTTGTCCTTTAATTATTTACTTGTATAAAATTTAGTCGAGGAAAAGCCGATAACTAAATAAATTGCTGATTGAACAGTCATTCTGCAGACGATATAAGAATTATCCATCGTTTGCAGAATGACTTTTAATTTGAAGAAAAGATTACATATTGCGTTTAGGTAATATGTATTTTTTTATCAATCATTATTCAATTAACTTAATTATTTAATAGTCTTATATTAATTCCGGTAGCCATACTATACCGCCTGCTCGCCACTATCTCTGTAAGGAGAGGAAGATACGATGAAATCACTATATTTCAAAACAACCATTCAAGCCAAAGACTACATCGAGTCTAACCCTGATAAAGGTATTGTTTTGTTTACAACTGTCGAAAATGTTAAGGAAATAAGCACGTTTGCCACAGAGCATGTAGTGTTGTGCTCCACAGCCGGCGAATACACTTCTGAAGGATTCAAGGAAGGCGTTATCAGCGGATTTGCCTATCAGCGAGATCTGGTAGAGGTCATCGAGATCAAATCACCAGCCATCCTCAGTATTGAAGAGCTGCAATCCGGCTACAACAAAGTACGCAATAACAAAAATGCGTTCATGTTTATTTTGTACGATGGATTATCCGGACAAGAGGAAAGTGTAATGACAACGCTATTCTTTATGGATGAGAAGTTCAAGGTTATTGGTGGTAGTTCCGGCGACTATGTGAAGTTCAAGGAAACAGCAGTCTATATCGGTAGCCGCAAAGTAAACGGAGTAGCGCTTTATTTCAACTGGCCAAGACGAACCCAGCTACTCAAGGAAAATCTTTACTACACTACAGGTCAGCGTCTGCTCGTGACCGATGCGGAACCTCTCAACCGGCTCGTACGCACCTTCAATAACCGTCCGGCAGCCGTAGAATATGCGAATGTACTCGGTATCCCTGAGCACCAGTTGGAACAGGCATTTATGAACAATCCGCTGGGCAAGGTAATCAAGGATAGCACCTATATCACCTCACCGATGAAAGTAAACCCGGACAAGTCGATTACCTTCTACTCTCAGATTGCTCCCAACACGTATGTCGATGTGCTGCAGCCGTCAGATGTTCATCAATGCTTTCAAGAAACGCTCAATGCGATGGAATTCCAGCCAGCATTTATTCTGTCGGTGCACTGTATTCTGCGCAGCCTGAAATTCAAAAATGAAAACACATGGAAAAGCCTGGATGACAAACTGCTCAGTGTGAGCCGCAACCAGGCAGGATTTATTAGTTATGGCGAGCAGATTCACAACAAGCACTTTAACCAGACGATGGTACTTTTGGCATTTGAATAGGGGGAAGCAAAATGCTGAAAAGCGTATTTAAAATTAAAAAGCCGGATGTAATCGAGATTAGACCGGAGATCCAGCAACTTCAGGTAGAGAAGCCATTTTCGGCGCTGCCTTATGTATATATGTTAACGCATGAAATAGAAAAGAATGTTCAGTTGGTTCTGGCCGAGGAACGCAATATTACCTACGGATTCAAGCAAGCTGCCGCTTCATTGAACGAAACGACAGAGGAAATTAAAAGTATCGAGAATGTACTGCATGATCTGGATAAAGAAACCGAGACGATCATCAATGAGGTAGCTTCCAGCATCGAAGTCTCGCAGGATACGATTATGGATACACAGAATTTGGTGAATCAGTCCGCTGGGAATATGAATGAAGTGTCTACCGTTTTCGAGAATATGGTCGCCGTATTCAATGCGATTGAAGTAAAATACAAAGAGATCAATCAATTTGCCAGCACGATCACCAGTATTGCCACCCAGACCAATCTGTTGTCGCTTAATGCCTCGATTGAAGCTGCACGGGCGGGAGAAGCAGGAAAAGGCTTTGCCGTCGTAGCCAGTGAAATCAAATCTCTGTCCGATACGACCAAAAAAAGCGCCACTGATATTCTTGATCTGCTAGGAGACATGAGTCATATCCTTGAATCGATCCGCCTGGAATCCAACAAAGGAAAAGATATTGTAAAAGTAGCCAGCGATACCATGCAGCGTTCCGCTGAGAGCTTTGAGAGTGTTATGACTGCCGAAGCGCAGGTAAACCGGCAGCTGCAGGCTGTAAAATCTTCACAGCTCAAAAGTATCAACGATATCGCCAGAAACATTTCCAATATTGCTGACCTGTCCAGCAAGCAGAACCAGAATATTGATGAACTGATCTACAATGGAGACAAAAAGTCCGAACACTATCTGTATATCCTTAATCATATGAATCAGATCCGAATGCTGGAACAGAAAAAATAGCAGTTATTGCAGTCATATAAAAGACTCCATTCCTGAAACAGGATTGGAGTCTTTATGCTGCTATACACATTATCTTATAGGTAATATACAGCTATAACATGCCCGGCTAATGATCTGTGGGTTTCAGTTAAGGCGACATCTGCATATTATGCATAGATCATCTTGCCTGCATATAACGAAATAATGTTTGAATAAGCGTATTTTTGGCTATGAATGAGGTGGAATGAATTTATTGATTTTTCACAATTTATCCCTGTTATGTTATTTATCAAATAGTCAAAACGGGCAAATTATGATAAATTAATTAAACCAACCATTTTTATCGGAAAAAGAGTTGACGAATAATGTCAGACGGTGTACTATACAATTTGCAGTTCGTTATTTTTTGAGACCAAGTGAGTAAATACTATTGTATGAATTGCAGAAGTTTCAACAAACAGCGATCAAGGGACTCCTATTGGAGTCGAATGTATAGATATTCACAACATTCATATTGAGGGGAGTATTACAAATGAAAAAATGGGGTTCTTTAACTCTGATGCTGATTCTGACCATGCTGGTAATCGCTGCATGTGGTAACAGCTCCAATACAGCAACAACAGGCAACGGTGCCGATCAATCGGCAGCGACTACCGAAACTACGCCTTCTTCTTCTGGCGGTCCAACACTGGAATCCGTTAAAGCCAGCGGTAAGCTGCGCATTGGTACAGAAGGTACGTATGCTCCGTTTACTTTCCATGATGAGAGTGGCAAGCTGACTGGATTCGATGTAGATATTGCTACAGAAGTGAGCAAACGTCTGGGCGTAGAGCCTGAATTCGTTGAAGCCAAATGGGACGGTATGATTGCCGGTCTGGATGCTAATCGTTTTGATACAGTATTCAATGAAGTAGGCGTAACTCCTGAACGTAAAGAAAAATATCTGTTCTCTGATCCCTACATCACTTCCAAAGGCGTACTGATTGTACGTGACGACAATACGGATATCAAAACCTTTGCTGATCTGAAAGGCAAAAAATCCGCTCAGTCCCTGACCAGTAACTTCGGTAAAATTGCCGAGCAAAATGGTGCAGAACTGGTAGCAGCTGATGGATTCCCACAAGCTGTACAATTGCTGGCATCCGGACGTGCAGATGCAACAGTTAATGACAATCTGTCCTATCTGGATATGAAAAAGCAGCAGCCGGATTCACCGATCAAAGTGGTAGCCGAGCAGGATGATGCTTCCCAGAGCGCAGCGATTTTCAATAAGAGCAGTCAGGATCTGGTAGACGCTGTAAACAAAGCGCTGCAAGAGATGAAATCAGACGGTACTTATCTGGAAATCTCCAAAAAGTACTTTGGTGAAGATGTATCCAAATAATTGATAACGAACAGTGAACGGCTTACTGCCGTTCAGCCTGTTGCAGCACAATATCTTGACGCTCCCATAGGACGTCAAGATATTGTGTTTTTATGAGAAGTCTTGTAAACCGATCGGAATATATGAAATTACACTTTACTCTGAGGAGGAATAGCGATGAATGACCGCCAGATCCAAATTGTACTCGACTCCTTCTGGCCTTTATTTGAAGCCGCACTGAAGTACACCCTCCCGCTGGCGATTAGTTCTTTTGCTATCGGATTGCTACTGGCTGTGCTGACCGCGCTGGCGCAAATCTCCGGCGTACGTATTCTGAAATTTATTGCCCGTGCATATGTATGGATTATCCGGGGAACACCACTGCTCGTACAGCTGTTTATTATCTTTTATGGTCTGCCGACGATTGGTATCATTCTGCCTGCTTTTGTGGCAGCCCTGATCGGTTTCTCACTGAGTGTAGGAGCTTACGGTTCGGAGATTGTACGCTCCGCTATCCAGTCCGTACCCAAAGGACAGTGGGAAGCAGCGTATTCGATAGGGATGACACGCGGTCAGGCGCTGCGCCGGGTCATTTTGCCGCAGGCCGCCCGTGTATCGGTACCGCCGCTGGCGAACTCTTTTATCGGACTGGTTAAGGATACTTCACTGGCTTCCAGTATTACGTATATTGAGCTGTTCTACAAATCGCAGCAGGTCGTAGCGCGCACGTATGAAGCATTGATTTTATATGCGGAAGCAGCTGTCATTTATCTGATTTTCACCTCGGTACTGTTTGTACTGCAGAGCTATCTGGAGAAACGGCTGGGTCGTTCACTTTCCAGCTGATTACGTTCAATTCCAATCATGATGAATAAACTAGTCATCTTTCTATTTTGAGGCAAAGGAGTGATTCAACGATGATGCTGGAGATTCGCAATTTGCACAAAGCATTTGGTTCCCTGGAAGTGCTCAAGGGAATTGATGTGAATCTGGAAAAAGGAAAAGTACTGGCGATTATTGGACCTTCCGGTTCAGGGAAAACAACTCTGCTTCGTTGCATCAATCTGCTGGAGATGCCGGATCAGGGAACAATGAAGCTAAGTGATCGGGAGCTGGATTTTCAACCGGGACGCAAAATTTCCAGCCGTGAAGTGACCGAGCTGCGCAAGCATACCGGTATGGTATTCCAATCCTATAATCTGTTCCCGCACAAAAATGTAATGGATAACATTATGGAAGGCCCTGTCGTCGTGCAGAAAAAAGACAAAGCCCAGGCGTTCAAAACAGCACAGGCTCTGCTGGAAAAAGTAGGGCTTGGAGATCGGGGGAGTTATTATCCTCATCAGCTCTCCGGTGGACAGCAGCAGCGTGTCGGTATTGCCCGTGCGATGGCAATAGAGCCGGATGTATTGCTGTTCGATGAACCTACCTCTGCACTTGATCCCGAGCTGGTTGGTGAGGTGCTGCGTGTAATCAAGCAGTTGGCACTGGAAGGGCGCACAATGGTAATTGTTACTCACGAGATGAAGTTTGCTGCCGATGTAGCCGATCATGTTATCCTGATGGATGGTGGGCATATTATCGAACAGGGGCCTCCCGATCAGGTTATCAACCATCCGCAGAGTGCTCGTGCACAGCAGTTTATGAATCGAATTAGCGGTGAAGATATTTAAGCAATAGAGATATGCAGGCGTTATATGGGCCTATGCCAGCATCGTATAATGATTGAATTTATGCGCTTTCTGTTAATAGGATACGAGTGAACCACGTATAGATGAACTATTCAGCAACTTCTACCAGTACCGCCTGGAAGGGGTTGCTTTTTGTTATATATCGAAATAAAGTGGGAGCCGAACCTTTATTTTCTGGTTCTCTATAATAGTAAATCTTCGTCTGACTTATCTAAATTTGGGTAATTATTCCCCAGGTGCTGGATTAATAGGCAGGAATTCGATAAGATAACTGTTGAGCACTTCACTTCAATTCTAGGAGGAATGGGATTCATGGGTAAAGTCAGAGTAGCAGTAGTCGGATGCGGAAGCATCTCGGAACGTCGTCACATTCCGGAATATGCAGCGAACCCGGATGTAGAGCTGGTTGCTTTTGCTGATCCGGTACTGGAGAGAGCACAGGGCTATGCAGATTTGTACAATGCCAAAGCCTATACCGATTATAAAGAATTATTGGCGGCTGGTGGGTTCGATGCTGTAAGCGTATGCACACCGAATGCACTGCATGCCGAAGTAGCCATTGCCGCATCCAAAGCAGGTGCGCATGTACTCGTCGAGAAGCCAATGGCGGTATCGGATGAAGAAGCACTGGAGATGATCGCGGCAGCTGAGCAAAATAATGTGTTCCTGATGGTTGCACATAATCAGCGTCTGATGCCTCCGCATATCAAAGCCAAGGAAATCCTGAAACAGGGTCATTTGGGCCGCGTTCTTACTTTTCGTACAGCGTTTGGTCATGCTGGTCCGGAAGGTTGGAGTATTGATGGCAAGAACAGCTGGTTCTTCCGTAAAGGCGAAGCCGTAATGGGCGCAATGGGTGATCTGGGCGTACATAAGTCGGATATGATCCGCTGGCTGCTGGATGATGAAGTTGTTAACGTAAGCGCATTTATTGGAACTCTTGATAAAACCGATACGGATGTGGATGATAATGCCATCTGTCTGCTGCGCATGGCCAGTGGAGCTATCGGTTCTCTCGTAGCAAGCTGGACATCCTATCGTGGTGAAGATAACGGTACTGTACTCTGGTGCGAGAATGGCGTTATGAAGATCGGTACCGATCCAGTGGATCAGGTTATCGTAGAACTTCGCAACGGTACAATCGAGCGCTACCAGATCGGTGAGATTGCTACCAACGAGAAGCAGGTAGCGAGCGGCGTAATGGACGAATTTGTCAGCTGTATTCAGACAGGTACAGCGCCGATTATCTCCGGTGAAGAAGGTCGTCGTTCCCTGAATGTAATTTTGGCTGCATTCCAGTCCCAAGCTGAAGGCAAGACCATTACACTGAATTCCTGATTTCTGATTATCGATAAATAAAAAAGAGCTGCTGTCCTATAGGGCAGCAGCTTTTGTATCAAAAGCTGGGATATTCAGGATAGAAGTGGTAAAATAAAAAGAGTTACTTCATAATTATAATCCTGGGAGTGAATAGAAATGGCACGTACACAGACACAAAAGGCAGCTCGTAAAGCACTGCGAAGCGGCAGTATAGCACCAACTTTGGAACGCAGATCCAATCAGGAATATGCAGCGATCTCGCAGCATACAAGAGTTACCCCGAGCAAGCAGGAACGGATGCAAAAAATTAAACACAAGAAGCGGATTCTACGGGATGATGCTTCTTTTTTTATGCCCTTTACTATGGCAGCTGCATGCTATAGATGCTGTTAATCAAATCGCCGAACAGCAGGTATACATAATCCCAGTATAACAAGCAGTATCCCTGCAGCAGCAAACAGCCCGATTGTGAAGATACCTCCAACCTGATCTGCCAGCCATCCGATCAGCAGATAACCGACCGGCAGCAGTGCAAAAGAGCCCAGCATATCCAGGCTGACTACCCGTCCGAAGCTTTCTGTCGGTACCATTTCCTGCAGGCTTGTCTCCCATACAAGTGCAAACATCATCAGCCCGAATCCTTCCAGCATCATTATCATAATTAGACCCGGTGCCCACGTAATCACGGATAATAGAAATAATGCGATTCCGCTCAATAATGCTCCGCCATAGCCTATCCATCCACGCCGTCGCCAGTATACTCGTGAACCGAAGATCAGTGCACCGATAATAGCCCCGACGCCGGTCGCTGCCATCGCTAGTCCGTACAACAGGGGTGTCAGCTGATAATGGACTTTGAACAGCCATGGAACCATTACTGCAATAATTCCCTGATAGCAAATATTCAGCAGGGAGAAGATAACGATTGTAATCCACAGCCATGGGAATTTTTTCAGAATCCAGACCCCTTCCATCAGATCTCTCCAGATCGAGAAACGGGCGTGGGGATGCCCTGCAAGATCATTCTCAGCAGCTGTTGACAGTGGTCTGGCTGTGATAGAGCGTCGACTGGATACAAAATGACGGCCCAGCATGATAAAGCAAAACAGTGAAATTAGATAAGTAAGCGAATCCAGGGCGAAGCCGCTGCCCGGAGAAGTGAATGTAACCAGTAATCCTCCAAGGGAAGGACCAAGCAGGCGTACTCCCTGTATGCTCATCTGTGTCAGCGCATTGGCAGCGTTACGAATATCCGGCGTAAATATCTCTGCACGAAGCGCCGCATAAGCCGGATTGAAAATCCCATCCATCAATCCATACAAAGCCAGTCCGATATATAGACGGGGCAGAGTCAGCTGATCGGTAAAAATCAGTATAGCGCCTGTCAGCATTACTGCGAATCGTACGGTATTGGTAAATAGGATAAGCCGGACCCTGTCCGTATGATCCACAATCCAGCCAGATACGGGAAGCACCAGTACATTAGGTAAAATATAAATAGTCATTGCCAATCCCATAATCGTAGAAGAACCGGTGAGATTGTAGACGACAATTGGCAAAATAATCATCGTAACCGAACTGCCCAGCATGGCGATCAGCTGCCCAATCCATAAAAAAGTAAAAGCCCGTGACTGCCGAACCGGAGAAAGCAGACGAGCGATCATGGACACGGATTCTTCAGCAGGCTGAGATTGTGTTTTAACATCAACTTGCATCCCTGGCCTCCTGTGATTCTATTATGTATAATTCTTATTTCCCCATTGTACACAGAACATGCAAAAACGGCTATGCGTACATAGCCGTAAATGAATAATTATGTAGCGTGCCCCATGCTTATCCTTTTTGAATGCGAGTTTCCGGCACAAGGGAGGGTTCCTGGCGTTTTAGATAACGGTCGAATACAAAGGGACCAAAAGGCAACATAGAGGCAACCATAGCGAGTACAGCTTGCTTGAAAGTCAATTTGCGAATAATCAGCGTAAGAGCGATAACAGCAGCATAACTGACGAACAGTACACCATGAATCATACCCACATAAGTAACCATTAATGGTTGATCAGCCAAATATTTAAGCGGCATGGCTACCAATACCAACAGCAAGTAGGATAACGCTTCCACATTACCAACGATCCGTAGCAGTGACATTGCATTTTTGAACATTGTTGCATTTCCTCCTATTCATTACCTCACCCATAAGGAATACAGTGCATTTCCTTTACATGAAATAACAAGAATTTTAATAATTTAAATATAGCGTATAAAAGAATAAAAATCTGCTCATAAAGTTACGAATTATTGAAATTCAATACAAATCAGCAATAATATGAAATAGCATACATAACAGCTATATAATTCTCATAACAACGAAATAGAACGTTGATGTGTGAAATAAAATGAATATGCATACATATGGTTCTTATTTCCCTAATATAGTTCTATGGATTCATATCCAATATCAATGAATAATATGGATATAAATGGGTATTTAGTCGTATTACACCAAAATGTTTAGCTAAATTATATTGTGAAAAACCCGATAATAAAGTTAGTTACAGATCAACAATTCGGGGGAACGCAAAATGAAGGTTAAAACAAGACTAATACTAATTTTATCTATACTCATTATTTCAATTCTGGGCAGCGGTGCACTGTCCGTTAGCACTATTGCACAGTCTGTTAAACAAAGCAGCGAGCTGCAGGGGAAAATGGAACTGCAGGAGCAGACCAAGCAGCTGGAATTCCTGCTCTCGGGACTATCCAATGACGAACGTGGTTATCTATTGAACGGCGAACAGGATTATGTAGATGGTATGAAAGAAAAAATCCAGAATATTCAGGCAACACTGACAACGATTCAGCAGTCACCTTATGGTCAGGATTATGTGGCTTCTGTACAAAAATTAAACGATACTCTTACCCAGGCTATTGCCATGAACGAGAAAATGGTTGCTCTGCGTGCACAGGATGAACAGGCCGCCACTTCACTGCACTTTGGAGAAGAGCGCACACTGCGCAAGGAAGTGCTCACTCCGGCTGTCGACACGCTGGTCAATACACTTGCTAATGATGTTAGTCAATTGAAAACCCATAATGATCAACAAGCGAAAATGAGCAATCTTATTCTGCTGATTGTGACGATTGCTGCTTCTGTAGTAGGGATCATACTGGGCATTATCCTGCTGCGTTCGATTCTGAAGCCGCTCAATCTGCTGAACAAGCAGATGATGGATATTGCCGAAGGCGAAGCAGATTTGACTCAGCAGATAGATATCAAGCAAAAAGACGAGTTTGGTATACTGGCAGGAAGCTTCAACAAATTCGTCGCTTCTCTGCGGGATATTGTTAGCCAGATTGGTGCTTCTTCCGAAATGGTTGCTGCATCAGCTGAAGAATTCTCTGCCAGTGCAGGCCAGTCCAAAGCGACTTCACAGCAGGTAGCCGAATCCATGCAGGTGATTGCCGATCAGGCTGGTCGTCAGACACGCGAACTGGATCGTACCAGTGAGACCCTTCAGAACTCGCTGGATAAATTATCGACGATTTCTGTTAATGCTACCGATATGGCAGACTTCTCCAATATGATGCGTCAGCAGGCTGAAGAGGGATCCCATTCGATTCGTCAGGTGGGTGACCAGATGCACTCGATTCATCAATCTGTTGATCAGGCGGATCAGAGCGTATCTGTGCTGGCTACTCATGCCAGTCAGATCGATGCGATGACCACACTGATCAATGAAGTATCTGCACAGACGAATCTACTGGCCCTCAATGCAGCGATCGAAGCTGCCCGCGCCGGTGAACATGGCAAAGGATTTGCCGTTGTTGCCGATGAAGTGCGCAAGCTGGCTGAACAATCTGCTGCCGCCACACAGCAGATCAAAGACCTGGTTACCCGTATTCAGACCGAGACCCAGTCTACGCTTGGCGCCATCAAGACGGTCAAAGCCGATGTCGCTGCAGGCAGTGAAGTTACCCGCTCTACAGTCGAGCAGTTTACCCGTATTCTGCAGGCGGTTGAAGATATTTCCGGCAAAACCAGCGAGATTGCCCAGCATACCGTTCAGATGAATCATGACTTTACCGAATCTTCTCACGCGATGAATCAGGTTAACCAGGGCACACGCGACATTTCAGGCAGCACGCAGGAAATTGCAGCAGCTACCGAAGAGCAGCTGGCATCGAGTGAAGAGATTATGTACTCCGCTGCTTCCCTGACCGACCTGGCAGAAGAGCTGCAAGTACTCGTACACCGTTTCAAAGTATAATTTCAAATTTCAAAAGTGGCATATGCATTCGTTCGAATAAAACAAATTACTATGTATACTGTACAATTCCATTATGCATACCCTACAAATTCCGCTATATCCAAAAAAAGCACGTCTCCTGTAAACGGAGCACGTGCTTTTTTGATTAAATTAAACTGTTGGAACAGTTAACTTATCTTTAGCGGGAGTTAGGCACTTTTACATCCGGATCGACATCTGCTTCATAATCGACACCCTCGGTCTCAAAGCCAAACAATTGGAAGAACTCGCTGCGATAGCCTTCCAGATCAGTCAATTCATATACATTGTCCGTGCTGATCTCGTTCCAGATACGGGATACTTCCGCTTGGACATCTTCGCGCATCTCCCAGTCATCCAGACGCAGACGCTGCTTCTCATCGACAGGCGTATCGCCTTCCATATAGAGACGTTCCGCATACATCCGGTACATTTGTTCAATGCAGCCTTCATGCAGTTCTTTTTCTTTCATGACTTTGTACAGGGCAGACATATAGAGCGGAACAACCGGAATCGCGGAGCTGGACTGGGTTACCAGTGCTTTACATACCGCTACATACGCACGGCCGCCTTTAACGCCAAATTGTTCATTCATATGACGTGCAGTCGCTTCCAGATGATCTTTGGCACGGCCGATAGAGCCTTGACGATAGATCGCCTGGGTGATATTCGAGCCAATATAGGAAAAGGCTACAGTCACTACATCGTCAGTAAGGACGTCTGCAGCACTCAGCTGATCCATCCAGGACTGCCAGTCATCGCCGCCCATAACGCGTACGGTTGCTTCGATCTCTTCTTCGGAAGCAGGTTCGATGCTGATATCTGTCACTTCGCCGGTATGGAAATTAACCGTTTTGTTCGTGTAGGTCTCACCGATAGGCTTCAATGTGGAAGTATAGGTCTCGCCGGTATTTGGATCGGTGCGACGAGGTGCAGCCACACTATAGATAACCATATCGACTTTGCCGAATTCCTGACGGATCGCTTCAATCGTGCTGGCTTTTAATTCATTGGTAAAGGCATCGCCAATTACGCTTAGAGACTTCAAGCCTGCTTCCTGTGCAGCCTTTTCGAAAGCGGCAGAGTTGTACCAGCCTGCAGAAGCTGTACGGCCTTTGACAGAGCCGCCATCACGGTAGACACCAATCGTATTCGCCCCTGCACCAAAAGCAGCAACAACGCGTGCAGACAGTCCGTATCCGGTGGATGCACCGATAACGAGCACGTTACGCGGTCCTTGAATTTTCGGCTGGGATTGTACATATTCAATCTGTTCCTGAACCTGACGGGCACAGCCGTCCGGATGAGCAGTCGTACAGATAAATCCTCGGGTTCTTGGTTTAATAATCATAGAATTGAATTCCTCGCTTTCCATCATATACCTATCAGTCATTATTATCGTATCTGCTGATGCTGTGTTTCCAAGTAACATACCTTACGTATTGTAGCATTTTTTGCAAATCAGTACACCTGGTGACAGAGAAGTCGCCAATACTTGAATAATAAAAATAAAAGAAAATAAGAAATATGCCTTGCATCAACAGCAAAAGTAATTTATATTATTAGTAATTGATCAATCACTAATTAAAAGAACTGGCTATGAATAGGATAGATCGTCTAATGATGGAGGATAATATGAAAAAGAGTAGTACATCTGTGAACCGCAAAAATGAAATTATAGCTGCAGCCATAGAAGTATTCGCAGAGCAGGGCTATTATCGCGCGACGACTGCTCAGGTTGCCGAACGGGCAGAGATTTCCCAGCCCTATGTATTCCGGTTTTTCTCAACCAAGGAAAAATTGTTGGTTGAAGCCCTGGAAGCTTCCTGGACACGTATCATCGAAGCTTTCCAGGCCATCGTTACTTCGGCTTCTGATGAAGAGTTGGAACGGCAGTTAATTGCAGCTTATGCAGATATCATGAATGCCCATCGCAATGAGATCATTTTGCAGATGCAGGCACAGACTATTCAGGAGCCTGCAATTGCCGAAGTTATGCAGCGCCGTTTTCATGAAATTCATGAGATGGTCTATCGGGCTTTTGAAAAGGCAGGCATGGAGCGCCCTTTGGAGCGAACGCTATTATTCCTTGCCAGAGGAATGCTTTGTAATATCTCTATGTCCCTGAATCTGCCGGAACTGATGAAAATGGAAGATTAGAAACTAACTGGGATGGCTCTATTCTTAAACGCTGCAGTTGCAAGCGAAAAGAATCCAGCCATCCACCTGAATGATTGAAATAAGATGTAAACCATCTTTTTTAACAATTAGTAATTGATCAATCACTAACAATAAGAAGGGAAAGATAATCATGTGCGCAAATTACAAAGAAATGAACCCATCATTCTCTGTCTCATTAGAACAGAACCTCTCGACACGAAGACAAAATGAAACTAAATTCTTGTATCCATCTACTTCAATACATCAGGCTGTTGTTCTCGGTGCGACAGGAGGGACAGGTAAAGCTATCGTAATGGAACTGCTCAAACGGGGAACAACCGTTATAGCATTTGGCCGATCCATAAGCAAGCTCAAACAGCTATCGGCGGAGCTGGACAATCCGGATCATCTGCAACTGCATGAAGGCGATGTATTCCGTACAGAAGATGTATATCGGGCAGCAGAGGGAGCAGAAGTGATTTTCCACTGTGCTTCGGTTCCTTATCATGAAATGGAGAAGAAGCTGCTGCCAATGGGTATGTCCGTCTTGTCGGCTGCCGAACGCCTGGGTATTCGGGTGGTCGCTGTAGATGGTATTTATCCCTATAGTCCGAGCCGCGATCAGCAGCCGGTGGATGAGAATTATCCCAAACAGCCCATTACCCGTAAAGGAAAGGTTAAATTGAAATTCGAACAACTGGTTTTTGATTCCCGTTGGTCGGCCATGCAAGCGATGATTGTACGTCTGCCGGATTATTATGGTCCTACCGCGAATGAGGCTTCATATCTGGGATCTACACTCAAAAGTATTGCTTTCGGTCAGCCCGCCTTTTTTATTGGAAATAAGAGCGTGCCCCGTGAGTATATGTATTTGCCGGATGCTGCTGTTATGATCGTAGAACTGGCATGTAGAAAACAGGCTTATGGGCAGAACTGGCATATACCAAGTGCTGGAGCTATTGCAGGCAAGGAATTTATTCACATCGCACAGGAAGCAGCCGGAACATCCAGACCAGTCATTGCTATGGGTAAGATTACACTGTCACTGACCGGTATATTTCAACCTGTACTCAAAGAAATAGTAGAGATGCTGTATCTGACTCGTCAGCCTTTAATACTCAGTGGTGCCAAATATGAACATTATATCGGAGAAGTACCGACTACTCCTTATGAGACCGGAATTAAAAATACGATTCAATGTCTCCAGAATAATAAGAAGAATCAGGTAGTATAGAACAGTCGATAAAGAAATAGCGTAATTCAATTATTGATTGATCACTAATAATATTTGTAATTTGTAAAATTAGTGTTTAGAATATAGTTAGGTTGGTTACCAATATAGTATGATAATTAATTTTGTCCAATATAATAAAAATATATTTAAATAGGGTTGCAATCTTCTTTAATTGATGGTATATTTAGTTCATAAGGTTACGAAGTAAATGTTTATCACTTTATTAAAGAAGATTATTATATTAAATTAAAAAAGAGGAGCAATTCAAAATGAACAGTAAATTTCAAAAAGTAATGTTGTCCACCGCTTTAGCAGCCAGTCTGGGAGCAGTTGCCGTTGTAGCACCAATCGGAGGCAGCCATGCTTTTGCCGCAACAGATAGCCAGTCCGGCCACGAGAAACGCAAAGACAGAGAAGAGAACCGTGCTAACAACGCTGCATTCGTAGCTGCACAGGAAGCTCAATTCAACAAATTGTTCGGTAGTCAAAATGAAGAAAGCACTACACCGGAACAACCAGCAACAACTACACCTGCTGCTACAGAAAACACAGATGCTAAATCCCCAATCACTGTTGTTGTTCCACAAGGTGCCAGCCTGACTGAAATTGCTGCTCAATACGGTATCACTGTAGACGAACTGGTTGCTGCCAACAACCTGCTGCCTGCTGGATACCAACTGACTGTTCCACAAAAGTAAGAAGCTGACCAGAAGTACCCCCTTTAGATCGGCCAACAATCCCTTGTCCAATTAGTATCTGCCAAATACCGATTGGACAGTTGATATAAAAAGCTGACGCCCTCCCCTGAGCGTCAGCTTTTTTTGCTATTTGCTATATGAATATCTACCTGATCTATTTATTATTGTTTTCTGATTTGGCACATTCAGGCAGCAGTGAGGGCAGGAAAGACATCCAAGTTTGAGACTTCTTGCATATAATCATCATCGTTAAGGTTCGAAATCACTGGTTTGGTTTACCGATATTACAGTAGGCCGCGCAGGATGGCTCTGTTAGACCTCCTCAAAAAACAGCGAACAGGGATGAGATTATGGACTATAACATAGAGCAGCAGCGCAGTATTGTCCGCTATCAACGGGGGCAATTCACCGAAGAGCCGGATATTGTTGTATCCGAACAGCCGGTAACGATCAAAGTTAATGGGGAAGAGTTTGTAACCTTGGTCTGTACACCTGAATATATCGAAGATATGACAATAGGTTTTCTGGCTTCGGAAGGGGTCATTCAGCAGTACAATGATATTCAGGAGTTATGGATACAGGAGCAGCAGGGTTATGTACATGTACGTATGGATCGCTGGAATCCCAAGCATCGTCAGCTATTCACCAAACGTTATATTACTTCCTGCTGTGGAACAAGCCGGCAGGGCTTTGTTTTTTTTAATGATGCTCGTACAGCGAAGAGAATGGAAGAGATTCATGTACGTGTATCTTTCGAGCAGTGCTTTCAGCTGATGGATGCAGTTCAGCAATCGGCAGAGCTGTTTCAACGAACCGGTGGTGTGCATACAGCTGCACTGTGTGAACCGGATCGTATTTTACTCAGCCGCAGTGATATTGGACGTCATAATGCGCTGGATAAAATCTATGGCTGGTGTCTTCGGCATCAGATGAGCATGAAGGGCAAAATTATTGTTTTTAGCGGGCGTATTTCTTCCGAGATTCTGACCAAAGTATCCAAGATTGGCTGCGAAGTTATTTTGTCCAAATCTGCGCCTACTGCGCTGGCTCTGGACCTGGCTGATCATTTGGGAATCACGACAGTTGGTTTTGTGCGGGAAGACAGCTGCAATATCTATACACACCCACAAAGAATCCGGGAATATGCGGACAAAGCGCAAAACTCTATGCTATTCTAAAAGGAACAATAGGGGCAGGCTGCATGAAATAAAGCAGCTTTTCCACCCTTGTTGGATTAAACAGGAAGCAAGCGATGATTGGAGGAGATACGATGACAGCCTATGACCAGCATAACCGTATATTAAGAGACTTACGGATCTCTGTCACAGATCGCTGCAATTTCCGCTGCCGATATTGTATGCCTGAAGAAATATTCGGCAAAGATTATGCCTTTTTGCCTGATGAACATATGCTAAGCGAGCAGGAAATTGGCCGAATTGCAGCCATTTTCGTCGGCATGGGAACCAGAAAACTGCGTATTACCGGCGGAGAACCGTTACTGCGTAAAGATCTGGTGAGCATTATCCAGCGTCTGTCCGCTCTTGATATTGAGGATCTATCTCTGACGACCAACGGCAGTCTGCTCGCCCGCAAAGCTGCTGCTCTAAAAGAAGCAGGTCTGCACCGGATCACGGTCAGTCTGGATAGCCTGGAAGATGATCTGTTCCTGAAAATGAACGGCGGACGCAGCCGGGTACAGCCTGTACTGAATGGGATTGATGCAGCTGCAGCTGCAGGATTGCAGGTCAAAGTGAATATGGTCGTTCAAAAAGGATTCAACGAAGAAGCTGTGGTACCTATGGTGGAATATTTCCGTGAGCGTGGTCATATTTTGCGAATGGTTGAATATATGGATGTAGGAAATACGAATGGATGGAACAGGCAGCATGTGGTCAGCAAGCAGGAGCTACTGGACAAGATCGGTGCTCACTGGCCACTGGAACCGATTGCACCGAATTATGAGGGCGAAGTAGCCACGCGTTACCGGTTCGTCGATGGCAAGGGAGAAGTAGGTTTTATTTCCTCTGTAACCGAGGCATTCTGTTCTACCTGTACACGGGCTCGCTTGTCTGCCGAAGGCAAGTTGTACACATGCCTGTTTGCGACCAAAGGACATGATCTGCGGGCACTGCTGCGCTCCGGTCAAACGGACGAAGAAGTTGCCCATGCTGTAGCCGGAATCTGGAGTAATCGCCATGACCAGTACTCGGTAGAGCGTGGAAGCAGCTCCAGCGTCCGCAGTCAGGATGGACCACGGGTAGAAATGTCTCATATCGGTGGCTGAATGTAGTTTGGATCAACTTGATATGAGGATAAACAAGAGTACGAATATAGATACACTAGCTGGTTGAATGATACCGAGCAGTGTTTGTCTGCAAGCAGTTTCTGTTGAGCGAGAAGTCTTGGCCACATCATAGAGGATAGCAAAAAGCCGCCCGGTTATTTCCGGAGCGGCTTTTTGTCTGAGACATAGATTACTTTCACATAGGCTGTGAGTCATACATTATCATGCTTATGGTGGATAAACGAAAATTAATCTTGTAATGCAGAAGCTGTGGAGATAGATGGCGAAGTGTTATCTGCTGCACTGTTCGAAGCAGCAGGCAAGGTGGAAGCGTCCATATGGAAGCGATCCAGCTCATGCTGCATTTCCTGACGAATCTGGCGCAGCATTTTGACTTTTTCGCCGGACTGACGGAATGCATTTTGCTGTTCTACGGTGGAAGCAGTAATCTCCTGGCTACCTGCAGCCGATTGTTCGGTGATGGCGCTGATATTTTCAATAGCCTGCTGAACCTGGTTGCTCAGTTCATGGGATGTCTGCATATCCTGGGCGAGCTTGTTCACCTGACTGGCAATCTGCTTCACCTGTTCACTAATCTCGGCAAAAGATGCATCAGTCGACGCAGTCGCCTGTTCCTGCTGTTGGAACAGTGTGAGGCTTTGGGAGACCGAAGCCTGTACCTGGCTTACAGCAGATGTAATCGAATCGACAGCTTTGAAAATCTGGCTGGCGGCTGTTACCGATTGATCAGCCAGTTTTTTCACTTCTCCGGCGACAACGGCAAATCCCTGACCGGCTTCACCGGCACGTGCTGCTTCAATCGAAGCATTCAATGACAGCAGGTTGGTTTGCGAAGCGATCTCGGATACGAGCCTGGTCATGCTGGCGATCTCGGCGGCGTTCGTTTCCAGAGCACTTACCGTCTGGGCTACTTCGGCCATGGCAGCGCGGTTGCTGGATACGAGGTGCAGCTGTTCTTTCATCTGGCTGCTGCCGTGTTCAATGGATTGAATCGCACCTTCACTGTAAATGGCCGATTCTGCAGTAGTTTCCAGGTTGGCCTGGAACTTGTGCTGCATCTCATCAACAACAGATACAGTTACACTGAGGTCTTCGGCTACTTTCTGGCTGCCGATCGCCAGTTCTTCTACCGATATGGCAACCTGATTGACCATTTCCTGCATACGATCATTGCTGCGATCAATATCCTGGGCCATATCATCTACGCGATTACCTGCATGTCCGATCGAGCCGACAATACTGCGCAGATTGCCAATCATCTGGCGGAAAGAAGCATTTAGCTCATCAAGTTCGTCTTTGCCCTTGGTTGGAGCCAGCTCTACGGTCAGATCTCCATCCGCGATTCGCTGCGCAGCAGCATTCAGGACATGGGCACGCTTGGCAAGCTGGCGGGCAGTATGGGTATTGAACCAGCCTACTGCGATTAACAGCAGGATCGCTCCGGCAACTGCAATCTGCCAGGTCATTTTGATACTGTTGGTCAGATCTTTGGTGTATTCGCTATAACCGGCTTTGGTCAGCTGATCCAGCATATATACATCATTTTGAATACCTTCTATGCGGATACTCTGGCGTTTGGCTTCTGCGCTGTCCATATTATTCATGGCAGTGGCAGATTCCTCGCTTAGTTTTTGGAATTTGGTTTTGGCTGCTGCCAGCAATTTTTGTTCTGCCGGATCCTGCAGCATGCCATTGGACAGGGTATCAATCGTTGTCTGGATTTTTTGCAGCTGTTCTGTTACCAGTGCCTTATTACTCGCAGACATGGAAAAAGAGAAATTGCTCAGTGCTTGTCCGGTCTGTACGAGGTCTCCGTCCAGCTGCTGAACATCCAGCATGGCCGGTACCAGATTATTATTTTGGGAATTAATGCTTAGCAGCTGGAAAATGATATAACCCACCAGCACCAGTGAGGCGACCAGCGATATCATCGCATTCAGCACCAATTTGCCTTGTAGTTTCATATTAGCCTCCATTTACGGCGTCTGATTGTCAAACGCGTGGTTCAGTCAATAATAGTCGTTGTATGACGTAGATAAAGCCGTTGGTCCGGATTCAGCTCGGGGTTCAGGAAGTCGGGATATTAATTTTAATTTCGCCCGAGATCAGTTTTTGCTGCAGCTCTTCCAGCTGTGCCTGCTGTTCCTTGGTCAGTTCCAGCAGATGAATCTGGGTCAGACCCACACCGCCATCCTGAAGTCCAAACACCATGTCCTTTTCCGGGAATGAAGCATTGCTCTTCATGTACGTCTGCAGTGCATTGTAGATGGCTACATCAATATTTTTGACCATGGATGCAATTACGGATTTCTCGGCAAGGAAGAACTGGTCGCTATCGACACCGATAGAGTATTTGCCCTGTTTTTGAGCTTCCTGCAGTCCGCCGACGCCGGTCAATCCAGCAACAGTATAGATGACATCTGCATTGTCACGGGTGATCATTTCTCTGGCAGCAGTTGCTCCTAATTCAGCTTTGCCAAAATCACCGGTGTAATTGACCGAGAAGCTGGTATTTGGGTTAATAGCGCGAGCGCCCTGTTCGTAACCGATCTGGAATTTATGAAGTAAAGAAGATTCGACACCACCGATGAAGCCCAGGTGACCGGATTTGCTGGCCATTGCGGCAAGTGCGCCGGCGAGAAAACTGCCTTCTTCTTCTTTGAATGTAATGGATGCGACGTTCGCCAATTCCGATTTCTCATCGATTAGCAGGAACTGACGGTCCGGATGTTTTTTGGCTGTGGCTTCCAGGCTTTCTTTGACAGAGTAGCCCAGGCCGATAATGATATCACTGCCTTCATTTACAAGCTGTTCGAATCCTACATCATAGGTTCCTGTATCAGCAATTTCCTTGTAGTCGAACAGAATGTCGCCTTCGTCACGTGCCTTGATCAGGCCTTTGAATGCTCCGTCACTGAATGACTGATCGCCGAGACCAATATCCGACAGGACGATTCCAACTTTTAATTTGTGTTTGCTGGCGGATGTATCCGCTGTCTTTTGTCCGGAGCATGCACTCAGGAAAAGGGCGGCAACCAGAATCATACATCCCAGATAACTCCACGTTTTATGTTTCTTCACTGCTGTTATCCTCTCTATGTGTAATCGGAATTTACCTAGTTTATATCGGTTGTGAGGATTTGTTAATGAAGAGTGAGAGCAGGGTGAAACGCAAATTTGCTAAATAACTTAGACGTGCCGAAACAAATGGTGAAAAATAGGCTGAAATAAATGATAGAAATTTCGGAGATCACAAAAGATGTGATTTATGATAATATGTTGAACAAATAAAAAAGGGCAAACCAGCATGACTTTAGTAAATTAATGCTTGGATGCAGCTCTGTGACAGGGTATGATAGAAAGTAACGTGTTTGACGACGAATAGCAGAGATCTGCAGAAGCGTACACTTTGCAGAATCCAGGCTTGAATATTAATCAATTGGGGGATATGTATGAAATATATCAGTACCAGGGGACAGGTTGAGCCAAAAGGATTTATCGATACAGTATTAATGGGACTGGCCGATGATGGCGGTCTAATGATACCTGAACAGATACCGGTAATCTCGCCGGAGGAGCTTCGCGAATGGAGTTCACTAAGCTATGTAGAACTATTTTTGCAGATATTTGCACGATATGTGAATGACGAGATTCCGGCAGCGGATCTGCGCGAACTGGCAGAACGCAGCTATAGCAACTTCCGTCATCCAGAGGTAACACCAGTGAAGAAGATCAGTGATTCTCTCTATATTATGGAGCTGTTCCACGGACCGACTTTTGCTTTCAAAGATGTGGCTCTGCAGTTTATGGGTGAGCTATATTCCTATATGTCCCGCAAAAATGGAGACATCATTCATATTCTGGGCGCAACTTCCGGTGATACGGGAGCAGCTGCTATCCAGGGTGTGCGCGGCAAGGAAGGTATCAAGATCTGTATTCTGCATCCGCATGGCAAAGTCAGCAAGGTGCAGGAACTGCAGATGACGACGGTAGATGACAGTAACGTATTGAATCTGTCGGTTAAAGGAAACTTTGATGATTGCCAAAAAATGATCAAGGATCTGTTCGCCGATCTGACATTCAAAAAGCAGCATCATCTGCGCGCGATCAATTCTATTAATTTCGTGCGTATTCTGGCACAAACCGTGTATTACTTCTATGCCTATTTCCGGGCGCAGGATGAAAGCAGTGAACGCAAAATTAATATCAGCGTACCTTCCGGCAACTTTGGCAATATTTTCTCGGGTTTCCTGGCACGCCAGATGGGACTACCAATTAACAAGCTGATTATTGCTACCAACGAGAATAATATTCTGGAGCGTTTTGTGAGAACAGGAGAATACCAGCCAGGTGAATTCCGTAGTACACACAGTCCATCCATGGATATTCAGGTGGCGAGCAACTTTGAACGTTATCTGTATTATTTCCTCAAGGAAGATGCGGCTAAAGTGTCCGATTATATGCACACGCTGCAAACGGAAGGTAAAATTGTGCTGAGCCAGGAAGATCTGGAGCATGTACAGCGCGACTTTGCAGCTTACGGAGCTTCGAATCAGGATTGTCTGCAGTCCATTATCAAATACAAAAATGAGTATGATTATCTGCTCGACCCTCATACCGCCTGCGGAATTGCTGCTTATGAGCAATGCAGTGGACCGGAGGAAGTATGCATTACGCTGGCAACAGCGCATCCAGCCAAGTTTGACGAGTCTATCATCCTGTGCGAAATTGAGCAGGAATTCCCGGCTCCGATCCAGGCACTGTTCTCCATGCCGCAGCATCAGACTATTATTGATCATGATCTGAATGAAGTGATTCGCCAGTTGGAAACCTTCTATACCCGTTAATGTATAGAGAGTATCTATCTGAACTGACACAAAGTGAGGCCGCAGCGATTCATGCTGCGGCTTTTTGGTTTTATGAATTATGCGTAATCTGTAGAGCAACATAGAATACGTTGATAGAAGCAAAAGCTGAAGCCCCAAAGACAACTTTATAAATATAAAGTGTTCAAATGTAACAATACGGTCATGAACGGTAAGAAATCGTAATTCCTTTAATGCGGGAACGTATTATAATAAAAGGTACGCTCTGATCGAACAAATAGCGACCAATGTCGCTACCGGAGCTATAATTCCTCATTTCATACATTCTGGTGACTACAGGATTCCAGTTATCCGAACAGCGACCAAGCTGCTTTTACAAGTAAACATAGAAGAATAAAGATCATAAAAATAAGGAGAGGATGGAGAGGATGACAATACATGAACGATGGAAAAGTTGGCATGGGCAGTGGAAGCAGATCGTCGAATCGTTTCAGGCCAGAGGCGCTGATGCTGTGATGATAATCAGGCCGACGGCAACATTAGAGCAGGTTGCGACCGCAGAAAAGCGTCTAGGTATACCATTGCCCGGAGAATTAAAAGAATTGCTGACGATAGGTGGCTCGGAGGGATTTATCGTTTGGTCCATTATGGATAATAGGCTTGTGCCGTTTGGTGCTGCAGGTGATCTGGGCTGGTCTTTGGAAGTTCTGGATTTTCCGGATTTCCAGGAAGAAACAATATACGAAGAGAAACGGTTTCTTACTTTTCATATTGCCGGTAATGGAGATATGCTGATGCTTGATCTGGAGAGTCATCCGGAGCATCCGGCAGTTGTTCACTGGTATCATGAGACGAATGAAATCCAGCTGCTAGCCAGTTCATTGACGGATTTTCTGGATCGGGTAACCACTTTGTACGGCATAGGTGCAGAATCATGGCAGTATGAACCATTCCTCGATCACTTTGGTATTAATGTAAATAGTGCTCATGCAAAGCGGTGGAAGAATTGGATAAATGATTTTCTGCATCTAACACTGGAAGAAGCCAGAAACGATCTGCAGCTACTGATTCGTTATACGGAAGTTCGGGGAAAAGACGATCCCGAGCTGCAGGCTGCTTTTGCATCCTATGATCCGAACCATGTATTTAAGAGCTGGATGAAGCGGATTGAACAGGAAAAGGAAAAGGATATACGTAACAGCCTGATGGAATATGCAGGGGCAATCAGCGGTCAGTATGCTGCAGATTGGGTGAGAAGCTTATGGATATTGCCGGAGGAAGAACGGATTAATTCTGCTGTGTTGGCAAATCTGACAGCTTCCTGTCTCCCGGAAGAGGAAGGATTAAACAGGGTATGGACCAGATTGGAACAGGCTGAAGCACAGAAGCGTCTGAACGGGTATACCGCCAATTGCTGGCTGAAGCCATTTCGCAGCCGACGTGTCATTGAGTGGATGAGCGAGCGCAAGCGCGTAAGCTATCCGTATGATGGCTGGGATCAATTGTTTGCTATTTCCAATCCTTTAGCTGAGGATGTTATCCGCTGGCTGAACGGGAATGGTGTACAGCGGCAGGTAGTTATTACCGCCTTGGCCCAGTTTGCCAATCCTGCAGATATTTTTGCGAATAGAGAGCAGGTGCAGCAAGCCAGATTACTGCTAAATGATGAACTGGAACGTGCAGTAACCAAAAAAGAGAAAAATATGGTCGGCGGTGCGCTGCAGGCTCTGACTGATCTGCAGTGGGATGAGAGTAATGCACGGTAAATTAGTTTGATATACTACTGGAACCTTCCGATCAGTAAACGTATAATAGGACTGTTGCAAGGCATAACCATAAAACCAATAGTCTAGCTAGCCGGAGGAATGAATCGTGAGAGTAGAAAAGGATTTTCTGGGCACCAAAGAAGTTCCGGACGAGGCGTATTACGGCATTCAAACATTACGGGCAGTAGAGAACTTTCCGATTACCGGTCAGCGTCTGCATCCGGAGTTGATCCGGGCGATGGCCATGGTCAAAAAAGGAGCTGCGCTCGCCAATATGGAACTGTCGCGTCTGTATGGCCCCAAAGGGGAAGCTATCGTACAGGCGGCGGATGAGATTCTGGCAGGCCAGTGGCTGGATCAATTTATCGTCGATCCGATTCAGGGCGGCGCCGGCACTTCGATTAATATGAACACCAATGAAGTTATTGCTAACCGGGCCCTGGAAATTATGGGCAAGGAAAAAGGCGCTTATGTGGACATCAGTCCGAATAACCATGTCAATATGGCACAGTCTACCAATGATGCTTTCCCAACAGCCATCCATCTGGCTACACTGTCCATGATTGAGAAGTTGCTGGTCGCCATGCGCGAACTGCAGCAGTCTTTCCAGACCAAGGCTGATGAATTTGATACGGTAATCAAAATGGGACGTACGCATCTGCAGGATGCGGTGCCGATTCGTCTGGGGCAGGAATTCCAGGCGTATGCACGTGTACTGAGCCGCGATATCCGTCGTGTAGAAGCGACCCGCGAGAACCTGCTACACATCAATATGGGGGCGACAGCGGTCGGTACTGGTCTGAATGCAGATCGTCGTTATATTACACGTGTCGCCGAGATTCTGGCAGAGATCAGCGGATTCGAAGTAACCGCTTCGGATCATCTGGTGGATGCTACCCAGAATACGGATGCGTATACCGAAGTATCGGCAGCGCTAAAAATCTGTATGATGAATATGTCCAAAGTCGCCAATGATATTCGACTAATGGCTTCCGGACCGTATGCCGGTCTGAATGAATTAAGCTTGCCTGCACGTCAGCCGGGATCTTCCATTATGCCGGGCAAAGTCAATCCTGTCATGTGCGAAGTGATCAACCAGATTGCTTTTCAGGTAATCGGTAATGATAATACGATCTGTCTTGCTTCCGAAGCAGGTCAGCTGGAACTGAACGTAATGGAGCCGGTACTGGTCTATAATCTGCTGCAATCACTGGAGATTATGAAACAGGGCTTCACCGTATTCCGTTTGCACTGTGTAGACGGTATCCAGGCGAACGTAGACAACTGCCGCCAGTATGTGGAGCGCAGCGTCGGAATGATTACGGCACTGAATCCGCATCTGGGCTATGAAGTGGTGTCCCGGATCGCCCGCGAGGCGATTCAGACAGGCAAATCGGTACGTGAACTCTGTCTGCTATACAATGTGCTGACCGAGGAAGAATTGAATATTATTCTTGATCCTTATCAGATGACTGAACCGGGAATTGCCGGCGAAGAACTGCTGCACAAGGATTAAAGAAAAAAGATAACAGGGTAGACCCCAAACGGGCTGGCAGATGGATATTTCATCTGACCGGTCCGTTTTTTTTCAAATCCAGCCTATTGGGTTTAATCGTATATAGAACTAAAAAAGCAAGTTAATTCATGTGTCATTACCTGCTTTAGATTCCAGTTTCCGTATATGATATATTAGGGCGTGTTTTAAAACTAA